>CAZXIG010000010.1:0-25789 GCA_964640405.1 uncultured Candidatus Kuenenia sp.
AAGCGGCCCGGATCATCCCCCGGCTCGCGCCTGGGGGCTTTTATGAACGAGATCCACCGGCTTGCGTTCGGCGCGGCCGGCGACGATTGCGATTCATCCAGCCGGCGATGCCGACGCCGATGCCTGCGATGGCGAGCGTCCCCGGCTCGGGCACGATGATGAACTGGGTCACGCTGCCGCTCACCGGGCCGCTGCCGAAGTCGGCCTCGCGTGAGATCGTGGTGAGCGTCACGCCCGTGATGCCCGGCATGCTCGACAGCGACTTGTAGTTGACACCGTTGAAAGCCGTGCCACCGGCATTGTCTTTGATCCAGTACTGGAACGTCGCGTCTTGAACCGCCGTGAGCAGATTGCCCGCCGACAGGCCCGTGAAGAAGCCGCCTTCGAACACGTTGCCCGTCGCGATGGAGTCGACGTCGAAGTAGACGTTGATCACGTTGCTGCCGGTGAGCGACGTCGTGAATGGACTCGCGTCGGTCAGGCGGAGGACGTCGTTGAAGCTTGCAGTCGCACTCGTATAGATCGGTGCGGCCGACCTGAACTCGAACGCCGCCCCCAATCCACCGGTCGGATCGAACTCGCTCGCCGTGAGAATGCCCGGTGAATTGCCCGGGCTCACGAGGCCGGCGCCTGAGAGAATTCCGCCGATGAGCCCCGATCCCGCGACCGTTCCGCCGCTCGCTACGGCGACAGAACTCGCGATCTGGCCGTTCACCGCCAGGATTCCGTTCGATACGGTCGTGGGGCCTGAATAGCTGTTGTTGCCCGTGAGAGCGAGCAGGCCTCCACCCTGCTTCACGAGGCTGCCGTCGCCGTCGATCACGCCGGAGAGCGTCTGCACGCCGCTCGTGCGGTTCACGATCAACTGACCGTCGTTGTGGATCGCGCTCGACACCGTCGCGGCCATGTCGGCGAACGTCGCCACGCCGCCCGAGTTCGTCGTGAGGCTGCCCGTGAGGCTGCTCGTCGACGTGAACGTGGCCGCGCCCCAGACCTGCACTGTGCCCGACACGGCATTCGAGAACGTGCCCGTGCCGCCGGCGAAGATCTTGACCACCGACGAGGCGCCCGTGGTGCCCGCGAACGTGGCCGATCCGCCGTTTTGCACCTGCGCCTCGGAGTCGTAGTCGGCGTTGAACGTGCTCACGCCGTGCGTGGTGGTCGCGCCGCTCACCGCGCCGTTGAACGTGGCGGTGCCGCCGCCGTAGACGACGACGTTGCCCTGCCCGGCGATCACGTTATTGAAGATGGCCTGACCACCGGGGGCGCTCGTCGAACTCACGTTGACGTTCACCGGCAATGTGCCGCTGCCCACGGCCGCATTGAATGTCCCGATACCACTGGGAGTGATGTTGTAGGTGCCGGCGGTCGAGCCGCTGACCGTGGTCGGGCCGGAGATGGTCGTCGTCGTGGCCGTGCCGCCGGCGTTGAGGATCGTGCCGGAGAGCACGATGATCCGGTCGGTGAAGGCCTGGCCGCCGAGGTCGAGCGTCGCCCCGCCGGAGAGCGTTGTCGTGCCGGTACCGATCTGGTTCATGCCCGAGCCGATGTTCACCCTGCCGCCGGTGATGTTGAAGCTTCCCGAGTAGCCGTCGTTGTCGCCCACGATGCTGAGCGTGCCGGCGCCCTGCTTCGTGAAGGCGGCCGAGCCCGAGAGGTTGTTGTGGAAGGTGAAGAAGGCGCCGCTCGACACGTCGAGGAGCGTGGGGGAGGCGAGCGTGGCGGAGGCGTGGAAGGCGTTGGACCCTCCGAGCACGGTAATCGTGGCCGTGCCACTCGTGGCCGAGAACGTGGCCGTGCTCTGGCTCGTGTCGACGACGTCGCCGCCCGAGCCCGAGAACGTAAGGCTCGAGATCGTGAGGGGGGCGTCGATCTCCAGGAAGCCGCGGGTGGTCGCACCGCCGAGCGTGATCGCCGAACTGCCGGGAATCGCACCGGCCGCGTTCACCACGAGCAGTCCCGAAATCACCTGTGTTGCGCCCGTGTACGTGTTGGCGGCCGAGAGCGTGAGCGTGCCTGCCCCTTGTTTGATCAGCTGGACGGGCCCGCCGCCAAAGGTGCCGCTGCTTATCACACCGGAAATCGTGGTTGATCCAGAGCCTGCGATAGCAAGATTGGTCGTTGTTCCGCTGATGTAGTTGATGACGGGATTGGCAATCGTGAGCGTGTTTGCTGAATTGTTCGTCCATGTCTGCGAACCATTGAGCCTCAGCGTGAGTTGAGGCGCGCCGGTTCCGCTCCGTACGGGAGAGAACATCACCGCTCCCGCACCGCTCGTGACAGTAATCCCACTCGAGCCGATGGTCAGCGTCCTGGCGAAACTGTTGGAATTCGATTGAACAGAGGTCGTGCCGGCAGAATTAAAGGAAATGCCCGCTATGAAGTTATTGGTGCCAACCTCCGCCGTGACCGAGTTCCCGCCCACTGCTACGTCGCTGAAGTAGGCGATGTCGGTCGTGGAGGCGTTGTTCGTGGGTGCTGTGCCGCCCGACCAATTCGACCCCGTAGCCCAAACCCCCGTACCTGAGGTCATCCACGTTTTCGTTGCCTGCGCTTCGGCAGGTGTCGACACGACAAGGCAGAAGAAGATGATCAGCAGGCACGCCGCAATCACTTTCGACCGCGACAGGAACCATTGGAGCCCTGGAATAACGTTCATTGTTCACCCTCCTGCTTGAGACGATCGCCGCCGCGGGAGTTACCCGCGAAACAACCTGCGATGCCCCAGAGATCCCCGAAACGAAATGAAAAGTGGATGAGTTGCGCAAGCCCTGAACCAGACGCCACAGGGCCGGTTACGGCTTTGTGTCCAACGGTGCCGCTGCAATTCCGTACATGTTGAAGCCAATCTTGCGTTCCTTTTGATCGGGCGGCCGGCGGATCGAACCGAGCGTCACGGTGGATGCTTCGCGGACATCGCGCTTCCAAATGGAAAACACGGTGTCGACGCTGGCCCCAGGGCCGGTCGCCGTCTTCCGACTGGGAATAAAGCGGTTTTTCGCCTCGTCGAGCCCGATGTCGAGTCCGGTGTCGACGAAGTTGTCACGCAGCCAGTCCGGCACTTCGAGGGTGTCGCTGAAGAACACGTAGAGCGTGGCGGGCCGCAGCAGTTCAACGGACACCTCGAGAGGCTTGACGAACTTGTCGTCGTTGAAGGGCATGATGTATTCGATGCCCTGCACACATGCCGGAATACCAGAGCCGTCCACACCGTTCCACTCGTGGTTGCGGTCGACGTACGCCGGGGAATCCTCCCGAAGGCCGTCGCGAACGATGCGGTAGAACTTGGCGTTCTGCTCGTCGCCACGGTTGTCTTTGACGCCGGCGATCACGCGGGCCGCAGCGGATTTTGACGGCCGGCTCCGAAGTGGTTCCGGAAACCGATCGCTTGCTATCGCGACCATTGGCTGGAGCGCTCCGTCGAGGCCCACGCGGACCGCCTCGCCCTGGAAGAGCGGCCGGAAGCTCCCTCGCTCACTTTCCGCATCACCCGCCACCGACAGATCGACGCGGCCCCGAAAGACCGCGACCGCCGTCGAACCCGTCGGCTGAACCTCGACGCCAAACTCGGTGCCCACATCGACAACTTCCGCCGTCGGCGTCTCGATGGTGAAACCCTTGCCCGAGTCACCAACGCGAGCCGCAATCGAGCCCAGCCTGCTGAAGGCCCGGTCAGGGCCTTTGATCTCGAAGTCGGCCGGACCGCGCACCAAAACCTCGACGCCCGTGTCGAAGACGAGTTCGACCTCTCCGCTGTCGAACCGCAGCGTGTCACCCGGGCCGAGCCTCGCAAGATCCTCGAACCACCCGTCTTCCTGGGACCATACGACGTTCGTTACCCGCGTGAGCGTGGCAACGCCGCGGTGGGTGCCCGAAATCAATGCCGGCGGCTCAACAGCCGCCTTGGCCACGTCGCTTTCGGGCGCCGGAGCCTGCATGTCGCGGCCCGGGAGACGGGAGAAAATGACGGCACCTGCCGTCGCCATCGACACGACAAGCAACAAGGCCGCCGCTCGCCAGCCTCGACCCACCAACGACGACCGAGGGCCACTGCATCGCCGTGGCACCTGCAGTCGCCGGTTGCCGACCGGCTCGACCACGACCGCCGCATCAAGGTGCCATTTCAGCTCGGTCGTTTCCCGGATGTAGGCGTCGAACACCTTCCGTGCGACCGGCGATTCGCGGAGCAGGGAGCACAGTTGTTCGCAGTCGTCGTCGGTCGCGACGGCTTGGAGAATCAGCGTGACCAGATCGTGGATTCGGGCATACAACTCGATGGTCTCGCCGCTCATGGCGATTCTTCCCGGAGGAGGCGTTGCTCCACGCACTGGTGCAAGGCCAAGCGGATTCGCTGCAACGACTTGTAGACCGCTTCGACGGAGAGGTGCAGTTCGTCCGCCACGCCACGTATCGTGGCGTTGGCTTCGTAGCACCGCGAGAGCAGATTGCGCTTCCGCGACGACAGCTGCTCAATGCAGGCGGCCAGCGCCAGGCAGCGAGACTGCTCCGCCAGCGAATTCTCGTCGTCGCAGGCAGCCAGCTTCTCGACGGTTTCGTTGTCAAACACGAGGCGGCTTCGCTTTCGCCGCTTGCGCCAGGCGAGCACCTGGTAGTAGGCGATGGTTCGGGCCCAGGCGCCGAAATTCGACCCCGGCTCAAACCGCTCAAACTCCTCCCAGAGGCGAACGTTGGTTTCCTGGAGGATTTCGTTGGCGTCGTTCCAGTCGAGAACCAACTTCAGAATGTAGGCATACACACCCCTCTCGTGCTGGGTGAGCAGCCGCACGAAACGCTTCTGGTTCTCGGCCAATGACATTGGGGATTCCGCCGTGCGGCGGCTGCTCGGAACGAAACAGGCCCGGAATCGGCAATAGCTGGAATCAGGACGAGACGGGCCGACGGACGGGAACCCTCCCGCCCACACAACCTCCGCATTCTGTAGAGCCGAAGTCGGCTATTTTGGACATGAGGGCCGGGCCACCCGTGTTTTGCGTGGTTTTTCGGGGTTATGTCCAAAAAAACGATGGGCCGGCTCTTACCAAGATGAGGGAATTTTCATGACGCCGCGAACCCGGCAACGGCTTTTTGAGCCCCAGAACAGGGGACGGCATCCACGTCCGTGCCGCGCTCGGGGGATGACGCTTGTCGAGCTTCTGGTGGTCATCGCCATCATCGGCCTGCTCGTCGGCCTGCTCATTCCCGCCCTCCAGTCGGCTCGCGAGAGTTCCCGGAGGGTCTCCTGCCAAAACAATCTCAAGCAGATCGGCCTGGCACTCGGCGGCCACGACAACCACTTGAATGGTTTTCCGTATGCGTGGGGAGGGCCGGTCTCCACGAGCGGAACCAACCCGGACGGAACTCCTGTCGATCCAGTCGGAAGGCTCAGCGGTTTTTATCCCCTTCTGCCGTTCATGGACGAGCGATCGCTGTTCGACGCATTTGGAGAAAATCCGCCTGTTGCGAATACCGGGTTTTTTTCGCCCTACACCCATCAGCCGCGGTGGCTGCTTTGCCCGACGGATTCAACTGCCTCGAGCCCAGGTTCGGGGGCGCAGGGCAGGAACAACTACGTCTTTTGTTATGGCGATCGATACTCCGGTCTCGATACGTTGGTGAGCCAGAACAAGTCCGCCTTGCGTGGCGTGTTTGGACGCGATAGCCGCACCCAACATGCTGATATTCGCGATGGGTTGAGCAATACGCTCGCGCTGTCGGAGTGCATACGGTCGACAGGCGGAAACTCCGTTACGCCCGCGAACAACCGCGAGGCGTGCACCACGGACAACTCGACCAACCCGGTGAATTGCCGCAATAGTTACAACGGGCAGTTCTACACGGGCGTCACCATTCTCAATTACTGGAGTTCCCCTGGGGTAGGGTGGGTGCAGGGCAGGCCTGCGATTACCGGGTTTGTCACCGTGCTGCCTCCCAATGGCGCCTGCTGTGGGGGCCTCAATGGAATTCTCACGACCAGAAGCTGGCATCAGGGGGGCGTCCAAAGTCTCTTCGCCGACGGCGCCGTCAGGTTCATCAGCGAGAACATCGAATGCCTCGTCGTGAGCGGCACGCAAGGAACGGGTCGCAGCCCGAGCCCCTTTGGCGTATGGGGCGCCTTGGGCAGCAAGGCGGGCAGGGAAGCCGTCACCGGTGCGAGCATCGATCAATGACAGCGCTTTGCTCCCGCAGCCTTGGCCGCCGGAAATTGATTGCTGCAGGCATCATCGCGGCCGTCGCTGCGCTCGCGCTGTGCGGTTGTGGCCGTCGCCACGACAAGTGGCTCGAAGCTCGGCTCAAAACCCTGCCGGCAGGCGGCACAGTCACGTTCAAGGGCAAGCCCGTCGAGGCGGGGACGGTGATGTTCCTTGCGGAAGACCGCAGCCTCGCGGCGTCGGCGGTCACCGACGATGCCGGGCGATTCAAGCTCGGCACCTACAGGCCGGGCGATGGCGCCCCCGTGGGCCGCTACGTCGTGGTCATCGAAAAGACCACGGAAAAGTTCGTGCCCGCAAAGTCGGCCGATGAAAGCGAATCGCCGCCGATCATCACGCATCACCTGCCGGAACGCTACCGCGACCGGCAGCGGTCGGGCCTCACCGCCGAAATGAGCGAGCGTGGCCCGAATACCTTCTCGTTCGATCTCGACTGATCAGCCACGCGCTGATCGCCGCACCCAGGATTCACATCATGATTCAACCATTCTGGCCCGTACGCCGAATGATCGAGTTTCTTCAGAGATTCGCCGTCGGCCTGGCGGGCCTGATCGCCCTTCCGGCTGCCAGCCATTCCGCAGAGGTCGCGGAGGTGATGCAGCGGGGCAGCTACGTCAGCCACGAGTGCCGCATCCTGTCAGACCTCAAAGGCTTCACGCCAGCCGCGGATGTGAAACTCAGCCGGTATGGGGGCTGGCTGGAGCGCCGTGCAGAGGCGACGGGCTTCTTTCACCCGGCCGAACTGGACGGCCGGTGGTGGGTGATCGATCCGGAGGGCCATGTCTTTCTTAGCGTTGGCGTCAATTCGGTGTCGCCCGCTTCACCGAAGCCGGCCGAGGCCCCATCGCCGGAAGACCTGTTGTGGGGCGAGCAGACGCTGGCGGGACTGCGGAATCACGCGTTCAACACGCTGGGCTGCTGGTCGGCCGCCGAAATCGTAAGGAAGCTGCCCCAGCCGATGCCCTACTGCCTGAGGTGGGGCTTCATGTCCGGCTACCGGAAGGAACGCCGGGCCAGGCATCCGGCGACCGGTGAGATACCGGCCATTTATCCGTTCGACCCGGAATTCGAGTCGTTCTGCGACCAGGTGGCGCAGGGCATGGCGGAGACGAAGGACGACCCCTGGTTGTTCGGGCATTTCTCCGACAACGAACTGCCACTGCATGAGTGGGGGATCGTCGAGCGCTACCTGAGCCATCCGACCGACGATCCCAACCATAAGGCGGCGGCCGCGTTCATGGCCTCGCGGGGCGACCGCAAGCCCACCAAGGAAGACGACCGCGACTTCCTGCGGCTCGTGGTGGACACGTATTACGCCAAGGTCGCGGCGGCGATTCGCAAGCACGACCCGAATCACATGTTTCTCGGCTCACGGTTCCACGGCAAGGCACTGACCTCTTCAGTGATCTTCGAGGCCGGCGGGCGGCACGCCGACATCATCTCCGTGAACTACTACCACCGCTGGACGCCGGAAAACGACCGTATTCGCAACTGGGCCAAGGTGGCAGGCAAGCCCATTCTGCTCACGGAGTGGTATGCGATGTCGTCTGATGGCGGCCTGCCGACCGACGTGGTCGGAGCCGGCTTTCCCGTCAGGACGCAGCAGGACCGGGCCAAGTTCTACGAGCACTTCACGCTCACGCTCCTCGAAAACCCGGGATGCGTGGGGTGGCATTGGTTTCGGTACCGCGATGGCACGAACAACGCCGGCATGGTGAATGCCGAGGAAAAGCCGTACGGCGCGCTGTGGGAGGCGATGAAACGGGTCAACACGCAGGTGTATCCACTGGCCGAGTTCCTCCAGCCCGTGATTCCCCACGTGTCACCGAAGTCACACGCGATCAGGCCGCAGGAACGCCCGAGCAAGTGGTGGCAGGATCGCAACGCGGGTTTCAATGACCAGGCAGCTCGCGGGGGCTTCGACGTGCTGTTCGCCGGCGACTCGATCACGCAGGGATGGGAGAACAAAGGCAAGGAGATCTGGGCTGCGCAGATCGCTCCGCTGAAAGCGGCGAACTTCGGTATCAGCGGCGACCGAACCGAGCACCTCTTGTGGCGGTTTCAGAACGGAAACCTCGACGGCGATCTCGATCCGAAGGTGTTGGTGCTGATGGTGGGCACCAATAACAACAGACGGAAAGACCTTCCCGAGGACATTGCCGCCGGTGTGGGGGCCATCCTGGAGACATTCCATGCCCGCTTTCCCAAGGCGCGCATCCTGCTCCTGGCGATCTTTCCCCGCGGTGAGTCGCCGACCGATCCGATGCGGGTGAACAACGACGCCACCAACGAACTGCTCGCGAAATACGACGGTCACTGGAACGTGAAGTACGTGAACATCAACCCGACATTCCTGGCCGCGGACGGCACCCTTTCTCGCGAAGTGATGCCGGACCTGCTGCATCTCAGCCCCCAGGGCTACCAGACGTGGGCGGATGCGATCGTTCCGGAAATCAAAGGCGTCCTCGAAGCAGAGAAGCCTTCCCTATCGCCATGAGGGGAGTCCTGAAGACGACACCGGCGTGGCTCATCAGCATGCTGGTGCGTGGCGTCGCGATTCTCGACGTCGGATCCGGATCGAGTCGGTGACGGCGAGGGTCGATCCTGTCACCCACGTTCCGTGGCTGAGCCGGTGACGCTCGGGGCACGTCAGTTGACCTACGGCACGCAAGCGTGTGGGTGGGCAGCCTCCTTCAGGATCAGCATGTCCGACGCCTGATCTGCCGCCGGTCTTTGCAGCTGGCGCCTGCTTAGTCGCCGAAGCCACCCCCGCGGTCGAGCGGCCGTAGCCAGCCGCCGGCGTGCCGTCGCGGCGGGCTCTGATGATCCGGGCCACGTAGTCGCTTTCGTTCATGTCGGCCGTGCATTCGTCATGGATGGCCAGGTCCGAGCAGCCGGCCCACTCGTCCTGTTCGTAGATGGCGAAGGCGGCCTGCTTCGGCTGATCGGCGTTGCGCGCCACCTCGAACCCCACCCGCGTCCGCTCCTCGATACCCGCCTCGAGAAGCCTCGTCTGGGTGGCATAGTCGTGGCAGCACCCGCCGGCAATGACGCCCACGTCAGGACCGGTCCACTTGGAGTGGCCGTTCCGCCAGCTCGGCACATAGACGTGGCCGACCGCGTCGGCGTCGAGGTCCGTTGCGCGGGGTAACTCGAGAATTTGCTCCTGCGTGGCCGTATAGCCGGCGCCGTGCGGCGTCACCACGTGGCGAGAGATGCGTCCCCGTCCCCAGTCGCAGGTGAAGGCCGCGTCGTCCAACAGTGCGGGCATCCACGGCTCGTCGATCCAACAGCCGCCGGTGCCGGATCGGCCACCGTAGTCAGCCAGCGGTGGCACGATTTACGTGCGGTCGTACGACGCGCTGTACGCGATCCGCAAGCCGTAAGATCCCCCAGCTCGCGCCTGGGGGCTTCTATGAAACGGAAGTGCCTTCATCCAAGCCCCCATGCGCAAGCAGGGGGATCAATACGGTGTCGATCCCGAAACAGCCCGGATCATCCCCCGGCTCGCGCCTGGGGGCTTGTATGGGGGGGAAGCGCCGGGCGTGAGAACCGGGAGCTGAATCAGCCCTTCTTGCGTTCCCAGGTCTTGCCCTGCTTGTACCGCTCGGCCCGCTCGACGAGCTCGGGGTTCTTCGTGGTGGCGATCACCTTGTCGAGCGCCTTCACGAACTCGTCCTTGTGGGCGTCGCGGAGCTTCTGGTGATGGGCCAGCTCCACCACGCTCGTGCAGGCCGGCTCGACGAAGGCCGGCTGGTCGACGTAGGGCAGCACGAAGCGGAAGGCCTCGATCGTGCGGATCGCGTTGACCCGCTCGAGCAGCCTGGCCCGCTCCGCGTCGGTGCTGCAGAGGTCCATCGTTTTCTTCACGAGCTCCATCTTCTGCCGGTCGTCCAGCTTGTTGTCGGGCAGCGGGGCGATCCGGATGAGGGCGGCCACGAGCTGCGTTCGCTCGTCCGCGTTTTGGGCCTTGCCGACGAGATCGAGCAGCCGCTGGGCCACGGTGGCATCGGGCCAGCGGGTGATCGCCTTGAGGCCGAACTGCCGCTTCGCCGCGTCGGGGTCGGCGATCAGGCCGTCGACGATGGAGAGGGCGCCGGGACCGCCGATCCGGCCGAGCGTCGGAAGCAACGTTTCGCGTTCCTGCTCGCCTGCCGCCTTGAACCGCTCCAGAAACAGCTCCGTGGCCCGGCCGTGGTCCGCGTTCGTCGTGCACAGAGCGACGACGGCCCGCTCGGCCTCGCCCCGCTCACCGGGGGACTTGGCCTTGATCAGGGCATCGACGACACCACCGAGCTGGTCTGGGCCACCAAGCTTTGCAACCGCCTTCAGGGCTGCCAGCCGCACGGCCTCGTCGGCGTCGGCCGTGAGGGCAGCCAGGTCGCCAGCCGCCGCCCGCTCCCGCCTGGTGGCCAGGATTTCGATGACCGTCGGTCGGACAGCCGGCTCGCCATGCCGGGCCGCCTCGACAATCTGCTTGCCCACCTCGGCGCCACGAAGCCGTTCGAGCGACCGCCGGGCGGCCGACCGCTCCGGCTCCTGGCCGCCGAGCCATTTCTTGAGCACAGCCACTTCCGTGCCGCTGCCGAGCTGGCCGAGTGCCAGGATGGCCGCCGACCGCACCTCGGCATCCGGCGACGCGAGCAGCAGGGCGAGCACGGCTGGGACGGCGGCTGTGTCGCCTCGATCCGCGAGCGCCCTTACGAGTTCGATCTGCCGCGGCGGGGCCGCCTTCGACACGAGGGCGGCGATCGCGGTCGTGGCAGCCTGGCCCTTCAGGCCGTGCCGCACCCGGTCGAGGCCGATGGCGCGGAACTCGGCATCGTCGCGGCCCAGGAGCTCGATGACCGTTGCCACCGGCTCGGCGGCGGAGTCGGCGACGGCGAGGCGTTGAGACAGGGCGAAGGTCAGCGACGCCACGACCACGAAGGACAGCGACAGGCGGATCATGCACTCGACTCCAGGCAGCAAGGTGAGGCGGGAAGGGGAGAGGGTGGGGGCGTGTCTCACCGCCGCGTCATGACGCGGCGAGCGTGTCGGCACAGGCGACGAGGCCGCGGGTCGCTGCCAACTCGATGAGTCGGGCATGCGGCTTGCCGGCCGCCGCGGCGGCAACCGCCTTGTAGATCGCTGCCGCTTCGGCCCGCTTGTTCTGCTTCAGCAGCGACTCCGCGCATTCGCACCGGGCGTCGGCGATGGCAGCAGCGACCGGGCCGGATGCAGCGGCCGCTGCCGTGGCCAGGGCCGCAGCCGCCTCGTTCGATTGAATCGTGCCAAGGGCCTTGGCCGCAGCCACAGCCGTTGCGGCGTCGCCACCGAGGAGCGCCGCGATCGTCGGCACACTCGCCGCGTCGCGGCGGCTCGCCAGCGACGAGAGCATGCCGATCTTGAGTGGCCCTGCGACCGTTCCGAGGGCTGCCCGCATGGCAGCAATGGCCTCGGGAGCGGCGATCCGCTCGAGCGCGAACCGGGCCATGTGCGAGTTGTCCGGGTCGGCGAGGAGCGAGGCGAGTGCCGGCACCGACGCCGCCGTGCCGATCATCGACAGCTTCCGGCAGGCATATTCCTTGGCCGCCCGCGAGGAGCCGGGGCCGAGCACCGCCGCAAGGCGTTTCTCGAGATCGGCACGGGCCGCAGCGTCGCCGTGGGCGGCGATGACGGCGGCGTCGATCGGAGCGAAGGCCGCCGCATCGCCACCCCAATCGAAGGCCGCGAGCGCTGCGAACGCCGCGTCGAGGCTGGCTGGATCGTACGCCATGATGAACGTCTCCTCGGGACAGTGTTTTGGTTCAGGGAATCCGGTTGCGCCAGAGAACCCAGGGCGGCTCAGAGAATCCAGGGCTCGCGACGGGCGCGGTCAACCAGGCGGTTGGCCTCTTCGTCACCCACGAACTGCTGGGCGGCGCGATCCCACTCGAGCGACCGCTGCAGCCGGTAGGCGATGCCCACCATGTGCGGCGCGGTCATCGTGTTCACTGCCAGCTCGATGTCGCGGAACGGACGGGCCCGCGTCTTCACGCACTCGATGAAGTCGCCGTAGATGTTCGTCTGCCCGCTGCCGTCGGGCGTTCGGTAGAGCGGCACTGGCTTGCCCGCCTTGGTCTGGCCGTCGCCCACGATCTTGATCGCACCGCCATGCGTGAGCGAGGGCGGCACGGTTTGGAGATGACCGGGACGGTTGTGGTGGATCTCGACGCCGTTGGGATAGGCGAGCGTCACATAGGCCCCGGTCTTTCCGTCGGCTGCCGCCGGATGGTAGGTGACCGACTTCGGCTGCAGCTCGCGAAGATCCGCCGCGAAGATCGCACCGCCGAAGTGATGGGCTCCCCAGTCGGTGAGGCTGCCGCCGGAGTAGTCGATGTACGACCGCCAGCTGCCGCCGCTGGTGCCGTAGTTGCCGGCGCAGCGGCCCGAGTTGTAGGGCTCCCACGGCGCGGGGCCGAGCCAGAGCTCCCAGTCGATGTCGGGCGGGGTCGGCTCCGCCGGCAGGTAGCAGGGCATCGACGGGCCGCCGACGGCGATGTCGAGCGACTTGATCGTGCCGATCTCACCGGCCCAGCAGGGATCCACGATGCCGCGGTAGTCGTTGAGCACCCGCTGGCTGCCGCCAGAAACCACGCGACCGTAGCGGCGGGCGGCCGCGACCATGAGCGGGCCTTCCCGGAGCGTGAGCGTTTCGGGTTTCTGGAGGTAGACGTCCTTCCCCGCCTGGCAGGCCGCGATCGTCATCAGGGCGTGCCAGTGGTCGGGCGTGGCGATGTGCACGGCGTCGATGTCGCCACGGGCGAGCAGCTCGCGGAAATCCACGTAGGCGGTGCAGTCCTTCGTGCCGTATTTGGCATCGGCCCGGTCCTTGCCCTTCTCTCGCCACTCCTTTCGCACGTCGCAGACAGCGACGTACTGGACGTCGGTACGACCAAGAAACGCCCCCTGGTCGCCGCTGCCCATGTTGCCGATCCCGATACCCCCCATCACGATCCGGTCGCTGGCGGGCGGCGTCGTGGCATCGCCGAGTGCCTTCGACGTGATCACGTAGGGCGCCGCGATCGCAGTGCCTGCGGCCGCAGAGGAGGCCTTGAGAAACCCGCGGCGGGTTGTGGCCAGAGACTGCATGACTCGAATCTCCCGAAAGGTATGGGGATCTCGCTGTCTGACGTGGCAGGAGTCTAACGGCCCAAGGCCGGGCAGCCAAAACCGCTCAGCCCGGTTTGTCAGCACCAGTGATCCGGGCCTGGAGCCGTCCCGTGCATTTCGAGCCTGGCGGCACGTTCACCTTCAAATAGAGGATGCCGTCCCGCTCGGCAGGGCGGTCATAGGCAGCGCCGACGGCGAACGGCTTGGGCTGTTGCGTTTGTTGATTGGCGGCCGGCTGCTGGCCCGTCGTCGCCTCCGGGGACGGCAGGATCACGCCCATGAGGGCCCCGAGCGGCACACCGGCCACGAGATCGGTCACGGGATTGGCGGAGGCGACGCCGGCCGGCCCGGTTTCGATGGTCGCCGTCAGCTTGTATTCGCCGCTGGCCTCCACGCGGATCGGCCGCCCCTTCACCACGCGGCCCACCGCGGTCCACTGGGCGTCGGCATCCAGCTCCAAGTCCTGCAGGCTTGCCTCCATGATCCGCTCGTTGAGCGACTTGAGCTTGGTCTGGATGGCCTCGTTCTTCGGGTCGAGCTTCTGGAGCACCTCCAGGATCAGCTTCGCCCGCTCGAACTGCCCGATGTTTTCATAGGAAACGATGAGCGTCGTCGTGTCGCGAAGAAACGATTCGCTCACGTCGGCGAGCTTGGCGTCGAGCCGCCGCATCTCGGCGGGTGACGGGGGCTTCGGCTTGGGGGCAGGCTCCGCGGAGACGCCGGCGGTCGTGAGCCAGAGACCAACCACGCACCAGATGGTGGATCGTGCATTCATGTCGTGCCTTTCTGCACCGAGTGTTTCCCAAGCATACGATCTGTCAGTCGGTGTTCGCCAGCGCGTCGAGGACTTCGGCCACGGGCACGGTGGCGAAGCTCGTGGCAAAGTCGCTCATCGAATAGGGGATGACGAGCAGGCCGTCGTGCAGGGCGGCTCCGCAGCTGTAGACGACGTTCGGGACGTAGCCGACCCGCTCGTTTTCGTCCGGAGAGAGGAGCGGGGTCGCAAGGCGGCCGATGACACGGGTGGGATCGTCGAGGTCGAGGAGGATCGCGCCGACGGAGTATTTTCGCATCGGCCCCACGCCGTGGGTGAGCACGAGCCAGCCGGCGGACGTCTCCAACGGCGAGCCGCAGTTGCCCACCTGGACGAACTCCCACGGGTGCGTGGGCCGCAGCACGGTCTGCTTCGCATACCAGAAGTGCAGCATGTCGGACTGCATTACGTAGATGTTCTCGCCGTCCTGCCGCGAGAGCATCCAGTAGCAGCCGCGGATTCTGCGCGGAAACAGGGCCATGCCCTTGTTGGCGATCTCGGGGCCGTTGAGCGTGCCGATGCGAAAGCGGACGAAGTCGTCGGTTTCGACGAACTGCGGCAGCGTGACGGCACCGTCGAATGCGGTGTAGGTGGCGAAGTAGCGAACCGAGCCATCGTCGTCGATGAACCGCACGAACCGGGCATCCTCGATCCCGTTGGTCTCGGCGGGCGAGTACGGAAAGATCACCCGCTCGGAGATGTCGGAGTCGGGATCACACTCGATCTCGTAGTTCGCCCGGGCCAGGGCCATGATCGCGGCTGCGACGGGCTCCAGCTCCCTGCGGCGGCTCCGCTGCTCCCGCCTCATCTTGGCGAGAGCGGCCTCGAGTTCGCCCAGCGTGAACTGGTCGCCGAGGGCCTCGAGCACGAGATCGACGAACGCATCGCTCACCCCCAGTTCGGCCAGCTTCTTCTGAAACAATGGTTTGTCATAGAGGCTCGTGGCCACGACATGCGGTGCCGTCACGAAGCCCGTCGGCCTGGCCAGGGAGATCGTGCCGCCGGCGTCGATCGTGCCGCTGCGGAAGCCGACGCTCGAGACATGCCCCTCGCCGACGGCCCGGAGGCTGACGATGAACCTCCGCGAGCCGGCCGGCACGCCGGACTGGTCAGGGTGCCAGACGATCGAGGGGTTGAAGAGCGCGGCGCTTTCGAGGGCGTATTCCTGGGTGAAGTACGAGCCGATGAGTAGCCGGCGTGACTCACTCACGGGGCGGTCCGTGAGCACGTGATGCTTCACCGCCTCGTAGCGATCCATGAGGAAGGGGAGGAGCCGTTGGTGCCGCCCATGGAACTCCGAGAGCACGTCATGGAGCAGCGTCTCCACCTGCGTCTCCGGCAGTTCCATCACCCGACCGATGATCCGGAGCGCCCGCTGCGGGTTGGTGGGCTCGAAGGGGCGGTAGAGGACGCGGGCGTTGTTCGGCCGGACCATGATGCCGGTGCGGGTGACGTGCATCGTGACGACTCCAAGCTGGTCATGTCGGTGAGTGCGTGCAGCCAGGCGAGCGTCGATTCGGCCCCCTGGTTCTCGTTGAGCCGGTCGGTGAGCAGGCCGTCGCGGCAGCCGCCCGTGAGCGGGTCGCAGACCGCCATGCCCAGCACGTTGTGGCCGCGGAACCACTCGAAGGCGGTCCAGGCCCGATCGATCCACGTACCGTCGCCCACGGCATGGAAGGCCTCGATGCATGCGGCCACCATCGCCTGCGGCTCGATCGGCTGCTGGTCGAAGGGCGCGGCTTCGCCGCCGCGCCGATAGAAGCCCCGACAGCCGATCGGAGCGAACCGGCCCGACGGCGACAGCTGGATCTTCCACAGCCAGTCGAGCATCGCGAGGCCCGTTTCCAGGGCGGCGGCGTCGCCCGCCCAACGGCCCGCCGAGACCAGTGCCTGGCAGATTCGCGGGTTCTCGTAGGCGACGATGTCCTCGAGCCATGACCATCCGGGGCCTGCCTGCGTTCGCTGAAGCTGCAGCAGCCGGTCGGTCAGCTCGCGGCGAATGTCGCAGGCGAGCCGGTCGCCGTCGAGCCGACGGAGATATTCCTGGATGCCGAGGATGCCGAGCGCCCACGTGCGGGGACTCGTGGTGGCCACGACGGCGCGGAGCGCCGGGTCGAAGAACCGCAGCGCCCAGCGGCGAAGCTGCTCGCGGCCCGACCTCCCGATGCACATGCCGAGCGCATGCACCGCGCGACCGAGGCAGTCGTCGGTGCCCGAGTCGTCGAGCCAGTGGCGGTCGAACGCGAGGAAGTTCCGGAACCGCCCCGACTCGGGCACGAAGGCATGCCCAAGGAACGAGGCGTAGGCGGCCATGGCCCGATGGGTTCGCCGCGTGTCGAGGCCGAGCTCTTCGACGGCCACCATCAGCCCGAGCGCCCGCGCGTTGTCGTCGGTGCAGTAGCCCTCGCTGCAGGCCGGCACGTCGTAGACGGCGTGCTGCATCAGGCCCGTCGAGTCGGAGAGCCGCCAGAGGTGGTCGAGCGTGAGCGACGGCAGTTCCCGCCGTGGTGGCCGCGCCGGCCCGCCGATTCGCCGAGGCTTCACGGCTGTCGCGTGCCGCGTGAGGGCGAAGGCCTCCGCGTAGCGTTCCGCCACCCGGCTCCACACCATCTCGCGACCGAGTAGCCAGGCCCGCTTCCGCATCGCATGGCGGCTGGTCTCGTCGCCGAGCAGGCCGCACACGGCCGCCGCGATTGCCGCGGAATCGCGGAAGGGCACGAGCACGCCCCGGCCGTCGGCCAGCAGTTCCTCGGCATGCCAGTAGGGGGTCGAGACCACCGCCTTGCCGCAGCCGAAGGCGTAGGCCAGCGTGCCCGACGTGATCTGGTCCTGCGCGAGGTAGGGCGTCACGTAGATGTCGGCCGCGCCGAGGAAGGCGAGCAACTCGGGAATGTCGACGTAGCGATCGTGGAAGACGACGTGGTCCTGCATGCCGAGATCGCCGGCCAGCTTCACGAGTCCCTCGCGATACCGCTCGCCCTGGTCGCGAACGAGGTGCGGATGAGTCGCCCCGAGCACCACGTACATGGCCCGAGGGTGACGAGCCACCACCTCGGGCAGGCAACGGATGACGTGCTCGATGCCCTTGTTCGGCGAGAGCAGCCCGAACGTGAGGAGCACCTGGGCCCCCTCGAGGCCGAACCGATCCTTGTGGAAGCTCGGATCGACGAACTCCATGTCGGGGATGCCGTGCGGGATCACGTCGATCCGTTCGTCGGCGACACCGTAGACCTCGCGGAGGAGCATTCGCCCCCGTTCGGTCATCACGGCCAGTCGCGCCGACAGGTGGATGATCTCCGCCATCACCTGCCGCTGCATCGGCGACGGCTGAGCGAGCACCGTGTGCAGCGTGGTGTGAACGGGCGCCCGCAGGCCGCGGAGCAGCGTGAGCACGTGGCTCCCTGCCTCCCCGCCGAAGATGCCGTACTCGTGCTGGAGCGACACGACGTCGACATTCGAAAGATTGAGGAAGTCGGCCGCCCGCTGGTAAGCCGCGGCATCACGATCCTGACACTCGAACCGCACCTCGGGCGGATACTCATAGGTGAGCGCCGCGTCGTTCATCGACACCACGAGGCAGTCGGCGGCGGGCAGATGGTCGGCCACGGCGCACCGCAGGTCGCGGGTATACGTGGCGATCCCGCAGCGGCGGGGCACGTAGTTGCCGACGAAAGCGACCCGATTGAGATGCGAATGAGGCGGCCGCAGTGTTGCGACGAGATCGGAAGACGGCATGCGCACCCTCGTGGCGTGGGGGCCGGCATGCATGCCACGGGGCCGCGGTCGTTCCGTGCGGAAGAATCGATTTTACACGCGATAGCGACCCCAGTCCAAAAAGAGCCCCCGTTCCAATAAAAGCATCTCGTTCCAATAAAAGCCCCCATGCGCAAGCAGGGGGATCATGTGGCATCCATCCGGAAGCGGCCCGGATCATCCCCCGGCTCGCGCCTGGGGGCTTGGATGCACGTTCCAATAAAAGCCCCCATGCGCAAGCAGGGGGACCAATGCGGCCGCAAGCCAACCACCCGCGTCGCGCGGACGACGGCCCGAATCATCCCCCGGCTCGCGCCTGGGGGCTTGGATGGGAGACCTCATCCTCCGGCTCGCGCAACGGTCTGCTATTCTGGCCGCGACCGACGACCCCTTGCGAAACCTGGACGATCCTCATGAAACCCACCCTTCTCGTGCTCGCGGCCGGCATGGGCAGCCGCTACGGCGGCCTCAAGCAGATCGATCCGATGGGCCCTTCCGGCGAGACCATCCTCGACTACTCCGTGTTCGACTGTCTGCGGGCGGGATTCGGCAAGGTGGTGTTCATCATCCGGCCCGATTTCGAGGAGGCATTTCGCGACCGCGTGATCGCCCGATTCGCCGGCCGCATCGAGACGGCGCTGGCGTTCCAGACGCTCGACCGGCTGCCGGCCGGCTTCACGCCCCCCGCGGGCCGCGAGAAGCCGTGGGGCACGACCCACGCCATCCTCTGCGCTCGCGACGCCGTCACGACCCCCTTCGCGGTGATCAACGCCGACGATTTCTACGGCCGTGACTCGTTCGCCGTGCTCGCCCGCCGTCTCGCGCCGCAGGCCGTCGACTCGACCGCCTATTCGATGGTGGGCTTCACGCTCAAGAACACGCTCTCCGACCACGGCACGGTCACCCGCGGCGTCTGCCGCACCGATGCCCGCGGCTTCCTGGCCGACATCCAGGAGTTGAGCGGCGTGCGGCGCACGGCCGACGGTGTCGAGTGCGGCGGGCCCGACGGGCCGGTGCGGCTCACGGGCGACGAGCCGGTGTCGATGAATTTCTGGGGCTTCACGCCGCGGATCTTCCCGCAGCTCGAGGCGGAGTTCCGCGGATTCCTGGCCCGCCACGGCGGCGAGATGAAGAGCGAGTGCTACATCCCGACGACGGTGGGCAGCCTCGTGAGCCAGGGGCAGGCGACCTGCGAGGTGCTGCGGACGACTTCGCCATGGTTCGGCGCCACCTACAGCGAGGACAAGCCCATCGTGCAGGCGAGCCTCGCCGCACTCGTGCAGCAGGGCGAGTATCCGGCGAGTTTGTGGGGTTGAGCGGGCCGTGCCCCGCGCTCGGGCTTGCGCCCGACATCCCCCGGCTTGCGCCCGGGGGCTTGGATGCCCGTTCCAATAAAAGCCCCCATGCGCAAGCAGGGGGATAGTGCGGCGTCGATCCCGAAGCGGCCCGGAATATCCCCCGGCTTGCGCCCGGGGGCTTTCATGGGAAGGGAAGAGATCCGGTCTCGACCGTTCACGCCCCCGCTCGCCGCAGCCACCAGCCGGAGGCAAGCAGCGAAATCCCGCTCGACAACAGGTTGATCCCCACGATCGTGCCGAGGAACAGACCGGCCTGATCCCGCGAGCTCACGAGGAGCACGCCGCCGAGCAGCGCCGTCACGAGGCCATCGACGAGTAGCCAGCCCCACGGAAAGTCGCGCGGCACCGAAAAGGCCGCCGCGAGCTTCGCCGCCGCCTCGAGCAGGATCACGACCCCGAGAAACGTCACCAGCGCGTGGATCCCCTCGACGGGAATCGCAAGCATCGCGGTGCCCGCCACGATCGAGAGGGCGCCGCAGAGCAGCGCGAGCCAAAAGCCACGCCACGTCCACGTGCCGAATGACATGCCCACCTGCGACACGCCCCCAGCGATGAGTGTCATGCCACAGATGGCATCGACGACGGTCGCGGCCGTCCACGGCGCCGCGATCGCCAGGCCACCGAGCACGGCGAGCACGCCCCCGACAGCAAGTGACCAGGTGGCGATCCGGGACAGAGGCGACGGCTCGTCGCCGAATGAGTCGGACATTGCAGGGGCCTCCGAAGGTGGGAGGATTGTACCTTCAACCTCATGACACCACGCGGCTCCCTAGACTGATATCCTGACAACCTCGAGGCGACGACCACATTATCCACCTCCGCTCCGACATGAACCTCTGGTCGCTGCCACTGTCGCGTGAGCCCGAGCTCATGGACGACCCTGCGCTCCCGACGGCCGACCACATGGCGGCCCTCGGGGCGCTGGCCACGATCAACGCCGTGTCCCGCACCGCCGCGCAGGTCGCCCGGGCCGTGCGGGCGATCGCCCCGCGGGGCGAAGGGCTCGCGATCGTCGATGTGGCCTGCGGCGGCGGCGACGTGACGACCGGACTCGAACGCCGACTGAGCCGGATGAACAGCCGTGGGCGAACACAGGTCGTCGGCATCGACATCAGCCCGCGGGCGGTCGAGCGGTCGCAGGCACTTGCGGCCTCCCGTGGCAGCCCGGCCACGTTCGCGGTCTGCGACGTGCTGCGCGACGGCTGCCCCGCATGCGACATCGCGGTGAGCTCGCTGTTTCTCCACCACCTCGATGATGCCGAAGCCGTGTCGTTGCTGCGTCACATGGCCACGGCCGCCCGCGTCGGCGTCGTGATCTCCGATCTGATCCGCAGCCGCATCGGCCTCGCGCTCGCGGTGCTGGGCACGACCGTGCTCTGCTCGTCGCGGGTGGCGCGGGTCGATGGACCGATGTCGGTGCGGGCGGCACGCACGGTGACCGAGTATCGGGCGTTGCTCGATCGGGCCGGCCTGTCTGCCGCGACGATTCGGCGGACCTGGCCCGAGCGGGCGGTCATCACCTGGCGGCGGCCCGACGGGGGCACGCACTGATGCCGCCGATCCCCGCCATCGACGCCACGCTCACGCTCGACGCCGCGGCGGCCAGGGGGTGGGACGTCGTCATTATCGGCGCCGGCCCGGCGGGTGGATCGGCCGCCCTTCGGCTCGCGAGACTCGGGCTCGAGGTGCTTTTGGTCGATCGCGGCACGATGCCGCGGGGCAAGCTCTGCGGCTGCTGCCTGTCGCCGGCGGCGCTGGCTGAGCTCCGCGAACTCGGTCTTCGTGGTCTCCTCGAACGGGCCGTGCCGCTCGAGCGGATCCGTCTGGCGGCGGGGGGTCGGGAGGCGGCGATCGCCGTGCAGGATGGGGCGACGCTGTCGCGGGAGTCGCTCGACACGGCGCTCGTGGCCGAGGCGATCGCGGCCGGCTGCCACTGGCTGCCGCAGACGACGGCCGAGGCCATCGAGGAGACGGTCAACCGCAGCGAACCACTGGCATCCGTGTCGGTGCGGACCGCAGAGCCGAGCCCGCTCGCAGGCAACCCGGAGCGGGAGCGACGCGACGGCGACGACCGCGGCACCACGCGGCTCACCTGCCGCCGAGTGCTCATCGCCACGGGCCTCGGCGATCACGTCCGGGTCGCGGCCGATGGAACGCGGCGGATGTCGCCCCGGCTGGTCGCGGCCCGCAGCCGGATCGGCATCGGCGCGGTTCTGCCGCCGAACGCGGTGAGCCTGCCCGCGGGCGAGCTGCTCATGGCCGTGGCACGCGCCGGCTACTGCGGGGTCGTGCGGCTCGAAGATGGACGCATCGACGTCGCCGCCGCGGTCGATCGCCGCTCGCTCGCCGCGGTCGCCCCCGCCGCCGCGCTCGGCCGCATCGTGGCGGAGTCGACGGGAGATCACGACGTCGCGAGTCTGGTGGATGCCCTCGAGGCCACGACGATCAGGGCCACGCCGGCGCTGACACGCTCGGCGCCGCTCGTCGAAGGCGTCGGAACGATGTTTCGCATCGGGGATGCGGCGGGCTACGTGGAGCCGTTCACGGGCGAGGGGATGGGCTGGGGGCTGGCGGCCGGGCGGCTCGTCGCCACCGCGATCCACGACGCTCGAACCGGCGGGCTCGCTCCCGCCGTCGTGGCCGCGGGCCGGTATAAAGAGTGGCACGCACGTCATTTCGGTTCCCGACACGCTCGCTGCCGCCGCGTGGCCGCCGGTCTGCGGATGCCCGCCCTCGTCGGGCTCGCCGTCCGCGGTGCCCGGCTCGCTCCCTGGGCAGCCCGGCTGGTGGTGCCGATCGTGACCGGAAGCCAACGTCCGCTGGAAGTCGCATCATGAGCCTCGTCATCCTCGGCATCGGCACGGCCGCCCCCGCCCGGCAGATCGCCCAGTCCGATGCGGCCCAGCTCGCCGCCGGGTTCGCCAACGCGGAGCCGGGCCACGAGCGGGCCCTGGAGGCGATCTACCGGCAGACGCGGATTCGTGCCCGGGGCTCGGTGCTCTTGGAAGACCCTGGTGCGGAGTCGTTCGCGCAGAGCTTCTTCCCGCCGGCCGATGCGGTGGAGCAGGGGGGCCCGACGACGGCCGCGCGAATGGCCCGCTACGCCGCGGAGGCCGGCCCGCTGGCCGCGCGGGCCGCCGGCGCCACGCTCGCCCGCGCCGGCATCGACGCCGCCGACGTCACGCACCTCGTCACCTGCTCGTGCACCGGCTTCGCGAATCCCGGCGTCGACCTGGAACTCGTCCGCACGCTGGGCCTCTCGGCCGACGTGAGTCGCACGCACGTGGGCTTCATGGGCTGTCACGGCGCGTTCAATGCCCTGCGGGTGGCGGAGGCCTTCGCCGCGGCGCAGGCGAGCGCCGTCGTGCTCGTCGTCTGCGTCGAGCTCTGCAGCCTGCACTTCCAATACGGCAGCCGCAGCGATGCCGTCGTCGCCAACAGCATCTTCGCCGACGGTGCGGCGGCCGTCGTGGGCGTCGGCGGCGATCACCCGCTGGCCGCCGGCACGGGATGCTGGCGGCTCGAGCGCCAGTGGTCGCGGATTTTGCCCGACTCGACGGGGGAGATGGGCTGGCTCATCGGCGATCACGGGTTCGAGATGTCGCTCTCGGCCCGCGTGCCCGGGATCATCAGCCGCGACATCGCCGCGGTCGTGGGCGAGGCGCTGGCCGACGAGGGGCTCACCGCGGCCGAGATCGGCGCCTGGGCCGTGCATCCCGGCGGGCCACGTGTGCTCGCGAACGTGCGGGATGCGCTCGGCCTCGACGACGCGCTGCTCGCCGCCTCCCACGAGGTGCTCGCGGCCCACGGCAACATGTCGAGCGCCACGATCCTGTTCATTCTCGAGCGCCTGCGTGACGAGGCAGCCGGCTGCTGCCTGGCCATGGCATTCGGGCCCGGGCTCACGGCCGAGTTGGCGCTCTTGAGGAGAGACGCGGCATCATGACGCGGCCGCTCCCTGAATCACTCGCGTCGCTGCCCGTCGCCGACGTGCTCGACGCGGCCGTCGCCGCCTCGCGAACGGGGGCCGCGGTGGTCACCGCCCCGCCTGGCTCCGGCAAGACCATGCTCGTGCCGGCGGCGGTGCTCGACGACGTGGCCGCTCCGGCGCGGGTCGTGCTCCTGCAGCCACGGCGGCTGGCGGCCCGGTCGGTGGCGGCGCAGATCGCGAAGCTCCGCGGCTGCCCGCTCGGCGGCGAGGTCGGCTACCAGGTGCGGTTCGATTCCCGCGTCGGCCGCGACACGCGGCTCGTCGTCGAGACGACCGGCATCATGCTGCGGCGGCTCGTGGACGACGTGACGCTCGGCGGGATCGACGCCGTCGTGCTCGACGAGTTTCACGAGCGGTCGCTCGAGATGGATCTCATCTTCGGCCTGCTCGTGCGGCTGCGGCAGACGCTGCGGCCCGACCTTCGCGTGGTCGTGATGAGCGCGACGCTCGACACGGGGCCCGTGGCCGCGATGCTCGGCGGGGCGCCCGACCGGCCCTGCCCGGTCGTCACGGCCGATGGCCGGCTGTTTCCGGTCGAGATCCGCTATCAGCGGCACGGCGAACGGCGTGAGCTTGCGGAGCTGGTCGCCGCCACGGTGCCGGAGGCCCTGCGGGCGACGGCGGGGCACGTGCTCGTGTTCCTGCCGGGAGTCGGCGAGATCCGCCAGTGCGAGCGGGAATTGCAGCCGCTGCTCGAACGCCACGGGCATGCCGTCTGCGCGCTCTACGGCGATCTGCCGCCGGAAGAGCAGGACCGGGTGCTTGCCGACATCGGCCGCCGCAAGGTGATCCTCGCGACGAACGTCGCGGAGACGTCGCTCACGATCCCGGGGGTGACGGCCGTGATCGATTCGGGGCTCGCCCGCCAGAGCCGCCTCGCGCCGGCGACCGGACTGCCGCGGCTCGAGCTCGTGCCGATCTCGAAGGCCGCCGCCGATCAGCGGGCGGGCCGCGCCGGCCGCACCTCGGCGGGCGTCTGCTGGCGGCTCTGGGACGAGTCGGCCCATCAGCACCGGCCGCCCGCCGAGCTGCCCGAGGCCGTGCGGGGCGACGTGGCCGGCCCGCTCCTGCAGCTGCTGGCGCTCGGCGAGGCCGAGGCGTTTCCGTGGCTCGATCCGCCGCCGCCGCACGCGCTCGACCGGGCCCGCGACGTGCTCGTTCACCTGGGCGCGATCGCTCGGGATGCCGCGGGCCGCGATCGAATCACGCCGCTCGGCGCCGAGCTCGTGAAGCTCCCCGCCCACCCGCGGCTCGCCCGACTCCTGCTGGCCGGCGCGGAGCACGGCGTGCTGCGGGAGGCGTCGATTGCCGCGGCCCTGCTCTCCGATCGCGATCCATTTCGCACGCCGCGACAGACGGGCGGGCCCCGCGACCGGCATGCGGTGCGGAGCCGGTCGGACGTCGTCGATCGCGTGGCGGCGCTGCAGGCGTTTCACGCGGGCATGCGGATCGACGACCCGGCCTTCGATCCGCATCCGGCCGGCGCCCGCAACGTGCTGCGGAGCGCGGAGCAGTTGTTTCGACTCGTCGATGCGGCACGCGGGGCCCGGGCCGCCGATCCGGCGGCGGCACTCGCGCTGGCGGTGTTCGAGGCGTTTCCGGATCGGCTGGCGAGGCTGCGGCCGGGCACGCAGGATCGGGGCACGCTCGTCGGGGGCAGGGGCGTGCGGCTCGAACAGTCGCGGGTCCGCGGCGAGCCCCTGTTCATCGCGGTGGACGTGGACGATGTCGGTGGCGAGGCGGGCGTGCGGCTGGCGTCGGCGGTCGAACGAAGCTGGCTCGACCGTGAGCCGCTGGCGTCGGCCAATCTCCGCACGCAAGAGCAGCTGACGTATTCGCCGGCCCGACGCCAGGTGGAGGCCCGCCTGCAGACGGTCTGGATCGACCTCGTGCTCGACGAGACGCCGGTGGCGATCCGCGACCAGGCTGCGGCCGGAGCCATGCTCGCCCGCGAGGCGGCGCTGCAACTCGAACGCGTCGTGCCCGGACCCGACACGGCCGCGGGGAGCCTGCTCGCGCGGGCCCGCTGGCTGGCGGAAGTCGCGCCGGATCTCCAATTGCCGGTGCTCGACGAAGCGGCGCTCGTGGCGGTGATCGGCGATCTCTGCCAGGGCCTGCGGTCGCTCGCCGAACTCGAGGCGGCCGACTGGGTGTCGGCGGTGCAGGCCCGGCTGGGATACGAACGCGTGGCGGAGATCGATCGGCTCGCACCGACGCACGTGGAGATCCACGGCCGCAAGCGGCTCAAGCTCGCCTATGCGGCCGGCAGCCCGCCGGTGCTCGCGGCGCGGATCCAGGAGCTCTTCGGCGTGCGGGAGACGCCGCGGGTGGCCGGCGGCCGCGTGCCGGTGCTCCTCCACCTGCTCGGCCCCAATCATCGGCCCCAGCAGGTGACGGCCGACCTCGCGGGGTTTTGGGCCAACACGTATCCGCAGGTGAAGAAGGAACTCCGGCGGCGGTATCCGAAGCACGCCTGGCCGGACGACCCGTTGGGCCATACAAGCCCCCAGGCGCGAGCCGGGGGATGATC
>CAZXIG010000011.1:0-25465 GCA_964640405.1 uncultured Candidatus Kuenenia sp.
TTTCGAACTGCACGACGGCCGCCGACGGCTGGTGGCGAAGCAGATGGCCGCGGTCGGCGCTCCACGCCGACAGTTCATCGTCGTCGATCATGTTGGCCACGGGGCCCGTCGACACCTCCGCCGGCGGAGCGTCCTTCTTGTCTTTGTCGTCTGTCTTCTTCGCGCTGTCGGCGGGCCGCGGCTGCAACTTTTCCGCTGCGGAGTAGTCGGCTGTGGCATTCACGAGCTTTACGTCTTCCCACTTCTCGTCGCCGGGCTTCTTCACCTGCACCCGCATCCGGCCGATCGCCCAGGCGCCGTCGCGGCCGGGACCGTTCATGAAGAGGTCGCCGTCGGTGAGGGCCTCGAGCTGCAGGCCCGTCGCGCCCGCGAGGTCGGGCTCGCTCTCGAAGAAGAGCTCGTGGTCGCGGTGCCCGATCATGAGAATCGAGCCGTCGGGCCGCTGCGTCGGATGCGTGAGCAGGCCGCTGCTATGCATCTCCTCCATCTCGATGATCTTCCAGGCCGGAACCTTCGCCGCCACGTCGGCCGCCCAGGCCTCCATCTCGGGCTGCCACTCGGGCCGCTGGCGGCGAATCTCCTCCTCAGCCGCGGCTATCTCCTCCCGCATCGCTGCGAGCTCCTTCAATTGCGCGGACGTGTAGACGTAGGACCTGGCCTCGTAGGTGTCGTTCAAAAACGCGAACAGGCCGAAGTATTCGTCGTGCGTGAGCGGGTCGAACTTGTGCGTGTGGCACTGGGCGCACTGCGTCGTGAGGCCGAGCACCGACTTGCCCACGCAGTCGATCCGGTCGAACATCTCGACCATCCGAAACTCTTCGGGGATGATCGCCCCTTCCTCGTTGAGCATGCTGTTGCGGAGGAAGCCGGTCGCCACGATCTGGTCTTGCGTGGCATTCGGCAGCAGGTCGCCCGCGATCTGCTCGATCACGAACTGGTCGAACGGCAGATCGCGATTGAAGGCATTGATCACCCAGTCGCGCCAGGCCCACATGTCGCGGGGCAGGTCTTTCTCATAGCCGTTGGAGTCGGAGTAGCGGGCGAGGTCGAGCCAGTGGCGGGCCCACTTCTCGCCGTAGCGCGGGCTGGTGAGGAGTTTCTCGACCGTCTTCTCGTAGCCGTCGCGCTCAAAGGCCGCGAGGTCTTCGGGCGAGGGTGGCAGGCCGACGAGGTCGAGGTAGAGCCGGCGGCAGAGCGTGGCGGCATCGGCTGGCGGCGCGGGCTGCATCTGCTTCTTCGACAGGTGGTCGTGCACGAACGCGTCGATCGGCGCGGCCCCGGCCACGGCGGGCACGACGGCCTTCTTCGGCGCGACGAACGCCCAGTGCGGGTCGTAGCCGGCCCCCGCGGCGATCCATTCCTCGAGGAGCCGCATCTGCTCGGGCTTGAGCGGCTTCTTCTCGTGCGGCGGCGGCATGATCACGTCGGGATCGGTGGACCGGATGCGGGCCACGATCTCGCTCTCGTCGGGCTTGCCCGGCACGATCGCCGGCGTTCCAGAGTCGCCCCCTTCGAGGGCGTTTTGGCGGATGTCGAGCCGCAGGCCCCCCTGCCGGGTCGATTCGTCGATCCCGTGGCAGTGGGCGCAGTGCTCGGCAAGGAGCGGCTGGATCTCCCGCTGGAAGTCGGGGCCGGCTGCCAAGGCCGGGGCGGCGGCGACAAGCACGCCGATCACCGCGGCGAAGGCACGGGCGGCTGGGTTCTTGGACGCATGCATGGCGACACCCTCGGCATGGTCAATATCGGCAGAAACCGCAGGAACGACCGCAAAATAATAGCATGCGAGCCCCGCCTCAGCCACATCAGGGCCGCTGCAGGCTGACCCTGACCGCCGGGAGGTTTGGCAAAGCCGACCTCGGCCTTGACGCGATCTTCGCCCTACGGATCGAAGCCGATGGCCTAGTGACGTTGCACGCGTCAGTCGCGGGCCTCGATGGGCCGGGGCGTTTCCGCGGCGTAAGCCCGCCAGGCCTCCTCGACGCCGCCGGCTTTTTCGTCCCCCGCGTGGAAGAGGAAGCGGTGGTGGAGTCGCAGCACGCCGCCCGGCTCGATCGTCGTCGTGCCGTCGGGCAGCGCAGGGTCGTACTGTCGGCTCGCGAACGGGTTGGCGGTGAAGAGGCCGTAGGTGCGGACGTGCCACCGAGTGGGATGGCGATGGCTCGCGGGGTGGTTGAGGATCGCGATGCCGAGGTGCTCGCCGGCGACGGGGCCGTGGTAATCGCACCACCGGGCGGGCTTCGACCAGGCGTCCTTGTCCACGAGCCCGTCGCTGTTGACGATTCGGCCTCCCTGCTTCGAATCGACCGCCATGCTTGTCGGCACGCGGATGAAGAGGCCGGAATCCTTGCGGTCGTCGATCCGCACCGGGCCGGCGGCCGCATCGCCCCGGGGCTGCGGGCAGGCAAGCTCCTGGTCGACGTCGATCGATCGCGTCTGGCCGGTTGCCCGGAATGTGAGCCGGCGGCGCTCCACGAGGAATGGATGGCCCGCGGAATCGACGTGGTCGCACACCTCCTCGATCACCGCCCGGTCGCCGTCGGCATCGAGCCTGGTGAACTCGCGGTGGACGATCCGGCCCAGCGTCGCGAGCCGTGCCTGGTTCGGCGTCTTGCCCTTGCCGAGCGCCTCCTCGAACGTCGACCGATCGTGCCAGGTGTCGCTGTCGCCGGCGCTCTCCAGGCCGAACGTGAGTCCGCGATGGTGCGGATGATCCCGTTGCGCCGCGGGCTCCTCGGGCAAATCCTGCATCGGGTAGGCCCGCGTCATCGGCTTGCCCGTCGGGCCGTAGATCGGCCAGAGGTAGGGCTTGTTGGTCTGATCGACGACGTAGGTGGCGAACGGCTTGCCATCGACCTCCACCGCCGCGCCACCGCCGGCAGTGCGGGTGATCGTGAGACGGCCGTCGGCGGCCATCGCGGGCGGCCGGCCCACGGCGAGGGCGGTCAGGCAGACTGGAAAAATGATGCGAAACGGACTGGGCGATTTCATGGGCGCTCCTTTGCCCGTTGATGGTCGCCGCCGCGGACTGCGTTGGCAAGCGTCGACGTGCGGAGAAATCCGGCAGCAGGTACCATGTGCCGACTTTTCGGAGGATATGGATCGCCATGAGCAAGCCCGTTCGGATTCTCGTCGTCGGCTGTGGTCACATGGGCAAGTCGCACGCGAAGGCGTACCACGCGCTGCCTGATTTCGAGATCGTTGGCGTGGTCGCCCGCGGCGAGAAGTCGCGCCGCGATCTCTGCGCTGCAGTCGGCGCCGACTACCCGGAGTTCTCCGACTATGCCGAGGCGCTCGCCGTGACGAAGCCCGACGCCGTCTCGATCAACACCTACCCCGGCACCCACGCCGACTACGCGAAGCGGGCCTTCGCGGCCGGCTGCCACGTGTTTCTGGAGAAGCCGGTGGCCGTGACGGTGGCGGAGGCCGAGGAGGTGGTGGCGGCCGCGCGGCGGGCCGGGAAGAAGCTGGTCGTCGGCTACATCCTACGGGTGCATCCGACCTGGAAAAAGTTCATCGAGACGGCTCAAACGCTCGGCAAGCCGCTCGTGATGCGGATGAACCTCAACCAGCAGTCGTCCGCCGACATGTGGAAGACCCACAAGGCGCTGATGGAAACGATGTCGCCGATCGTCGACTGCGGCGTGCATTACGTCGACGTGATGTGCCAGATGACCCGATCGAAGCCGGTTCGCGTCAGCGCCATCGGGGCGCGGCTCACCGATGAGCTTGTTCCCGGCATGTACAACTACGGCCAGCTGCAGGTGAGCTTTGCCGACGGCTCGGTCGGCTGGTACGAGGCCGGCTGGGGGCCGATGATGAGCGACGTCGCCTACTTCGTGAAGGACGTGATCGGGCCGAAGGGCTGCGTGAGCATCGCCGGCGTGAAAGAGGGGGATGCCTCGAGCGACGATGTGGAGGCCCACACGAAGGCGGCGCTTCTGAAGCTGCACCATGCCGAAATGAACGCCGACGGCTCGTTCGCCCGGACGGACGAGTTCATCGAGTGTGCGGGCGAGCCTGACCACGACGGCCTCTGCCTGCTCGAGCAGCAGTTCTTCCTCGACGCCATCCAACACGACCGCGACCTCGGCGACCACATGGCCGACGCGGTCAACAGCCTCCGGATCGTGCTGGCGGCGGACGAGGCCTTCCGCACCGGCCGCACCGTCGAGCTGTAAACGACGCAGATTTGCGGGCTTCCCGGGGCGAGTCATCGCCATGATCCACCTCGTCGGTGCACCCAGGTGGAGCTATGATTACATCGTTGGTCCCTCGAAAAAGAGGGTTCGTTTGATGCATCGGGTAGCCATGAAGTCACAGTTTCCCGCCCCCCTCGCACTCGTCCTCTCCCTTGCGGCCGGGATCGCGGGCTGCTCCGGCGGCAGGACCGCCGCGCCGCCGGTCGCGACCGTTCCCGCCGTCCCGGCCGTCGCCTGCCGGTTCACCGAAGATCCGATCGCGATCGACGGCACGCTCGACGACGCCGCCTGGAAGACCGCCGCCACGATCGAAAACTTCTCGATGCCCTGGCTCGGCAAGGACAACAAGCCCGCCACGAAGGCCACCCGCGCGAAGATCCTCTGGGACCGCGAGAATCTCTACATCGCGGCCGACCTCGACGACGCCGATCTCTACGCCGACATCACCGAGCACGACGGCCAGATCTGGGACAACGACGTCTTCGAGGTCTTTTTGAAGCCGGCCGTCGACAAGCCGGCGTATTACGAGTTTCAGGTCAACGCGCTCAACACGCAGTTCGACTGCTTCATCCCCCGCCGCGGCCACGTGGGCCGGTTCAAGAAACTGCACGACTTCGGCATCGAGTCGGCCGTGAAACTCCGCGGCACGCTCGATGTCTGGACCGACACCGACAAGGGCTGGTCGGTCGAGATGCGAATCCCGTGGTCGGATTTCATGCCCACCGGCGGCCGCCCCGAGCCGGGCGACGAGTGGCGGTTTGCACTCTGCCGCTACGACCATGATACGAGCAGCGAACGGCCTGAGCTTTCGACATCAGCGCCACTCTCGAAGCTTAGTTTCCATCAGCACGAGGACTACGCGCCGCTGAAGTTCATCGGCCCGGCGACCACGGCTGCGAGGCCATACGGCATCCCGAAGATCGTGCCCGTGTCGACGTCGAAGGTGGTGGGATCGCCCGAGCCGCCACTGCCCTACACGACGGCCCGGGCCTTTCCGAAGGCGACGATGTCGGGCCCGATCGCCGTGGCCCACCAGCCCGGCAGCGACCGGCTGATCTACGTGACGGAGCCCTGGGCCTACCGGCCGTCGACCGTCATGCGGATGCGCGAAGACGAGGGGGTCTACGAGTCGGAGGTGCTCATCCCGGCCGATGACACGACTGTGCACTATGCGATCACGTTTCACCCGAAGTTCGCGGAGAACGGCTTCGTCTACATCGGCTCCAACGGCATCAAGAGCCCCGACGGCCGCGTTCCGGAGGACGGCCGCAAGCGGACCCGGATCACCCGCTACGTGATCGACCGCGAGCCGCCCTACGCATTCCACCGCGACTCGGCCACCGTGATCATCGAGTGGGATTCCAACGGCCACAACGGCGGCGACATGGCTTTCGGCAATGACGGCCTGATGTTCGTCGGCAGCGGTGACGGCACGAGCGACTCCGATGAAGACCGCGTCGGCCAGAATCTCGCCACGCTCCGCTCAAAAATCCTGCGGATCGACGTCGATCACCCCGACGAAGACGTGCCCAACGACGGCCGTCACTACTCCGTGCCGAAGGACAACCCGATCTTCGACGAGGGCAGCCCGATCGCCACGGTGCAGGGCGCCCGGCCCGAGACCTGGGCCTATGGCCTGCGGCAGCCGTGGCGGCTCTCCTACGACCGCGCCACCGGCCAGCTCTGGGTGGGCAACCAGGGGCAGGACCTCTGGGAGCAGATCTACTTGATCGAGCGGGGCGCCAACTACGGCTGGAGCATCGTCGAGGGCACCCACAAATTCAACGACGAACAGAAGGCGGGCCCGACGCTGATTTCGAAGCCGGTCGCCGAACACTCGCATGCGGAAGCCCGCGCGATGACCGGCGGCCTGGTCTATACAGGCTCCGCGCTGCCCGATCTCAAGGGGGCCTATCTCTACGCCGACTATTCGACCGGCCGCATCTGGGGAATCCGTCACGACGGCACGAAGGTCACCTGGCACCAACTCATCGCCGACACGCCGTTCAACATCACGGGCTTCGGCACCGACTCGAAGGGTGAGATCCTGATCTGCGACCACCAGCCCGGCGACAAGGGGGGCTTCTACCGGCTCGTGCCCACGCCGCCGGTCTCGAAGGACCAGCCGCCATTCCCGACAAAGCTCTCCGAGAGCGGCCTCTTCGCCGATGTCGCCAAGCACCGGATGGTGGATGGCGTGATTCCCTACCAGCCGGTCTCGCCGCTCTGGAGCGACGGCACGCACAAGGCCCGGTTCTTCGCGCTGCCCAAGACGATGAAGCAGGAGGGGAAGATCGTGCCCGCGAAGATCGGCGTCACGAATGCCCGCGGCTGGAACTTCCCCGACGGCACGGTGCTCGTGAAGTCGTTCGCGATCGATGAAGTGGAAGGCGATCCCTCCACCCGCCGCTGGATCGAGACCCGCTTCATGCTCAAGGAGCAGGGGGAGTGGGCCGGCTACAGCTACGAGTGGAACGACGAGCAGACCGACGCCGTGCTCGTGGCCGCCGAGGGCAAGGATCGCGACTTTCAGATTCGCACGGCCGACCTCGCGAAGCACGCCGACGGCGTGAAGAAGCAGCAGTGGCATTACCCCTCGCGGACGGAGTGCATGGTCTGCCACAGCCGGGCGAGCAACTACGTGTTGGGCTTGTGCACCGTGCAGCTCAACCACGACTTCGACTACAAGGCCGTGCTCGGCGAGGGGCACGCCACCGACAACCAGCTCCGCACGCTCGAGCACCTCGGCCTCTTGGAGGTGAACTGGTGGGGCGACGGGGCCGGCGCCTGGTATGGCAAGGCCATCAAGGCCGGCGTCGAGGAGAAGGAGCGCTGGGCGTGGGTCGGCCAAAAGACGGCGTCGGCCGACCCCGACGCGAAGACCTTTGCCCAACGGAAGTCGTCGCTGCTCTCGAAGGCACCCGACCGGACGAACCGGCTCGTGAATCCCTACGACGCCTCGCACCCGCTCGAGGCCCGGGCCCGCTCCTATCTGCATTCGAATTGCTCGAGCTGCCACGTCTTCGCCGGCGGCGGCAACGCCCAGATCGACCTCGAATACATGACTGCCTACGAGAAGCGGCCGCTCGACGCGATGAAGGCGATCGGCATCACGCCGCTGCACTCGACGTTTGGCATCCCCGACGCGAAGCTGATCGCGGCGGGCCATCCCGAGCGGTCGGTGATCTACGAGCGGATGACCCGCCGCGGGCCGGGGCAGATGCCGCAGCTCGCGACGTCAATCGTCGACGAGAAGGCCGTGGCCGTGGTCCGCGAGTGGATCGAGTCGCTCGCGCCGAAGTCCGACGAAGTGTCGGCGCGGTAGCAGACACAGGTCCCCGGGCTTCCGCCCGGGGCTTCTTGTTGGTTGGCAAGAAGCCCCTCGCGGAAGCGGGGGGATCACGCCATCCATCACCATCCGGCCGGTCGCTCAACCGTCACGGGCGGGAGCCCTGTTCACCCGCTGCCGGGCACGTGCGGGAGCACGGTGGCAACCGTTCGGCGGGCGATCTCGCGGGCCGAGGCCGCGTCTTCCTTCGTGTAAAACCCGGAGGGCGTGAGATCCTCCGCCCCATAAAAGGCGAGTTCACGGTCGCGGCGAAGCGTCCGCGAGCCTGCGGCCAGCGTGTCGAGAACCCGCTGAATTGCCTTTTCAAACCGGTGCTTCTCGGCCATGAGCACGTCAGACACATCGTGGATGCGCGGTGGCTCGATCCCCGCCGCCCTCAGAAGCCCCTTCAGGGCCAGTTCCACGACCTCCTGCGACTCCCGCACGACGTCGGCCCAGCTTTCACCGGCAAAGAGCGCGTCAACGGCGGCGAGCCGGGCCTTCGCCCTGCGGACGTAATCGGCCGCCAGATCAGGACTTCGCATCGCGTCGCTCGTGAATCCAATAGGGCTGGCCCTGGGCCATCCGTCGCACGAGTTCTCCGGCCGCGATCCGGCTGCGAATATCGCCGAGCCGCCGCGATACCGTGAGATCGCGGTCATGCAGCACGATACCGGCCACCGCCGCTTCAGCCCAACTGCCCGAAACGGGATCCCCCGCGTCCGGCAGGTGCACGAAATGGAGATCGACCTCGCGGCCATCCCATTCCGGTGCCAGGTCATCGAGTTCTCGGTAGAGCGCCCGCGTGATCGGCCTCCGCCCTGACAGCACCACGAGCAGATCCACGTCGGAACCCGCCGCGAGTTCGCCGCGGGCGAACGACCCGTAGACCACGATTCCCAGTAGATCCGCACCGAGCCGCGAACGGATGGTCAGTACGACCTTCGACGCAGGCTCGAGGCCGACGCCACCGGCTGCGGACAGCAAACGACCGCACCAGTCATTCAGCGACGTGCCCGCTGCCGCCGCGTCGTCGCGCAAGAGTGCGTGAAGGCGAGGATCGAGCCGCAGCACGAACGTGCCCGAGGCTCCCGGCTTCGATCTCAAGGGTCGTTGGCGGTTTGCCGCTGTGATACTGGTTCGCATACGGCAATGATACCAGACTTGGGAATAGCGCGGGATCGCGTCGCCACGCGGAGTCCCTGGCCTTCCGCCCGGGGCTTTTCGTGGGTCGGAAACGAAGACGCACCGGCCGGTTTTGATGACAAACACCGTGAATGCCGATTATTATTGAATCCGCAGTTGTGCGTTCCCGCCGATCGACCTGCCGCAGGGTCCGCGATCTGGCCTCTTGGCCGGATCGGCGACGCGGGCCCCACGACCGTTTTTCGACGGAGACCGTGCCATGGGTTGCTGCGTGCGAGCCTTGATTTTCCGCGCGACGGCCTTGGCCTCGCTGGGCCTGGTCGTATTGTTCTTCTCTCCCGCGGCGGCCGCGGAACCGCCCCTCCGGTTCGACCGCGACATCCGGCCGCTGCTCTCGGAAAACTGCTACGCATGCCACGGCCCGGGTCAGCAGGAGGCGGGCCTGCGGCTCGACTCGGCCGAGGAGGCCACCCGCGAACTCGACAGCGGCGTGCGGGCGATCGTGGCCGGCGACCCGGCGGCGAGCGAGCTTGTCGCCCGGATCAACGCGACCGATCACGACGTGATCATGCCGCCACCCCATTCGAAGAAGACGCTCACTCCCGAACAGAAAGACCTGCTCACGCGGTGGATCCAGGCCGGCGCCCCCTACGAAAAGCACTGGTCGTATCGGCCTATTCAGCGACCGGAGGTGCCGGCCGGCGAGGCGGCAAGTCCGATCGACCGGTTTCTCGACGCCGAGATCGGGAGTGCGAGGCTCCCGCGCAACGCCGAGGCCGACCGCCCCACGCTCATCCGCCGGCTGTCGTTCGCGCTCACCGGCCTGCCGCCCACGCCCGAGCAGGTGACGGCGTTCGTCGCCGACGCGTCGCCCAACGCGTATCAAAAGCTCGTCGACAAGCTGCTTGCAAGCCCGCACCACGGCGAGGAGATGGCCCGCCACTGGCTCGACCAAGCCCGCTATGCCGATACCCACGGCCTCCACCTCGACAACGAGCGGGAGATGTGGCTCTACCGCGACTGGGTCGTGAAGGCCTTCAACGAGAATCTTCCCTTCGACCAGTTCACGGTCTGGCAGCTCGCCGGCGATCTGCTGCCGAATGCCACGAGCGATCAGAAGATCGCCACCGGCTTTTCCCGGTGCAACGTGACGACGAGCGAAGGGGGCTCGATCAACGAGGAACTGCTCTTCCGCTATGCGGTCGACCGCACGGCCACGATGACGAATGCCTGGCTCGGCCTCACCGGCCAGTGTGCCGTCTGCCACTCGCACAAATTCGACCCGATCTCGCACAAGGAGTTTTATTCGCTCTACGCCTTCTTCAATTCCGCGGCCGATCCCGGCTTCGACGGCAATACGCGGCGGACGGCGCCGGCGATCCAGGTGAAGACATCGTCCCAGGAGGAACTGCTCGCCGCGATCGAGCGCGAGATGGCGCCCTACGAGAAGGCCCTCGAAGATGCGATCACTGCGGCAGGCTACGTCGATCCGGCCGACGAGGTGTCGCCATCGGGCAAACGCGAGACGCTCTGGCTGGCCGATGGCTGGCCCGAGGCCGCGGTCGTGCGGTCGAGCCCCGGCGGCACGGTCAACTGGATCGACGCCACGGCCGAGGCGTCGGCCCACGCTGGCAAGCGCTTCCTCGACATCGAGGCAACCGGGCCGGTGCAGGTGGTGGCGACCGATGGCAATCAGACCTTCACGGTTCCCGAGAAGGGCGAACTCGCCATCCACGTCTGGCTCGACCCGGCCAATCCGCCGGATGCCGTGATGCTGCAACTGCGGAGCAAAACGTGGCGGCACGGCGTCGTCTGGGGCGACTGGTCCGACGTGCCGTTCACCGACACGCGGAAGACCGACCACGGCCTCCAGCACGCCGGCCCGTTGCCCGAAGCCGGAGCCTGGGCCCGGCTGGCGATCGATCCGGGCCGTATGAACCTCATGCCCGGCATGCGGGTGACGGCGGTCGGGCTCGCGCAGGCCCGCGGCCACGCCCGCTGGGATTCGGTCGGCGTGTCGGTGCCCGACGCGGCCGCCAAGGATCCGGCCCGGTCGTTCATCGCGTGGTGGAAGCAGAAGTCGGCGAAGCAGGATGCGGACCTGCAAGACCTCCCCGTCGCGCTGCGGTCGATCGCCCAGCAGGGCCCCGACAAGACGACCGACAAGGCCGACATCGCGCGGCTGAAGCGGCACTGGCTGACGCAGGTGTGGGCAAGCCCGCCGGAACAGCTCGTCGCCGCGGCTGCCGACTACGACGCGCTGGCGAAGATTCGCGACGGGATCGACGATCTCATTCCACGCAGCCTCGTCTTCAACGACCTGCCCAAGATGCGCGACAGCTTCGTGATGCTCCGCGGCGCCTACGACAAGCCTGGAGACAAGGTGGATCGGGGAACGCCCGCGTTCCTGCCGCCGCTCGAGGTCGAAGAGGGCAAGATGCCGACGCGGCTCGACCTCGCCAAGTGGCTCGTGTCGAATGAGCATCCGCTCACGGCTCGCGTGGCGGCCAACCGGCTCTGGCAGCAGTTCTTCGGCACGGGGCTCGTGAAGACCCACGAAGACTTCGGCCTCCAGGGGGAGCCGCCGAGCCATCCCGAATTGCTCGACTGGCTGGCGGCGGAATACCGCGACGGCGGCTGGGACACGCGGAAGATCGTGCGGCTGATCGTGACGAGCGACGCCTTCAAGCGATCAGCCGCCGTGCAGCCGCAGCAGCTGGCCCGCGATCCTGAGAACCGGCTCCTCGCCCGGGGCCCGCGGGTCCGGCTCGACGCCGAGCAGATCCGCGACCAGGCGCTGTATGTGTCGGGGCTGCTCGTGCCGACGATGGGCGGCCGCGGCGTAAAGCCCTACCAGCCCGACAACATCTGGGAGCCGGTGGGCTTCGCTGGCTCGAACACGCGGACGTATTACCGCGATTCCGGCGATTCGCTCTACCGCCGCAGTCTCTATACGTTTCTCAAGCGGACGGCTCCGCCGCCGTTCATGTCGAACTTCGACGCGCCCAACCGCGAGCAGTTTTGTGCCCGCCGCGAGCGGAGCAATACGCCGCTGCAGGCCCTGCAGCTCATGAACGACGTGCAGCACATAGAAGCGGCGCGGGCGCTCGCCGCGCGGGTGCTCGCCGCGAGCGCCGTCGACGACGCTGGCCGGATCGGCTGGCTCTTCGAGACCGTGCTCGCCCGCGCTCCCGAGCCGGGCGAGGCGAAGCTCGTGGCCGATTCACTGGCCACGCACCGCGAGCGTTACAAGTCCGACGCGGCCGCCGCCGGCAAGCTCATCCGTATCGGCGACTCCGAGCCGCCGGCCCACCTGGAGCCGGCCGAACTCGCCGCGTGGACGCTCGTGGCCAACACGGTTTTGAATCTCGACGAAGCCCTGACAAGGAACTAGCGTCATGCACGGCACGAATCCCGCGTTCGATGCGTTTCGCACGGCGATGGCCCGCCGGGCGTTTCTCCGCAGTTCGGGCGTGAGCGTGGGGGCGGCGGCCCTCTCGCTGCTCGAATCGCGGGCCTTCGGCGAGGCGGCCACCGGCCCGGTCGCGGCCAAGACCTCCGGCCGCGTCCACCCGCCGCTTCCCGGGTTTCCGCACCATGCCCCGAAGGCGAAGAGCATCATCTACATCCATCTCAATGGCGGCCCCTCCCAGATCGACCTCTGGGATTACAAGCCCAAGCTCGCCGACTACTTCGACAAGGACATCCCGCCGAGCGTCCGTGGCGAGCAGCGGCTCACGACGATGACCAGCGGCCAGGCCCGGTTTCCGGTCGCCCCCTCGAAGTTCAAGTTCGAGCAGGTGGGGAAGTGCGGCCGCTGGATCTGCACCGAACTCCTGCCCCACACGGCGAAGATCGTCGATGAGATCGCGCTCGTGAAGACGGTGCACACGAATGCGATCAATCACGACCCGGCCTGCACGTTCGTGATGACCGGCAGCGAGGTGCCCGGCAAGGCGAGCCTCGGCAGCTGGCTCTCCTACGGCCTCGGCAGCGAGAGCAACGACCTGCCCGCGTTCGTCGTCTTCACGCCGCTCCCCGACATCAACCCCAGCCAGGCGATCTTCACGCGGATGTGGTCGAGCGGGTTTCTGCCGACGCGGTTTACCGGCGTGGCCCTGCGCGGCTCGGGTGATCCCGTGCTCTACATCCAGAACCCGGAGGGCGTGACGCGGGCCGACCGCCGCCGCACGCTCGACACGCTCGCCGCGCTCAACGCCCGCGGTTTCGAGCGATATGCCGACCCGGAGACGCAGACGCGGATCGCGCAATACGAGATGGCGTTCCGGATGCAGGCGAGCGTGCCGGACCTCGTCGACATCTCCGACGAGAGCGAGGCCACGCTCCAGATGTATGGCGACGACGTGAAGAAGACGGGCTCCTTCACCCACAGCCTCTTGCTTGCCCGCCGGCTCGTGGAGCGAGGCGTGCGGACGGTGCAGATCCTCCACCGCGGCTGGGATCAGCACGGCAACCTGCCCCGCGACCTCGCCGCCCAGTGCCTCGACACCGACCAGGCCACCGCCGCGCTCGTGCAGGATCTCCGGGCCCGCGGCCTCCTGGACGAGACGCTCGTCGTGTGGGGGGGCGAGTTCGGCCGCACGGTCTATTCGCAGGGCACGCTCACGAAAGACAACTACGGCCGCGACCACCATCCGCGGAACTTCTGCATGTGGATGGCCGGCGGCGGCGCGAAGGGGGGCATCTCCTACGGCGAGACCGATGACTTCAGCTACAACGTCGTCGAGAATCCCGTCCACGTGAACGACTTCAACGCTACGATCCTGCACCTGATGGGGATCGACCACGAGCGGTTCACGTTCAAGTTTCAGGGGCTCGACCAGAAGCTCACGGGCGTCGAGCACCAGCGGGTGGTGAAGGAAATCCTCGCCTGACGCCCGTCACGAATCGCTGTGTCCCCCGGCTTCCGCCGGGGGCTTCTTGCCAACCACCAAAAAGCCCCGGGCGGAAGCCCGGGGACCCCGCTCTCCACCACCATCCGGCCGCACATCTTCCAGACGATGCGGATGCGGGCTCTCGGATGAAAAGAATCCCCTCACTCGGCATAATCCCGGCCTGCCGCCCCCGCCCACCGGAAAGCATCATCTCCATGCTGGTTCCAGCCACCCCCCACTCCCCCGCCCTCCTGCCACTTCTCGTGGCCGCGATCGTCTGCCTCGGCTGCCCGTGGGCCGCGGCCGACCAGCCGCCGGCCGCGCCGGTGCAGTCGCTTTTCGACGGCACGAGCTTCGCCGGCTGGAACGGCGACACGAAACACACCTGGCGGATCGAAGATGGCGCGATCGTCGCGGGCAGCCCTACCGCTGCCGCGCCGCAGAATGAATTCCTCGCCACCAACCGCACGTTCGGCGATTTCGAACTGCGGCTCGAATACCGGCTCGACTGCGTGCAGGACTGCAATGCCGGCATCCAGATTCGCACCGTCCGCATTCCGAACCACCACGAGGTGATCGGCTACCAGGCCGACATCGGCCCCGGCTTCGATGGCTGCCTCTACGACGAGAGCCGCCGCAACGCGATCCTCGCGACGGCGTCGAAGGAGGCCGTGGCGCAGGCGCTCGCCAAGGCGAAGGACGGCTGGAACGAATACGTGATCCGCTGCGAGGGGCGGCGGATCCGGCTCTCGATCAACGGCGTCGAGACCGTCGACTACACCGAGACCGACTCCTCGATCCCGCAGGAGGGCGTGATCGCCCTGCAGATCCACGGCAAGATGGTGGGCACGATCCGCTACCGCAACATCCGCATCCAGGAATTCCCGCCGCTCCTGGCTTCCGACTTCCGCCTCGCGCCGGCGGCCGAGGGCTGGGAGCCTTCGAAGCCACCGGTGCCCTTCGAAGGCGACACGATCCGGCAGGCGGGCGATCCCGACGAGCACGGCATCCGCATCCGCAAGGGGCAGCTCATGAGCAAGCCCTTCGCCGTCGAGCCCTTCGCCTTCTACCGGCTGCGGTTCCTCGCCCAGGCTGCGGAGAAGCCGCTCTGTGCGGTGGTGTTTTTCGACAAGGATGGCAAGGAGATCGTGGCCGACGTTTACGACAGCATCGACACCTCCACCGACTGGCGGCCCTACTCGCTCTGCTTCCGCGGCCATGCCGACGCGAAACAGGCGCGGATCCGCCTGCAGACAAGCGCCGCTCCGCTGGCGGTGAAAAATCTGCGGGTCGAGCAGATCACCGCAGACGACGCGGCCGCCTGGGCCGCTGGGCTCGCGGCGCAGTGCCCGGTCGTCCAGTTCGAGCCGGCGGCCGACCGCTGGCAGTTTCTGCCGCGGACCATGCAGCGGCTGGCCACGGGCGGCCCGCTGCGGGTCGTGATGCTCGGCGACAGCATCTGCAACGACACGTCGAACTCGCTCTACGAGACGCTCCTCGCCCGCATCTATCCCAAGGCGAAGCTCGAGATCGTGACGAGCGTGCGCGGCGGCACCGGCTGCTGGTATTACAAGGACGAGGGCCGCGTGAAGCCCTACGTGCTCGACTACAAGCCCGACCTCGTGATGATCGCGGGCATCAGCCACGGCTTCGACGTCGAGGCGATCCGCAGCGTGATCCGCCAGATCCGGCAGGGCTCGAACTGCGAGATCCTCGTGATGAGTGGGGCGATCGCGCCGCGGGAGTTCTACGAGCCGCTCAATTTCACGTCGAAGCCGGCGGCGGTGGCGCTCGACGACATGGAGCAGTTTTCCGCGCGGATGCGGCGGATGTGCCGCGAGGAGCGGGTGGAGTTTTTCGACATCCGCAAGGCGTGGGAAGACTACATGCTGCGGTCGTACAAGCCCTACGACCACTTCGCGCGGGACGCGATCCACGGCAACAGCCGCGGCAAGCAGATCGTGGCCCGCATCCTCGCGAAGTATTTCGAGCCGAAGGACGCCGCGCGGTAGGCCGAGCGTCATCCCCCGGCTCCCGCCGGGGGCTTCTTGCCAACCACCAAAAAGCCCCGGGCGGAAGCCCGGGGATCCGTCCGGAAGCTAGCGGAGCACGACGCGTTCTTCCGCGGGCTCGGCGGCACGGACGGTGCCGAGCTTGAAGCTCTCGTGGCCGAGGTCGGCCAGCTGCTTCTGGATCGAGTCGGCGAAGTGCGGCGAGACGACGAGCACCATCCCGATGCCCATGTTGAACACCCGCTCCATCTCGTCGGCGGCGATGTTGCCCAGGCCCTGCACCCAGGGGAACACCGGTGGCACGGGCCACGAGCCGCGGTCGAGCATCACCTGGACGTGCGGCGGCACGATCCGGGCGAGGTTTTCGACGAGGCCGCCGCCGGTGATGTGGGCGATGCCGTGCACGACGTGCTTGACGCGGTAGTGGCCGAGCACCGCCTTCACCGGGCGGGCATAGAGCCGCGTGGGCGTGAGCAGCACGTCGGCCACCGTGCGGCCGCCGAGGGCGGGCACCGTGTCGCCACAGGCCAGCTTGCCCATGTCGAACACCGCTTTGCGGACGAGGCTGAAGCCGTTGGAATGGAAGCCGCTCGAGGCGATGCCGAGGGCCACGTCGCCCGGCTGGATCTCACGGCCGTCCACGAGCTTCTTGCGCTCGACCACGCCCACGCAGAAGCCGGCGAGGTCGTATTCGCCCCGCTGGTACATGTCGGGCAGGATCGCGGTCTCGCCGCCGACGAGCGCACACTCGCACTCCACGCAGGCGTCGGCGATGCCCCGCACGATCTGTTCGAGGAGGTTCGGGTCGTCGTGCGACATCGCCACGTAGTCGAGGAAGAAGAGCGGCTCGGCCCCAGTACAGAGCGCGTCGTTGACGCTCATCGCCACCAGGTCGATGCCCACCGTGTGATGGACGCCGGCTTCCACGGCAATCTTGAGCTTCGTGCCGACGCCGTCGGTGCAGGAGACCAGCAGCGGGTCTTCGTAGCCGCGGGCGAAGAGCCCCTTGAAATCCAGCTGAAACAGGGCGGCGAACCCCCCCTCCGGGCTCATCACACGGGGGCACTGGGTGCGCCGCATATGGGCCGGCAGTCGGGCCATGCCCTCGCGATACAACTCGAGGTCGACGCCGGCACTCGAATAGGTGGCTCCGCTCATGTGACTATCATCGCCGCGGCCACCGGTCCCGCAAGGAGCCCCCCGCGACCGTCGGGCCGCAGGCCGCGATGGTATGATTTCGGTCTATGCCGCTGCGGAAACCGAAACTCCCCGCGCAGCGGGCCCACGCCCGCCAGCCACTGCCGCCGCTGCAGTTCAGCCATCCCCTACCCTACGGCGCCCTCCTGCACGAGGGCATCGGACGGCGGAAGGGGGGCGTGCAGTTCGTCGTCTACAGCCATTCGGCCACGGCGATGCGGGTGCTGCTCTACGACTCGGCCGACGCGACCGCCCCGGCCGAGGTGATCGAACTCGACCCATCCAAGGACCGGTGGGGCGACATCTGGAGCGTCTTCGTGCCCGGCCTCGGTCCCGGGCAGCTCTACCACTTCCAGGCCGACGGCCCCTTCGAGCCCGAGCGGGGCCACCGGTTCGACGGCGCGGCCCGGCTCATCGATCCCTACGCCCGGGCGCTCGGCGGCGACTTCACGCTCGGGCCCGACGGCCTGCTCCACCCGCCGAAGTGCGTGGTAATCGACGACACGTTCGACTGGCAGGGGGACCGCCACCTCCGCCGCGGCCTCGCCGACACGGTGATCTACGAGCTGCATGTCCGTGGCTTCACCCAGAGCCCGACCAGCGGCGTCGATCACCCCGGCACCTACCGGGGCGTGATCGAGAAGATCCCGTATCTCAAGTCGCTGGGCGTGACCGCGGTCGAGCTGATGCCGGTGCATGAGTTCGCGCCGCACATTCCCTCGCTCGAGTTTCCCAGCGAGCGGCGGAACTACTGGGGCTACGACCCGATCGCCTTCTTCTCGCCCCACCGCGGCTATGCATCGGGATCGGAGCCTGGCTGCCAGGTGCGGGAGTTCAAGGAGATGGTGCGGGCGCTCCATGCGGCCGGCATCGAGGTGATCCTCGACGTCGTCTTCAACCACACCGCCGAGGGCAACCACCTCGGGCCGACGTTCTCGTTCAAGGGGCTGGAGAACCGCGTCTATTACATGCTCGGTGACGGCGGCTCCACCTATCGCAACTACACCGGCTGCGGCAACACGATCAACGGCAACCATCCGATCGTCCGCGAGCTGATCTTCCTCTGTCTGCGGCACTGGGTGCACAACTACCACATCGACGGCTTCCGTTTCGATCTGGCGAGCGTCCTCTCCCGCGACCGCAACGGCGATATCCTGCCCAACCCGCCGATCGTGGAGCTGATCACCGAAGACCCGCTCCTGGCCGACACGAAGATCATCGCCGAGGCCTGGGACGCCGCCGGGGCCTACCAGGTTGGGTCGTTCGCCAGCCTGCGGTGGGCGGAGTGGAACGGCCGCTATCGCGACGACGTCCGCCGCTACTGGCGGGGCGACTTCGCCCAGACCGGCCACCTCGCCACGCGGCTCGCCGGGTCGAGCGACCTCTACGGCGACGACGGCCGGCAGCCCTATCACAGCATCAACTTCGTGACGTCGCACGACGGCTTCACGCTCAACGACCTCGTCAGCTACCGCGAGAAGCACAACGAGGCCAACGGCGAGGGCAACCGCGACGGTGACGACAACAGCTTCGCGGAGAACTACGGCATCGAGGGCCCCACCCAGCGGGCCGACATCAACGCCCTGCGGCTACGGCAGATCCGCAACATGGCAGCCACGCTCCTCTTGAGCCAGGGGGTGCCGATGCTGCTCGCGGGCGACGAGTGCCGCCGCACGCAGCAGGGCAACAACAACGCCTGGTGCCAGGACAACGCCGTGTCGTGGTTCGACTGGTCGCTCGTCGACGCCCACCCGGACCTCGTGCGGTTTTTCCGGGAGCTGATCCGGTTTCGGCTTGGCAACCCCACGCTCCGGCGACGGTCGTTCCTCCAGGGGGGCGTGAGCGCCACCGGAACGCTGCCCGACGTGGAGTGGTTTTCGCCCGACGGCGTGCACATCGACTGGTATGCGGCCGACGGCAGCCTCAGCTGCTTCTTCGGGGCGCCCTCCCGGGAGCGGCTCGAAGCCGAAGACGACCCGGCCGCCGGCGGCATGGCTGGCACGCCCCGGCACGTGCTGATCCTGGCCCATGCCGGCTCGCTGCCGCGGACGTTCACGCTGCCGCAGCCGGCCGCGATCCGGGCCCTGCCGTGGAAGCTTTTCGTGCACACCGGCCGGCCTGCCCCCGACGACATTTTCCCGGACGGCCAGGGGCCTGCCATCGACTTCACCCAGCCGCTCGAATTGCCCGAACACTCGATGGTCTGCCTCGTCGCCGATGCCGCGGCGGAACCTTCACGCAAACGAGTTGCATCAGAGCCGCCGTGACCGCTACCCTGTCTTCATTCAAGGAGCTACCCATGCACGTCCGCCCCCCCGTCTTCGTCGCCCTCGTCTGCAGCCTTGCCGTCATCGGCTGTTCGCCTTCCTCGCCTCCGGCCAAGCCGGCGGCCGCCAAGCCGGCCGCGGCCAGTCACGACCATGATCACGACCATGACCATGATCACGGGCATGACCATGAGGAGCATGAGCACGACCATCCCGAGTCGTTCGCCGCAAGCGTGGCCCAGCTGCAGGCGACCGTCGCCGCCGTCAAGGACCATCTGGCGGTGGGCGCCACCGACGCGGCCGACGATGCCGTGCACGCCCTGGGCCACCTGATCGAAGACGCACATGGGCTGCTGGCCAAGGAAAAGCTGGGTGACGAGGCGAAGGCCACGGCCTCGAAGGCCCTCGACGAACTGTTCGAGTGCTTCGACAAGCTCGACACGGCGATCCATGCCCCGGAGGGCAAGTCGCAGCCGGCGGCCGAGGTGCATGCCTCGCTCGCCGAGCGGATAGATGCCGCGATCAAGTCGCTGCAGAGCACGCTCGTGCCGTGAGGCCTCTCCCTCGGCCCCGGCTTGCCTATGATGTTTCGAAACATGGAGGTGCACTCATGACTCTTGCCCGCAGATTGTTTGCGTTCGGTATCGCGGCCGCCTTCGCCCTCGGGGGCCTTTCGGCCAGCGCCGAGGTCGATGTGGCGGCGATCCGCGGCACGCTCGTGCTCCCGGAGGAACCGGCCGGGGCGATCACGCTCGCCGCGGCCAAGCAGAAGCTCACGACGACGCCGCAGCAGGTCGTGGTGGCCGGCCGCATCGGCGGCAAAGGCATGGATGCGTTCATCAAGGACAAGGCATCGTTCTCGATGCTGGAGATCCCCACCGACGACCATGCGAAGAAGCCGGGGCACAAGCCCGACGACTGCCCGTTCTGCAAGAAGCGGCAGGCCAATTCGCCGATCGCGGCCGTGCAGTTCGTGGGGCCCGATGGCAAGGAGCTGCCGATCGACGCCCGCACGCTCTTCGGGATCAAGGAGGGGCAGGACGTGGTGATCCGCGGGACGGCGATCTTCGACCCGAAGCTCGGCATCCCGGTGATCCAGCTCACCGCCGACGGCATCCACGTGCGGCCGACGCAGTGAGCTCACCCCACCCTCGCACCGCCTTCAAGGAATGGGCCGCGATCTGTCGGGCGCTGGCCGGCGGCCGGCAGGACGTGATCCTGCGCAAGGGCGGCATCGTGGAGCCAGGGGGCGGGTTCCGCGTCGAGCACGCCGAGTTCCTGCTCTTGCCGACCTTTCTCCACCAGTCGCCGGAGCAGTTCATCCCCGAGGCCCGCGACCTCCTCGACGGCATCGACGCCGATCGGCCCCCCGAGGGGAGCGTCGTGTTCACCCATCGCGCGACCGTTCGCGAGGCGTTGCAGGTGCGGTCGCTCGCCGACCTCGCTGCATTTCGCCACCGCCACGTCTGGAGCGATGCCGTCGTCGCCGAGCGATTCCACCGCTGGCGGGACGAGTTGCACGTGCTCGTCGTCGACGTCCAGCCGCTGCCCGAGCCGCTCGCGCTCCCCTGGCACGAGAGCTACGGCGGCTGCAAGTCGTGGGTGGCGCTGGCCTGAGGTGTGCCGGGGTTGCCCGTGCCCTCTCGCCCGGACGTTCGCTGCGGGCATCCATGCCCTCCGCTCACTCGGAGGTGCCTGCGCTCCGCCCTCCGGGCTGCGCTGGTCACCTACGCCGGCTCGAGGGCACGGGCAACCCCTGCTTTGGCTGGTGCGCCTGTGATCAGCGCACGACGCGGGCGCCGCCCCCCTTGATCTGCTTTTCCACCTCGGCCCGGGTGGCCATCGAGGTGTCGCCGGGGGTGGTGCTGGCGAGGGCGCCGTGGGCGGCGCCGTAGTCCACCGCCTTCTGCGGGCAGTTGAACTCGAGGAACCCGAAGGCGAGGCCGCTGGCGAAGCTGTCGCCGCCCCCCACGCGGTCGAGGATCTCGAGCTCCGGATACTTCCGGCTCTCGTAGAACTTCCCGTCGTGCCAGAGAATCGCGCTCCAGTCGTTCTTCGTGGCCGTGATCACGCGGCGGAGCGTCGTCGCGGCCACCTTGAAGTTCGGATATTCCTTCACGGCCTTCTCGATCATCCGCTTGAAGGCGTCGGTCTCGATGGCCGAGAGATTGTGGTCCACGCCCTCCACCTCGAAGCCGAGCGAGGCCGTGAAGTCTTCCTCGTTGCCGATCATCACGTCCACGTGCTTCGCGATCTCGCGGTTGACCTCGCGGGCCTTCGCCTGGCCGCCGATGCTCTTCCACAGGCTCGGCCGGTAGTTCAGGTCGTACGACACGACCGTGCCGTGCTGCTTCGCGGCCTTCACCGCCTCGATCGTGAGGGCGGCCGTCGTCTCGGAGAGAGCCGCGAAGATGCCGCCGGTGTGGAACCACCGCACGCCGAGCTTGCCGAACAGGTGGTTCCAGTCGACGTCGCCCGGCTTCAGCTGGCTGGCCGCCGTGTTGCCCCGGTCGGGCACGCCCACGGCCCCGCGGATGCCGAAGCCCCGCTCCGTGAAGTTCAAGCCGTTGCGGACGCTCCGTCCGATGCCGTCGTCGGCCCGCCACTGGATGAAATCGGTGCAGACGCCCCCCTGCATGATGAAGTCTTCGATCAGGTGGCCGACCTCGTTGTCGACGAACGCCGTCACGACCGCCGTCTTCAGGCCGAAGCACTTCCGCAGCCCGCGGGCCACGTTGTATTCGCCGCCCCCCTCCCAGGCCGAAAACTCTCGGGCCGTGCGGATGCGGCCCTCGCCCGGATCGAGTCGGAGCATGATCTCGCCGAGCGAGACCTCGTCGAACGTGCAGGATTCACGGGGCTTGAGGGGAAGCGACATGAGGAGGCCTTTCAGTTGCGGTTTCGTCGATCAAGGGGCGCCGGCTCGGAGAGCGGCAAAAGTCTCGTCGCGGTGGGCCGCGGCGGCCCAATGCTCCTCGAGCTTTCGCCGACCCTCCTCGCCTCACCGTGTGGCGATTGGCGAAGGCGTGATGGGTCGAAATCTTCTCAGGTGGTCTTGAGAGTGTCGAGCGCGAGTGGCGGCACTCCCGCTTCCTGGGCGATTTCGTTGAGGGCTTCGACTTCGGCCTTCGAGAAGAGCAGCCCGCCCGCCTTGTCGCTGCGGGCGGCGGCTTCCGCCTCGAGCTGGCCGGGCAGCATGCAGCCCTCGTTGCCGTGGCCGAGGATGTCGGCCAGCACGGCCTTCACGTTGGCGGCTTGGCTGCGGCCCTGGGCGAACGCGCCGCCGGAGATCGCGTCGGGATGGATCACCTGGAAGAAGAAGGCGCAGGTCTGCTTCTCGCCCGGCACGGCCGGCCGGTTGCGGAGCGTCGGCAGCGAGCCGCCGATGAAGCCCGCCACGATCTCGTTGATGAGCGAGAGGCCGTAGCCCTTGTGGTCGCCGAACGGCAGGAGCGAGACGGCCTTGTCCGGGTCGGTCGTCGGCACCCCGTCCTTGTCGACGGCCGCATTCGGAGGCAGCGGCTTCCCCTCGCGCTTGAGCTGCTGCACGCGGCCCATCGCGATCACGGAGGTCGCCCAGTCGATCACGATCGGAAAGCCGATCGCGGCCGTCGTGGGAAAGCCCCAGGAATGCGGGTTCGTGCCCAGCGTCGGAAACTTGCCACGGAACGGCACCACCTCGGCCAGCGCCGCGGTGCAGTTGGTGTAGGCGATGTAGCCCTTCTTCGCCGCCTCCATCACGTAGCCGCCGCCCCAGAGATAGTGAAACGCGTTGTCGATCGAGACCGTGCCGGTGCCGTAGGTGTCGGCCAGCTTCATGCAGGTGTCGATCGCCTCCCACGCCACGGCCTGGCCGAGCTTCTTGTGGGCGTCCCATACCTCGGCGGCCTTGAAGCGGCTCGGCAGCTTCGTGATCGCCGCCTTCGGCACGCAGCCACCCCCCTTCGAGCCGAAGAGCTCGTCGAGGTGGAGCGCCTTGATGGCGTTGTGGGTGCGGATGCCGTGCTTCGTGGCCGCGGTGGCGAGCTTCGCGGCGTGCTCGGCCTCGTCTGCGTTGTAACCCCGCTGCAGATAGGCACCGCGGACGATCGCTTCGTGGGCGGCGACGGGCACGACGTGAAAAACTTCGGACATCAGACGACCTTCCTCACCGGGACTTCGGGGTTGACTTGTGCCAGCGGCTTCTCGCCGTGCATTGCGTTGATCAGGTTAGTCACCGCGGCAAGAGCCTGCCGCTGCACGCTCTCGCTCGTGCGGGAGCCGATGTGGGGCGTGACGACGCAGTTGGGCAGCTTCGTGAGCGGATGGTCGGCCCGCGGCGGCTCCTCGTCGAGCACGTCGGTGCCGTAGCCGGCCACGCGGCCACTCTTCAGGGCCGCGGCGATGTCGGCCGTGTTCACGATCTCGCCCCGGGCGCAGTTGAGGATGATCACGCCCGGCTTCATTTTGGCGATCGTCTCCGCGCGGACGAGGTCGCGGGTCTCTGGCGTCAGATTCGTATGGAGCGAGATGTAGTCGGCCTGCCGAAAGACCTCGTCGAGCGTGGCGGCCCGCGGGATGCCGTGCTCCCTGGCGAACGCCTCGTCCCAGTAGACGTCGTAGCCGATCGGCTTCATGCCGAACGCCTTCGCGCGGATCGCCACTTCCTTGCCGATCCGGCCCATGCCCACGATGCCAATCGTCTTGTCGAGCAGTTCGTGGCCGGTCTGCCGCTTCCAGCCGCCGGCCCGCGTCGAGTCGCAGTGAAAGAGGAGGTTTTTCTCGAGGGCCAACAGCAGCAGGAACGTGTGCTCGGCGACCGTCGTGTGGTTGACGCCAGGCGTAAAGAGCAGCGGGATGCCGAACTCGGTGCAGCTCTTCACGTCGATCTTGTCGACGCCGATGCCGTACTTCGAGAGCACCTTCAGCCGCGGCCGTGCCTTTTCCAGCACGGCCCGAGTGATCGCGTCGTCGCCGCAGATGTAGCCGTCGATCTCGCCGACCAGGGCGAGCGTGTCGGCCTCGGAGAGCGGGCCGCGGGCGGTGACGAGGTCCCAGCCGGTGGCGGCGAGCTTGGCGTGATGTTCGCCGGGGGTGTCCTGGAACGAGGTGGTCGTGAGGAGAATCCGGGGTTTCATACTTCTTGCAGTTGGATGAAGGATTTCGCGCACACGGTAGCCAGTGGCGGCGGAAACCTCAATCTCAACGCCGATTCTCGCCCGCCGCCCTGCCGCGGTCCGCGTCGAGGTGACTCACCGACCGCTCCCGGACGAATGCCTCGAGCAACGCCGCATGGCGGCCGTTCCACTTCCAGAGATGGCAATGACGGGAGTCCGCCGCGCCCGCCCCGGCGACGCCCGCCCTGTGCAGCCAATACGCCTCGCCGGGAGCGAGCGGATGGCGGGCGAATTCGGCCCACCGCTGCTCGGGCACCCGAGTCTTCACCCAGCTCCAGAGATTGACGTGGCAGCGGTTGGCGTCGTCGGGCTGCCGGATGCACCACAGCCGATATTCAAGTTCCGTGACGGCCGCGGTGCGGGCCGCGAGGGGCTCGAGACCGTGCGTCCGCGAGGCGAGCAGCTCGGCCACGGCATCGATGCCGACGGCGGAGGTCGTGATCACGATCACCGGATCGGGGTCGGCGTCGCCGGTCGATCGACGAATCCACGCGGCTCTCTCGGCGAGCACTCGTTCGATCGACGGCAGGCGGGTGGACAGATCAGCGGCGAGGATCATCCGTTCCGCCGACTCGGCCGCCGACTGCGTGGGGCGTGGCAGCGGCTTCCGCTCCCGTTGGGCGGCTGCAAACTTCCGCAGTCCGTCGAGCCAGGCACGGGTTTCAGATGTCACGTCGCGTGCCCTCGCGGCAGCGGGCATGTCGCGGCCCGGAAAATGGTGTCGCCGGGCGAGCGGAGGCGCTGCACGCTTCCACTCTACCCGGCGACGTCGATTACCGAATTGTAATGAACCGCGGTCGGTCGTCCGGCGCCGAGGCGCCGGACGTGCGGCTTACCGAGCGAACCGCTGGCGGAGCCACTCGTTCTTGCGGCGCTCGAGCTCGATCAGCTTGGCGATGGGGCCATTGCGGGTGGCACCGACCGAGGCCTGGCCGTTGCGGACCTGGTTGGCAAACGCCGTCGAACCAATCGCCATCGTCGACACCACCGCGAGAACGAACAGAACGCGCTTCATGGGAGGGCTCCAGGGGGATTCAAGACAAGGATTACAAGGCACCGAGGCGGACCGGCGGAGGCGTGGGGCCGGTCCGCGTGATCGCACTGCTGCAAGGATCGACGGAGGCGGCCCAAAATTTTGAGCCGCAAAACGGCGGGCGGCAGGTGCGCCACATCTGTCACAGGGCGGCGCAGAGCGGGGAAAAAGCGGGCAAAAATCCCCCTCCGCCGCTTGACGCACCCCGATTCGTGTGCCGCGCCGGGCTTCC
>CAZXIG010000012.1:0-24981 GCA_964640405.1 uncultured Candidatus Kuenenia sp.
TCATCCCCGCCAGCGGCCAGCAGCCGAGCCCGAGCGGGCCGACGGAAACGGGCGAATGACCGAGTGGGTGAGGAGAAGTGTTCATGACTGCGGAAACGTGCCCGATGCGAGGAAGGCGGCGGTGAGGTTGGCGCAGTCGCGGTTGAACAGCAGGCCCGTGTGCCAGGTGGGGAGCGTGATGTGGGCGTGGGGCACGACGGGATGCGTGCTCTCCTCCGAGACGAGGGCGTCGTGCTTCGCTGCGATCACTCCGATGTCGAGGCCCTCAGGTGTGGGCAGCAGGTTGACGAGGCTGTCGGGGGCGGTCGAGAGTTCCGTGACGGGGCGCAAAAACCGGCCGAACGTGCCGACGGCCCGCGTGGCCACGAACGAGCCCCGGTTCGGCGGGGCGAGCATCACGACCCGGCCGAGCTTCCGCGGGCGGTAGCGGTCGAGCGCCGCCCGAGCCACGATGCCCCCCATGCTGTGCGTGACGAGGTGAATCGTGCCGATCGCCGGATCGGCGTCGAGCATCTCGAGTTGGCGGCAGAACCGGTCGGCATGCACCAGCAGCGAGCACTGGATGTTCCAGTAGCCCCAGGGCGTCGTGCCGAAGCCGCGGCGCCGCAGCCGGCGGGCGAGCGGCACCAGCATGTATTTGTTGGCGAGATAGCCGTGGACGAGGGCGACGTGCTCGGCGGCGTTCATGACGCCGCAGGCCGGGCGGCGGGCCGCTGGGGGGCGGGGCAGCAGTCGAGCGGGCAGACGTCGTGGTTGGCCGGGAGCCGCCCGATGGCCGCGCGGTCGGGCAGGTTCCAGGCCCGCTCCGCGATCAGATCGCGGACGCAGGCGATGAACTCGGGGGCCGTGCCCACCGTCGCCGCCCGCTGCATGTCGATGCCCAACTCCTTGCAGAGATCGGCCGCCTCGGTGTCGAGGTCGTACAGCACTTCCATGTGGTCGGAGATGAAGCCGATCGGCGCGATGACCAGCCGCCGGATTCCCTGGGCATGCAGCTCGCGGATCGCGTCGCAGATGTCGGGCTCGAGCCACGGCTGCGTGGGCGGGCCGCTGCGGCTCTGGTAGACGAGCTTCCAATTGGCCGTGCCTGCCTGCTCCGCCACGAGCCGACACGACTCGGTGAGCTGCGGCACGTAGCGGCTCGTGTCGGACATCGACATCGGGATGCTGTGGGCCGTGAACAGCACCGGCACATCGGGCCGTGCTTCCGCGGGAAAATGATCGAGCGCAGCCCGCACGTTCGCGGCCATCGGGCCGACAAAGCCCGGGTGGTTGAAGAACACGCGGATCTTGTCGACCTGCGGCGCCTTATCGCCGAGCGGGGCGCAGGCCGCGGCGATGTTCTCGCGGTATTGCCGGCAGCCGGAATAGCAGCTGAAGCCGCTGGTCACGAAGGCGATCGCCCGCTTCACGCCGGCATCGGCCATCTCGCGGAGCGTGTCGGTGAGCAGCGGATGCCAGTTGCGGTTGCCCCAGTAGACGGGCAGCCGCGGTCCGCGCCGCTCCAACTCGGCCCGCAGGGCCGCGAGCAAAGCGAGATTCTGCTCGTTGATCGGGCTCTTGCCGCCGAAGTGGTAGTAGTGCTCGGCGACTTCCAGCATCCGCTCCCGCGGCACGTTGCGGCCCCGGAGCACGTTCTCGAGGAACGGGATGACGTCGTCGGGCCTGTCGGGCCCGCCGAACGACACGAGGAGCACGGCGTCGTACGCCGCGGGCCGATCGGCGTTGGCTGGCTCATCCATCAGCAACCGCTTGCAGCACCACGAGGAAAGAATTGACCCCACGGGGATTCGAACCCCGGTTACCGCCGTGAAAGGGCGATGTCCTAGGCCTCTAGACGATGGGGCCGTGATGAAGCCACGCGGGCTCCACACGAGACGCTTAAGACTACCTGATGTCAGGCGTCAGGAGCCAGAGCCTCGGGTTCCGGCGGCTGCTGGGCGGAGCTCGGTTCGTGGCCGCTCCCGCCGACCGACGCCTGATCGACCGGCTCGCCGCGGGCGATGGCCTCGTAAACCTCCCGGCGGTGCACCGGCACCTCCTTGGGGGCCTCGACGCCGAGCCGCACCTTGTCGCCACGGATCTCCACCACAACGATGGTGATATCGTTGTTGATGACGATGCTCTCGTCTTTCTTGCGTGAGAGGACGAGCATGGGCCATTCCTTTGGCGCTGTGGCGAACCGGGCAAAGGGTGCGGATCAGGGGGCGTAAACTGCCAGAAACTCCTCAATCCTACTGGCCTGAAACGAGCAGTCAAGCAAATCCCGGGCCTTCCGCCGAAAAAATGCCGGCAAATGCGGGCGTTTACGGGGGTGGCGCCGCCTTTTCCGCCCCTTTGGCGACAGGACACCAGGGGCTTCGCTTCCAAAAGGTGGCGCCGGCGAGGGGGCGGTACAAGTCTCGTCGCGGTGGACCTCGAGGACTCGGTCCAAATGCTCCTCGAGCTTGCACCGACCCCCTCGCCTACCCGCTCTGGAGTTCGACGAGACTTGCACCGCCCCCCGAAGCCACCGGATGACGTGGTTCCTTTGTGCTCCGTCCCGTGCGCTCCGTCCCTATTTGCCCCGTCGTTATCCGCTCCGTCCTTGTTGCCTTTCGCAGGCTCCCTATACTCTCCGCGTCGGCGCTGCGGTCGGATTCGTAGCGCCGTGCCGCAGACCTTGCCGGACGACGTGTCAGCCATGAAAACCTGGTTCCGCAACCTGTTTACGGCCGTTTGGACGGTGCTCGACGGGATGCGAACCACGCTGCGGGTCTTCAGCAGCACCTACGACCAGAAGCGGCGCACCTTCACCGAGCACTTCGAGTATCCGGAACTGCCCGCTCCGGTGGCCGCCCGCTACCGCGGCTTCCATCGCTACGACCTGACCACCTGCATCGCCTGCGACCAGTGCTCGAAGGCCTGTCCGGTGGACTGCATCTACATCGGCAAGGAGCGGGTCGAGAACGGCAAGGGCTTTCGCGTCAGCGGGTTCACGATCGACTACTCGAAGTGCATGTTCTGCGCCCTGTGCGTGGAGCCGTGCCCCGTCGATTGCATCTTCATGGGCTCGACGCTCGACCTCTCCTGCTACAGCCGCGACGGAACGATCGTCGACTTCGCCCGACTGCCCGTCGAGGTGGCCTGGGGCCGCTCCTCGCTCAACCCGACCGCCGTCGCCGCCTCGAAGGTGATCGTCGAACCCGTCCACGGCGGCCCGAACCAGTAATCCCGCTCAGCTTCAGCCATAAAAGGCCCGTTCGATGCATCCCGTTCTGATCGCCGGCTACGTCGCCCTGTTCGTCGCGGTGGGCATCGCCTTCCTGGCCGTCAACCTGATCGTCGGCTGGCTCGTGCGGCCGCGGGTGCCCAACACCGAGAAGCTCGAGGTGTATGAATGCGGCGAGCCGACGATCGGCTCGAGCTTCGTGCAGTTCGACCTGCGGTTCTACGTGGTCGCCCTGCTGTTCATCATCTTCGACGTCGAAGTGGCGCTCTTTTTTCCGTGGGCCACCGTCTTCGGCAAGGCCACGCAGCTCACCGACCCCGCCCTGCAGACCGTGCAGGCCGACGGCACGCTCGCCCCTGGGGCGGCCGGACTGATGCGGGAACTCGGAGTGACGAAGCCCGTCGTTCCCGACACGGCCGGCCCGCTGCTGACCCCCACCATCTCCGAGGCCCGCGGCCTCGAGGCGACGCGGGGCGACAAGACGCCGCAGCAGGCCCTCGGCCAATGGGCCGTGGCCCGCACCGGCTCGCTCCTCGCCCGCACCGCCGTCGTCGACATGGCCGCATTCTTCGCCGTGCTCCTCGTGGGCTTCGCCTACGTGTGGTATCGCGGCGACCTCGACTGGGTGCGGGCGGTGACGGCCGAGCGGTCGGCCTGACGCACGGTGCGGCGTTCTTCCTGATCAATCAGCCTTTCCCCATCACACTGGTAGTCACCCATGCGAGGCCCCGGCTTTCTCGAGCAGCTCGACGAGGCTCTGCCCGGCGCGATCGTCGGCAAGAATCTCGAGGCGATCGACCCCTGGATCGAGGTTGCCCCCGAACGCATCGCCGAGGTCTGCGGCTGGCTGAAGGCGAAGAGCCCGGTGCGGTTCGACTCGCTCGAATGCATCACGGGCATCGACTGGTTCGAGCCCGACGCCAAGAAGGCCGCGAAGGTTTCCTGGCAGCCGCACACCGAACTCGTCTACCACCTTTGGAGCACCGCATCTCGCGTGAGCCTCGTGCTCAAGTGCAAGCTGCCGCGGTGGAAGGGGGACGTGCCGGGGCAGCTGCCCGAGATCCCGAGCGTGTGCGGCGTGTGGCGGGGCGCGAACTGGCACGAGCGGGAGGTGTATGACCTTTCGGGCGTCTGGTTCACCGGGCACCCCGACCTGCGGCGGATCCTCTGTCCCGAGGACTGGGAGGGCTACCCGCTCCGCAAGGACTACGAACAGCCCCTCGAATACCACGGCATCCGCGGGAGGTAGATCACATGGCACAACTGCTCGACGACGATCCGCGGATCATCGAGTTCGACGTTCGCACCGACGAAATGCTCGTCAACATGGGGCCGCAGCACCCGAGCACCCACGGCGTGCTCCGGCTCGTGCTCCGGACCGACGGCGAGGTCGTGTCGGAGGTGGAGCCGCACATCGGCTACCTCCACCGCTGCGCCGAGAAGATCGGCGAGAACCTGACCCACCGGCAGTGGATTCCGTACACGGACCGGATGGACTACCTCGCGGCCATGAACATGAACCTCGGCTGGGCGCTCGCCGTCGAGAAGCTCATGAAGTACGAGGTGAGCGAGAAGGCCCGCCATCTGCGGGTGCTGATCGCCGAACTGGGCCGGATCGCCAGCCACCTCGTGGGGATGGGGGCCTACGGCCTCGACCTCGGCACGTTCAGCCCGTTCCTCTACGCCTTCCGCGAGCGGGAGAAGATCCTCGATCTCTTCGAGGAGGCCTGCGGAGCCCGGCTCACCTACAGCTACATCACGATCGGCGGCCTCACGGCCGACCTGCCCCCCGGCTGGCTCCAGAAGTGCGAGGCGTTCCTCGACCAGTTCGAGCCGATCATCAAGGAATACCATGCGCTCCTCACGACGAACGCGATCTTCGTGAAGCGGACGGCCAACATCGGCGTCATGTCGCGCGAGATGGCCATCGACTACGGCTGCTCGGGCCCCGTGCTCCGCGGCAGCGGCGTCGATCAGGACATGCGGCGCGACGGCGAGGCCATCTACACGGCGATGTACGACGGCTACGCCTTCGAGGTGGCCGTGATGAAGGACGGCCATTACCCCCGCGACCACGAGTATCCGCCGGTGCCGGCCGACGCCGTGCTCGGCGACTGCTGGCACCGGTTCTTCGTGCGGATGCTCGAAGTGGTGCAGTCGATGGACCTCGTGCGGCAGGCGATCGACCGGTATTCGGCCTGCAAGGGCACGATCGGCGAGCCCCTCAAGCTCACGGAGAAGATGCCGGCCGGCGACGCGTATCTCGAGACCGAGGCCCCCAAGGGGCAGATGGGCTTCTACCTCGTCAGCGACGGATCGGCGATCCCGTGGCGGGTGCGGGCCCGCTCGAGTTCGTTCTCGAACCTCTCCGTCACCTCGGAACTCTGCCGCGGCTGCCTGATCGCCGACGTGCCGGCGATCGTGGGCAGCCTCGACATCGTGATGGGTGAAATCGATCGGTGAGCCGATCGCGGCCCCGCCACTTGTAGAAAGGGTGAGGGTAGGGCACACTTCGTGCAAAATTTCACGAAGTCGGGTTTCGCCGGGAAATATCGACGCGAATGGCTGAATTTCTGATCAATACCATCGGGCTTTCGGCGTGGCTGGCGTGGACGGTCACGGCCGTGGTCGCGGCCGTGCTGATCCTCAACGTGATCGCCGGCGGAGCGCTCGTCTTCATCTGGGCCGAGCGGAAGATCGCCGGCCGCATCCAGGACCGCCTCGGCCCCACCCGCACGGGCGGCCGGTTCGGCTGGCTGCAGTCGCTCGCCGACGGCATCAAGCTGCTCGCCAAGGAAGACCTGATGCCCGAAGGGGCCGACGGGATGCTCTTCCGGCTCGCCCCCTACGTCAGCTTCTGTGCGTCGTTCTGTGCGTTCATCGCGCTGCCCTTCGCCTTCGACTTCATCGGCTGCCGGCTCAACGTGGGGGTGTTCTTCGTCGTGGCCGTGCTCGGCCTCGAGGTGTTCGGCGTGATCCTCGCCGGCTACGCTTCGGCCTCGAAGTGGTCGCTCTTCGGGGCGATGCGGGAGGCGGCACAGGTGGTGAGCTACGAGGTGCCGCTCGGTATGTGCGTGGTCGTGCCGGTCATGCTCGCCGGCAGCATGGACATGGTGACGATCGCCGAGAAGCAGGCCGGCTGGTTCACCAACTGGTATCTGTTTCACGACCCGTTCACGTTCGTGATCTTCTGGGTCTACGTCACGTGCGCCGTGGCGAGCGTGAATCGTGCCCCGTTCGATCTCGCCGAAGCGGAGAGCGAACTCGTGGCCGGCTTCCACACCGAGTATTCCGGTCTGCGGTGGAGCTACTTCTTCATGGCCGAATACGGCTCCATGTTCCTCGTCAGCGCGATGGCGGCCGTTCTCTTCCTGGGCGGCTGGAACGGGCCGATTCCGGTGGCGAAGCTGCTCGGCCTGTCGGAGGGCACGGGCGACACGGCGAACTACTTCGTGCGGCTGCTCGGGATGTTCAACCTGCTCGGCAAGGCCACGCTCGGCGTGCTCGTGATGATGTGGGTGCGGTGGACGCTGCCGCGGCTCCGGATCGACCAGGTGATGACCACGTGCCTGAAGTACTGCACCCCGATCGCGGCCGCGATGTTCGCCGGTGCCATGCTCTGGCAGCTGTTTTTGCCGGGCGGCCTGGTGCCGGGGCTGGGGCGGCCTGCCGGCGAGATCCGCGAGGGCTGGCTCGAAGGTCCCGGGGGCCGGGCCGCCGCGACGTCCGCCGCCGAGCCGAAGAAAGTCGCCCAGGTGAACCCATGATCGCCGCCTCGTTCGCAACCGGGCTCGTGGCCACGGCGCTCCCGCTGGCCGCCATCAACTGGCACTCGACCTTCTTCCTGCTCTTCGCGGTGCTGGCCTGCGTCTGCGCGATCGCGGTCGTCGCGGCCGACAATGTCGTGCGGATGGCCCTGTATCTCGTGCTCTCGCTCGGGGCGACGGCCGGCCTCTTCTTTCTGGCCGGGGCGGAATTCGTGGGCGCGATGCAGCTGATGATTTACGTCGGCGGCACGCTCGTGCTGCTCGTGTTCGGCGTGATGCTCACGGCGCAGGCGCCGTTCGTGTCGATCAAGACGGCTCCGGGCGACCGGGTCCTCGCCGGCATCGTGGGCGCGTCGCTGCTCGCGGTGTTGCTGATGTCGGCCTTCTCCGTGGAAGAGTGGCGGAAGCCGGCTGCGGGCGTCGTGGAAGCGCCGACGGCCACGCCCATCGGCATGGCTCTGCTCGGCGTGCGGGTCGATGAGCCGCCTGCGGGCGCTCCTGCCGGAACCCGCAGCGGATATCTGCTGCCGTTCGAGATCGTGTCGGTGCACCTGCTCGTGGTGCTCGTCGCCGCCGCCTACCTGGCCCGCGCGAAGCGGCGGAAGACGCAGCGGGCGATCGATGTCGCGGCCTCGGTCGAGCCGCCGGCCTCGGTCGCCGAGCATGCCGCCATCGGCAGGGAGTCGGCCGGCCGCAGCGGCTCGGTGCTCGTGGGAGGCTCCCGATGAATCCTGTGTCGCCCATGGTCGGCGGGTTGTTCGCGATGGGGCTGTTCACGGAGCCCGTGAGCGTGGCCCACTATCTCGTCGTCGGCGCGATCCTGTTCACTGCTGGGATCGCCTGTATGGCGGTGAAACGGAACGCGCTCGGCGTGCTCATGGGCATCGAACTCGTGCTCAACGGGGCCAACGTGAATTTCGTGGCCTTCGCCTCCCCGTATCTGCAGGCGGAAGGAGGCCGCGGGCTGGGGCTCGACGGCCAGGCCATCGCCCTCTTCGTGATCCTGCTCGCTGCGGCCGAGGCGGCCGTCGCGCTCGCGATCACGCTCAATTTCTACAACAACCACGCCACGGTCGACGTCGATCGCGCCGACGACCTCAAGGGTTAACCCGCACTCCATGGACCTCGCTGCACAACTGCCGACGCTTCTGGGCCTCGCGTGGCTCGTGCCGCTGGCGTCGTTCGTTCTGATCCTGTTCTTCGGTCCGCGGATGGGGCCCCACGGCCGCAATGCCGCCTGGGTGGCGACGGCCGCGATCGTGACCTCGCTCGTGCTCTCGCTGGCGGCGTTCGTCGCCTGGCTGGGAGCCCATCCGGTGAAGGCGGTGCACCACGGTGGCCACGGCGAGGCTCATGCGGCCGACCATGCCGACGCGGGGCACGGCGACGGGCATCACGACGGCCACGACGCCCATGCTGAGCACGCGGCTCCGGCGGCCTACTCCGGCGACTGGTACACGCTCTACGAAGGGGGCAACCTCAAGCTCTCGATCGGCTGGTACATCGACTCGCTCACGGTGCTGATGTTCGTGGTGGTGACGTTCATCGCCACCTGCATCCACGTCTATGCGTCGGGCTACATGCACGACGAGCTGCACGACGTCACCGACCACGAGGTGCACCTCTCCTCCGGCGGCCACCTCCACCGCCCCGGCCGGTTCCCGCGGTTCTTTCAGGCGCTCTCGCTCTTCTGTTTCTCGATGCTCGGCATCCTGATCGCCGGCAATCTGGCGATGGTGTTCGTGTTCTGGGAGCTGGTGGGCATCTGCTCCTGGTTCCTCATCGGCTTCTACTACGAGCGGAAGAGCGCCTCGACGGCCGCCAACAAGGCCTTCATCGTCAATCGTGTGGGCGACTTCGGGATGCTGATCGGCCTGATGGCCCTGTGGGGCGCCCTCGGCACGCTGCAGTTCGCCGACTCGACCGCGACCGCGGCCGACGGCACCGTCGTGACGAAGCCGGGTCTCTTCAGCCTCGTGCGGCCGGCGGAGACGGGGCACGCCCTCCGGGTGCCGGACGGCATGGTGGAGTTCGCGGCCGCCGGCGAGGTGGCGAAGATCGCCGCGGAGAAGGCGGCCGATCCGCAGGCCGCGGCCTCCGAGATCGCCGGTCGTGTGCCGGGCTGGCGGGAGCGCGGCCTTGGCGGCTGGCTCCTCTTCATCGCCGGCCTCGGCATCTTCTGCGGCTGCGTCGGCAAGAGCGCCCAGTTTCCGCTCTTCGTCTGGCTCCCCGACGCGATGGAAGGCCCCACGCCCGTCTCGGCGCTCGTTCATTCCGCGACGATGGTGGCCGCCGGCGTCTACCTCGTGGGACGATTCTTCCCCGTGCTCACGCCCGATGCCCTGCTCGTCATCGCCTACACCGGCGGGATCACGCTCTTCATCGCCGCGACGATCGCGCTGGTGGCCAACGACATCAAGCGGGTGCTCGCCTATTCGACCGTGAGCCAGCTCGGCTACATGATGCTGGCCCTCGGTGTCGGCGGCTGGGTGGCGGGGCTTTTCCACCTCGTGACGCACGCCTTCTTCAAGAGCCTGCTCTTCCTCTGCTCGGGCTCCGTGATCCACGCCTGCCACACGAACGACATGCGGAAGATGGGTGGGCTCGCGAAGGTGATGCCCTACACGGCGGGCGCGATGCTCGTGGGCTGCCTCGCGATCATCGGCGCGGGTGTGCCGTTCGTGATCGGTCTCTCGGGCTACTACTCGAAGGACGCGATCCTGGCGCAGGCGTTGTCGTTCTCGCAGGCCAATCCGCGGCACGCGATCCTCTTCTACGCCGTGGCGGGTGGCGCGTTCCTCACCGCCTTCTACATGTTCCGGCTCTGGTTCATGACGTTCGCCGGCAAGCCTCGCGACCACCATGTGGCCGAGCACGCGCATGAGTCGCCCCCCGTGATGGTGTCGCCGCTGATCGTGCTCTCCGTGCTGTCGGTGATCGCCGGCTGGTCGCTGTCGGGCGGCTTCGGTGTGGCGAACCTCATCGAGCAGTCGCGGCCGCTGGGCACGGTCGAGAGTGCGACCGGCGGCTTCGTGTTCGGCCAGACGCTGACGCTGCCGGCCGAATACCTGAGCCACGAGGGTGCCATCCACGTCACGGCCACGATGACGGCGTTCGGCACGGCCCTGGCGGGCGTGCTCGTGGCGGCGGCGATGTATCTCTGGAAGCTCATCTCCCCCGACGTGGTCGCCTCGCTCTTCCGTCCCGTCTATGCGTTCCTCGCCGGCCGCTGGTACTTCGACGAGCTCTACCACGTCCTGTTCGTGCTGCCCGCCCTGGGGATCGCGAAGTTCGCCAGCTGGTTCGACAAGACCCTCATCGACGGCTTCATCAACGGCCTCGCCTGGGCCGCCCGGCAGCTGGCCGGCATCGACGCCTGGATCGACCGCACGCTCGTCGATGGCGTCGTGAATGCCACCGCCAATGCCACCTGGAACGCCGGCCTCGAGCTCAAGAAGCTGCAGACCGGCCGGCTCCGCCAGTACGTCATGTTCATCGCCGTGGGCACGGTCGCGATCTTCGTGCTCGCGAGCATGCTCTTCCGTTCGTCCTTCGCCGGATGACCGACACACCGCTCACTCACCGCCAATCAACCCGACGGATTTTGCCATGCCCCCCGCCGACGCCATCTCGCAGCCCGCCCTCTGGCCGCTGACGGCCATCCTCTTCATTCCCGCGGTGGTCGCGGCCTTCCTCTCCCTGCCGATCATCCCCAAGGCCCGCGAGGAGGCGATCCGCTGGATCACGCTCGCCACGACGGCCGTCGTGTTCGTGCTTTCGCTGTGGATGGCCTGGCCACAAATCTTTGGCGCGGTCGGCCCGGCTCAGTTCACGATCGGCGAGGCCGGCATGCAGGCGATCGTGAAGAAGCCGTGGATTCCCGCCTTCAACATCGAATACCTGCTCGGCGTCGACGGCATCAGCATGCCGCTGGTGCTCCTGACCACGTTCCTCTCGATGCTCGCCGCCGCCGCGAGCTGGCCGATCACCAAGCACGTGAAGGCCTACCACGTGCTCTTCCTCCTGCTCGAGACGGGCATGCTGGGCGTGTTCGTGTCGCTCGACTTCTTCCTGTTCTACGTGTTCTGGGAGGTGATGCTCCTGCCGATGTACTTCCTGATCGGCATCTGGGGCGGACCGCGGCGTGAATACGCGGCGATCAAGTTCTTCCTCTACACGCTTCTCGGCAGCGTGCTGATGCTGCTGGCGATCCTGATGCTCTACTTCACGAGCGACCTGCGGATGCTCTCGCCCGAGCAGCTCCAGGCGGCCCACGTGATCGCCCCGGGCCTCGACGCCGCGGCCGCGGCCGACGCCGTGAACGCGATCAAGACGGCCAAGGATCCGATCCACACGTTCAACCTGCTCGCCCTCGCCCAGCTCGGCCAGCTGCCGAGCTCGCCGTTCGCGGCGGTGAACCTCTGGGGCATGAGTCTCGAAACCTGGGCGTTCCTCTTGCTGCTGATCGGGTTCGTGATCAAGGTGCCGGTGGTGCCGGTGCACACCTGGCTCCCCGACGCCCACGTGGAGGCTCCCACTCCGATCTCGATGATCCTGGCCGGCGTGCTCCTCAAGCTCGGAGGCTACGGCATCCTGCGGATCTGCTATCCGATCTGTCCGGGCGCGGGCCTCTCGCTGGCCTGGCTCGTCTGCGGCCTCGGCGTGGTGTCGATGGTCTACGGAGCCTTCGCGGCCCTGGCGCAGAAAGACTTCAAGCGGATGGTGGCCTACAGCTCCGTCAGCCACATGGGCTACGTGATGCTCGGCCTCGGCGTGTGGAGCGCCGTGGCGGGGAACCAGTTCCGCTGGGATGCCTGGGCCCAGGGCGTGAACGGGGCGATGTTCCAGATGTTGGCCCACGGCATCTCGTCGGCCGGCATGTTCTTCATGGTGGGCGTGCTCTACGACCGGGTGCACCACCGCAACCTCGAGGAGTTCGGCGGCATCTTCAATCGGATGCCGGTCTACTCGGGGCTCGCCGTCGCGATCTTCTTCGCCGGCCTCGGCCTCCCCGGGCTGTGCGGCTTCATCGGCGAGGTGCTCGTCACGCTCTCGAGCTGGAACTACAGCCGCGTGCTCGCCGTGATCTCGGCGTTCACCGTGATCCTCACCGCCGCCTACATCCTGTGGGCGATCCAGCGGGTGTATCTCGGCGCCGAATACAAGGGGCCGCACGGCGACCACCTCACGCCCATCACCGGCCGCGAGCTGGCGATCGCCACGCCGCTGGTGTTCCTCGCGATCCTCTTCGGCGTGGCGCCGCAGACGATCTTCAGCTACGTGACGCCGAGTGTGAACAAGCAGGTGGAGACGCTGGCCGACTGGACCCGTCGCGTGCGTCCCGATGCCCCCGGCGCCCAGGAGCCGCTTGCCGCTGCGACCGACGCACCGGCCGCCGCAGCCACCGCCCAGCGGTAACGATTGACCGCCCCAGGCACTCGCCCCCTCAACGACTGAAAGCCGACCCGTGGACCTTGGATCCCTCCTGACGACGACGCTCACCGACACGCTCTCCGTGTCGCTGCCGCTCTTTCGCACGGAACTGGCCCTCGCGGCCACGGTGGTGCTGCTGCTGCTCTGTCGGATGCTGCCGGTGCTTCGCCTGCTCGACTCGGCGCTGGTGGCGCTCGGCGGAGTGCTCTTCGCCCTGTGGTTCGCCTGGGTCGATCTCCGCGGGCTGCCGGGGTCGCCGTGGGCGGTGGCCGACGCCGCCGTCACGCCGCTGCGGCAGGAACTCTTCGGCGGGCTGCTGGTCTTCGACTCGCTCACCGCCTACATCCGCCTGATCCTCGCCGGGTTCCTCGTGCTCTACATCCTGTTCACGAAGGTGTCGGGCATCCCCGACCGCGAGGACGGCGCCGACTTCTACACGATGGTGCTCGGCGCCACGCTCGGCATGTGCCTGATGGCGTCGGCCAACCACCTGCTGATGGTGTTCATGGCCGTGGAGATGGCGAGCGTGCCCTCGTACGCCCTCGCGGGCCTGCTCAAGGGGCGCAAGGCGAGCTCGGAGGCCGCGCTCAAGTACGCCGTCTACGGGGCCGGCGCGGCCGGCATCATGCTCTACGGCATCAGCCTGCTGGCGGGCGTGCTCGGCACCTGCCACCTGCCGACGATGGCCACGGAACTGGCCCGGATCGTGGGCGAGCAGGGGATCGGGTCCGGCAAGGTCATGGTGCTCGCCCTCGGCGGGCTGATGGTGGCCGTGGGCCTGGCGTTCAAGCTCTCGGCCGTGCCGTTTCACTTCTGGTGCCCCGACGTGTTCGAGGGGGCTGCAGCGGAAGTGGGCGCGTTCCTCTCCGTGGCCAGCAAGGCAGCCGCCGTGGCGCTCCTGCTGCGGCTCGTGTTCGGTCTCGGTGATCCGGCGGCCGCGGCCGCCGGCGGTGCGTCGGGCGTGGCCGGCCTCGCCGAAACGCGGCACTTCATGGTGTATGTCATCGGGCTGATGGCCGCCGTCACCTGCACGCTCGGCAACCTCGCCGCCTACGGCCAGACGAACATGAAGCGGCTCCTCGCCTACTCCACGATCGCCCACGCTGGCTACCTGATGATGGGCGCCGCGGCTGCGGCGGCCATGCTCGGCACGTCGCCCGACGGGGCCCGCAATGCCGTCACGGCCCTCGCCTTCTATCTCGGCACCTACCTCTTCATGAACCTCGCCGCCTTCGCGATCGTGGCCCTGCTGCGGAACCGGCTGCGGAGCGAGGAGATCTCCGCCTACGCCGGCCTCGTGCGGTCGAGCCCGGGAATCGTGGTGGCCACCGCGGCCGTGCTCGTGAGCCTCATCGGCCTGCCGCCGTTGGCCGGCTTCGTGTCGAAGTTCCTCGTGTTCTCGTCGATCGTCGAGGCGATCCGGGCCGGGGCGGAGCAGCCGCTGATGCTCGTGCTGCTCGTGCTGGGAGGGCTCAATACCGTGCTCAGCCTCTTCTACTACCTCCGCGTGCTCAAGGTGATGACGTTCGATCCGCCGCCGGCCGATCGGCCGACCGAGGCCTTCCCGCTCGTGTCGCTGCCGGGAGCATTCGTGACCGCCGTCGCGGTGCCGGTGGTCGTGCTCGGCATCTTCTGGGCGGGCCTCTACGCGGCCGCCCAGATGGCCGGACGGTTCGTGTCGTAGCCCCAACCCCGCAGACCACATGTCGTTCTCCGATCCGCTCGTCAGACTCGTCGAAACCATCGAATCGTCTCCGGCGATGTATCTCGCCGACTCAGGGATCGCTTCGTATCCCGGTGCCGCGGAGTTCCGCTCGGCGCTGGCGGCGCTCGTGTCCGAGCAGAAGGACGTGCTGACCCGGGCGGCAACGATCATCGAGCAGCGGGAGCAGCCGCTGCCACAGGCCCCGTTTCCGATCGCCTTCACTGCCTGGCACGACGTCGACCTGCGGTATCTCGTGTCGCGTGTGATCGAGAGCCTCAAGCGGCAGGCGGTCGACTTCGCGGCTCTGGCCGCGCAGGGGGGGGATGCCGCGGCGACCGAACTGGCCGGCCGCGCCCAGGAGATCGCGCGGCGGCATGCGGACGCCCTGGAGCAGCTGGCGGTGCGGCTCCGGGCGGGCCTGGCGGGCCAGCCGGCCTGACCCGACGCCCGACCATGCAGCTCTTCGACAGCCACTGCCATCTCGACCCGATGCGGTACGGCGCCGAACTTCCCGCCGTGCTCGAGCGGGCGCGGGCCGCGGGTGTGGTGGGCATGACCGTGATCGGCACGCGGGCCCTCGACAGCGAAGCGGCCGCGGAACTCGCGGCGACTCAGCCTGGTTGTGCGGCGGCGGCAGGGCTTCACCCCAACGACGTCGGTGAGGCGGAGCCGGATGAGTGGGATCGCATCGTGCGGCTCTGCGAGAGCGGCCGCGTGAGCGCGGTGGGGGAGACGGGGCTCGACTGGTATCGCACCACGGCGCCGCCGGAACTCCAGCGGGACTTCTTCGACCGTCACATCCGGCTCGCGCAGCGGCTCGGGCTTCCGCTCGTCATCCACACGCGGGAGAGCATCCGCGATACGCTCGACACGCTCCACGAGGCGGTGGCCCGAGGGCCGCTCGTGCCCGTGCTCCATTCGTTCACCGGCACGGCCGCCGAGGCGGCGGAAGCCATCGAACTCGGCTGCTTCCTCGGCTTCGCCGGCATGGTCACCTTTCGCTCGTCGGCGGCGCTCCGCGAGGTGGCGAAGGCCGTGCCGCTCGACCGGCTGCTCGTCGAGACCGACAGCCCGTTCCTCACGCCCGAACCGTTCCGCGGCAAGCGGAACGAGCCCGCCCACGTCGTCCACACGGCCCGCTGCCTCGCCCTCGCCCGCGGCGAGCCCCTCGAGGCATTCGCCGCCGCCACCACCGCCAACGCCCGGCGGGTGTTTCGCGTGTCGTCGTCAGCGTAAGATTCGCTCGCCCTCGTTCCCTGCCCAGGAGACTTCGCCATGGTTCGCACCCCGAGCACGATGCTGCCGCTGGGCACCGTCGCCCCCGACTTCGAACTGCCCAACGTCGACGGCCGCACGGTCGACTTCGCGGCCGCGTCCGGGTCGAAGGGCACGGTCGTGATGTTCATCTGCAACCACTGCCCATTCGTGAAGCACGTGGCCGACCAGCTCGCGGCCCTGGGCCGCGACTACCTGCCCCGAGGGATCGGTTTCGCCGCGATCAGCTCCAACGACGTCTCGATGCACCCGGCCGACTCCCCCGAGCAGATGGTTCGGGAGGCTGAAGACCGCGGCTATCCGTTCCCCTACCTCTACGACCAGACGCAGGAGGTGGCGAAGGCCTACCACGCCGCCTGCACGCCGGACTTCTATCTCTTCGACGCCGGTCGGAAGCTCGTCTATCGCGGCCAGCTCGACCCCAGCCGTCCCGGCAGCGAGATCCCGGTGACGGGCCACGACCTGCGGGCCGCACTCGACGCCCTGCTCGCCGGCAAGCCGTCGGTGGCCGACCAGATTCCGAGCCTCGGCTGCAACATCAAGTGGAAGGCGGGCAACGAGCCGCCGTATTTCCACGCGTAGCCAGACGCCTGCGGCATTTCGGCCGCGAGGGGCGGCGGCTTACCGCCGGGGCGCGTCGCCCGGTCGCTGGCCCGGGCCGCGGCCGGCGAACCGGCCGATGTCCTGCGTGTCGCCCGGCTGCAGCTGCGAGGCCCGGAGGTTCTCCCGCTGGATCGCCTCGTAGACCTCCTGGCGATGCACCGGAACCTCCGACGGGGCGTTGATGCCGAGGCGAACCTTGTCTCCCCGGATATCCACGATCGTGACGACGATGGAGTCGCCGATCATGATGCTTTCGTCGCGTTGTCTGGAGAGTACAAGCATCGCTGGCTCCTTCCCGATCCCGGCCCGAATCCGGCTGTTCCTCGCCGGTTGCTGACAAGCCGGTTGACGACTGGATTATGCGCTCTTTTTGAGTGGCGGTCGGACGGACGTGAGTTCGTATTGCAGGGGAAGCTCGCCGCTGGCAACGACTTGACGGCCGGTGCGGGCTTCGAGGTTGATGACGATCGGCGCTTTGAGATTGAGTGTGAGGCTTGTGCCGTTGGTGCCGACCACCACGACGACCTGTGCCTGACGAATGTCGGTGATGTCGAGCGGCGTGAGTTCGCTTCGCGGGATCCGCACCTGGTAGTCGGGCACGAACCGCCGGGGGCTCACCACCGCGAGTGCCACGTCACCCCGGTTGGTGCTCTGCAGCCAGCCGAGGGCGTCGTTGGACGCATCGGCGAGCAGGGCCCACTCGCGGCAGTCCTCCAGCCCCGGCAGACCGCTGGGAAATCTGAGGACATCCCCCCCGGCGACGTCGATTCGACCGAATCGGCTCGTGTTGATCCGCATACCCCGGCACTCCTTTGCCTCGTGACATCCCGCGGGATGACGCCCGCGAGCCGCGAACTCCCGTTCGCACCCATGAGATCGGCAGGCAGGGGGGGCAGGGTGAAGAAAAAAGACTTGGGAAAAAGGGGAGGGTGCGGTCGGCTCTTCCGCGCAGGGGATTCGGGCCGACCCTACTGCCACATCGGCTGGGCCCGCCAGGCGGCCAGTGGGGCGAGCGTGAGGAGCGGGATCCAGGCCCCGAGAGAGGCGTTCCAGACTTCGCTCAGCGCGAGGGCGTGGGAGCCGAGCACCGTGATGAAGAACAGCACCGTCATGGCCACGCACATGCCCACCGCCACGAAGATGCCGCGGCGGGCGGGACCGGCGACCAGCGGGATGCCGAGCATGACGAGCGCCATGTCGAGCAACGGCTGCACGACGCGGGCATGCACCCGGAGCGGAATGTCGAGCCCCACGCCGAGGCTCGGGTTGCGGATGGCGGCCAGCAGTTCCGGCGTGTCCGAGTATTGGCTCCAGTTCGTCGAACCGATCATTTGCTCGAACGTCACGTCGCTGGCCACGAAGCACTGCTTGGGCTGGAGCCACGCCGCCGCGGTCCGCGTCGTCACGACCGGCCTCTCTCCCGACATGAGCGGCTGAAGCGAGTCGATGTCGGCCGGCTCGCGGACGCCCGTGAGGAGGTAGCCAGACGGGTGCTCGGCCGACGCCGGCAGCCACTTCGCTTCCGCAGCGTCGATCTGCGGCCCGTAGTCGCCGAGATGGGGAGGCATGAGCAGGCTCGGCGACTCGATCGTGCAGCCGGCCGCCCGGGCCGCACGGCCGCGAAACAGGATCTCGGTGGCCTGGTCGTAGCGGGCGTCGAACGGCTGCGCGGCTTCGCCGGAGAGGTCGTTGGCGGTGCGGGCGAACGTCTGGCGAATCTTCGGCAGCACGAGTTCCCGGCTGGCGGCGGCTGCCAGGCTGACCACGGCGGCGAAGATGATCACCGGCTTCGCGATCCGCCAGCGGGTGACGCCGGCGGCCAACAGGGCCGTCAGTTCGTTGTGCCGCTCCAGCCAGGAGAGGGCGAACATGGCGCTGGCCAGCGAGATCACGGGGCTCGTGGCATCGAAAAACCAGACCAGCCGGCAGCCGTAGTAGGTGGCCAGGATTGTGGCGAGCCCGCCCGATTTCGCGGCGTGGGAGATGAAGTCCTCCATGTTCGTGAACGCATCGAACACGAAGTAGAGGCCCGCGAGGCTCACGAACACGATCACGAACGCGTGGAGCATCGCGCGGGTGATGTAGCGGTCGATGAGCATGGCGCTTGACGGCCCGGTCGGGGGGGCGACGATGGGGGGGTGGGCGGCCGCGCCGGCCGCCAGGGCGGCGGAGGGTAGGCCGCGGTGTGAGATGCGTCAATCTGGGTCGAGTTCGGGCCAGGATGGCGTTGTTGGCCTGGATGGTGTGATCGCCGGCTCGGGGGCGGCAAAAGTCTCGTCGCGGTGGGCCTCGCGGACTCGGCCCAAGGCTCCTCGAGCGTTTGCCGACCCCCTCGCCTCGCCTTCACAGGACGCCACGATGGTTCCGCGAGCCGTATTGGCTGAAATCTCCTTCATGACCCTGTTTTCGACGTTGCGACAGTGGGCACGGCTCGGTGGCGACCTGTTGTGGCCGCCGCGGTGCGTGTTCTGTGGGGCGGAGCCCGGGGACGGTGAGCTGCGCCGGCGGGTCGAGGTGTGCGACGGGTGCGCCAGGGCGATCACGGCCGGCGGGCCGCGGTGCGGTGGCTGCGGACAGCCGGGAGATGCGAATCCGTGCGGGCGGTGTGGCGGTCGGCTCGGACGATGTGCCGGGATCGTCGTGCTCGGCGGCTATGCCGATGCCCTTCGCGACGCCGTCCTGCGGGCCAAGCGGCCCACGGGCGACATGCTGACGGCGGGGCTGGCCGCCCTGATCGTGGAGCAGCATCGGGATCGTCTCGAGGGCTGGGGCATCGATCTCGTGGTGCCCGTGCCGATGCACTGGCGACGCCGCGCCGCGCGGGGCACGAGCGCCGCCGATGAACTCGCCCGGGGCGTGGCGGCCGGCCTGGGGCTGCCTCGCCGCCGCCTGCTCCGCCGTAGCCGCCCGACCGTGATGCAGAACGAATTGCCGCGGGAAGAGCGGCGAGGGAACGTGGCCGGGGCCTTCCGGGCGGGGGGCTGGTTGGGGGGATGGCCGGGCGGAGGAATCGCCGACCGGCGAATCCTGCTCGTGGACGACGTCACCACCACCGGGGCCACCCTGGCGGCCTGTTCCGACGCCCTCCTCTCCGCCGGGGCCGCCAGCGTGTACGCTGCCGTCGCGGCCCGTGCCGATGCGACTGATACGACCCACACTTGATCCGCGCGCGTTGTTCTCATGAAGCCCCGGGCGGAAGCCCGGGAATCCCCCGGCTCCCGGCGGGGGATTCTTGGATCCTCGTTGCGCCCGGTTGCGCGAGGTTCAAGTGTGTTCCGTATGACCCCGATTTCCCCAGCAGCTGAACCCTGAGCCGCCCGCCGTCGCCTCCAGCCTCGTAGCAAAGAGCGCCTCGATCGATGTCATCCCCGCCCCCATTGAGAGTCGGCACCCGTGGCAGCACGCTGGCGGTCACCCAGACCGGCTGGGTCGTCGATCGCCTGCGGGCCCTCGGTGCGAACGTCGAGGTGCACACGATCACGACCCGCGGCGACGTGCGGCACGACGTGCCGGTGGCGGGCCTCGGGCAGGACGGCGTGTTCGTGAGGGAACTGGAACAGGCGCTGCTCGACGGTCGGATCGACGTGGCCGTGCACAGCCTCAAGGACCTGCCCACTGCCGAGACGCCCGGCCTCGATATCGCCAGCGTGCCGGAGCGGGAGATTCCCTTCGACGTGATGGTCGGCCGGGCTGGGGCAACCCTCATGACGCTCCCGGCCGGAAGCGTCGTCGGCACCTCGAGCATCCGGCGGGTGATGCAGGTGCGGGCACTGCGGGACGATCTCGACGTGCGGCCACTCCGGGGCAACGTGGACACCCGCCTCAGGCGACTCGAGGCCGGCGACTACGACTGCCTGATTCTCGCCGGTGCCGGGCTTCACCGCCTCGGACTCGCCGACCGGATCACGGAAGTGTTGCGGCCCGACGCTTTCTGGCCCGCCGTCGCCCAGGGCGCTCTCGCGATTCAGGTGCGGACGGGCGACGTCGACACGAAGCGGGCCGTGGCCGCGATCGATCACGAGCCCTCCCACAGGGCGGTGCTCGCGGAACGGGCCTGCCTTGCCGCCCTCGCCGGCGGCTGCCTCGCGCCGATCGGCGGCTGGGCGCGGGAGGATGATCAGGGGCGGCTCGCGCTCGGTGCGTGCGTGCTCGAAGAACGGGACGGAAGAGTGACGCGGATCGTGGTGGAGGAGAACTGCGGCGAGCTCCCGCACGCAGTGTCCGGTGCGGCGAACGCCGCCCGGCTCGGCAGGCGGGTCGCCGACGCGCTGCTCGCCCGGGGGGCCGACGAGATGCTGGCCCGCGTGCGGGCGTCGGCCGGCGGCGGGGCGTGATGCACCGCATTTTCGCTCGGTCAGGTTTCGTAATTCGTCCGCCATACCCCCCGCACTCGTTGAATCAAATAACTTGAACCGCTACAGTTCTGCTAACGGTTGAATGCCGGAGGTCACGGAGCGACGAGAACGGAAACGAAGGGGCATATGTCGATCAAGGTGGTGATTGCGGATGACCACGAGGTGGTGCGCCGCGGGCTCGTGAGCCTGTTGGCGAACTCCGACGTGAAGATCGTGGGCGAGGCCGCCTCGGGAGACGAGGCCGTGAAGCTCACGAAGAAGCTCAAGCCCGATGTCGTGCTGCTCGACATCCGCATGGCCGGCAAGGATGGTCTCGCCGCCCTCGAAAAGATCCGGCATGACATGCCGGGCGTGCGGTGCGTGATGCTCTCCACGTTCGACAACCCCACCTACGTGGCCCGAGCGGTCGCCGCCGGCGCCCACGACTACATGCTCAAGGGCTGCACGCGGGCCGAGCTCATCAACTCGATTTCCGGGGCCGCCGCCGGCCAGCTTCCGATGCGGGCGGGCGAGTTGCGCCGGGTTGCCACGACGATGGCGAACCGGGTCGCCACGCCCGATCCCGACATTCCGCTCACGCAGCGGGAGACGCAGGTGCTCCGCCACATGGCACTGGGGCTCTCCAACAAGGAGATCGCGCAGTCGCTCACGATCAGCGTAGAGACCGTCAAGGAGCACGTGCAGAACATCCTGCGAAAGATCGCCGTCAGCGACCGCACGCAGGCCGCCGTCTGGGCCGTCCGCCGCGGGCTGGTGTGACCACACGCGACGCTCGGGCATGTGCAGGATCTCACAAGCCCCCGGCGGGAGCCGGGGGATCCCCGGGCTCCCGCCCGGGGCTTCTTGAGAACGCCGCGCGGATCGAGTGGGAGCCGTATTACATCCGCGCTCGCGGATGGGCCTTGTCGAACGCGTCGAGCAGCCGGCTCGTGGTCACGTGGGTGTAGATCTGCGTGGTGACCAGGCTCTTGTGCCCCAGCAGTTCCTGCACGCTGCGGATGTCGGCCCCCGCGTCGAGCAGATGGGTGGCGAAGCTGTGCCGGAGCGTGTGGGGGCTTGCCCGACCTGTGAGGCCGGCCGTGGCGAGGTGCTTTTCGAGCAGCCGGGCCACGCCACGGACGGAGAGCCGCCCACCCAGCTTGTTGGTGAACAGCGGCCGCGGTCCGCGCGGCGGCGGGACGCGTGGCTTCGGCCGAGCCGCCAGCCAGGCGCGAATGGCCGCCCGGGCGTGCGAGCCGACGATCCCCAACCGCTCGCGCCGCCCCTTGCCGCGCACCCGCACCGTCGCGTTGTCGAGATCGAGGTCGGAGTCGTCGAGGCTCACGAGTTCCCGCACGCGGGTGCCGGCGGAATACATCAGCTCGAGGATCGCGCGGTCGCGGAGGCCGCCCGGTGCCTCGGGCCGCGGGGCCGCGAGCAGCCGCGAGATCTCCTCGCCGGTCAGGAATTTTGGCAGGGTGCGGGCCCGCTTGGGGCTGCGCAATGGCTTCGCGGGGTTCGTGGCCAGCCATCCCTCCCGCTGGCCGAAGGCGAAGAAGCTCCGCATGCTCGCCAGCTTGCGGGCGACCGTCGAGGCGGCGTAGCCGGCGGCATGCAGCCCCGCGGCGAACCGGCGGAGCACGAGCGTGGTCGCGGCCGCCGGCGATCGGCAGCCGGCGGAGCGGAGAAACTCCTCCAGCTGGAGCAGGTCCTCGCGATAGCTCTTCTGCGTGAGCGGCGAGCAGCCCCGCTCGGCGGCGAGATGACGCAGGAAGCGGTCGATCGCCTCCTGGAACTCGGGTTGCGATGACGTGGCCACGTCGGCTCAGGCGGGGCGATCGGCCCGCGGCCCGAAGCGGAGCCGTCGCGGCTTCGGCGTCGCGGCCCGCACCTTGTCCCCCAGCACCGAGGCGTCGTACCAGGAGAAGCTCAGATCGGGGTTCGCGGCATGACGCCCCATCGCCCGGAGGGCTGCGTCGCGACTCTCGTCGTCGTACAGGTAGACGTACCTCTCGTTGCCCTTGACCAGGGCGACCACGTTGACGTCGCGAGAAGTCATGAATAGCCCCAGCCAGCCCGGCGACCGCGCACACGATCACCGCGAGGAGTATCGGCGGTATTGATCGCCGGCCGTCAGCTCGAGCCGACGCGCCCCCCGGGTCGCCGCGATCCGGCCATTCATCCGCCTCGCGAACCGCTCGGGCATGGCCTGGGCAAGATGTGCGGGCCCGAGCGAGGGGGCGTCACACGAGGTCGGCGAAGCCGCGGAGGCCGAGGGGTTCTCGGGACCAGAAGGGCTCGCCATGCAGCGTGCCGATGACCGAGCCCCACCAGGCGTCGGCGGCGGCCACCCGTTCGAGCACGGTCGGCCGCGGCGCGTCGGCGGGAAACTGGCTGGCGTAGCAGGCGAGGCTGCGGCGCTTGGCCTCGATCGTGGCCGAGATGTCGATCACGAAGGCGGGCCGACGGACGGCCCGCAGGTGGACGCAGCCGTAGTAGAAGATCCTCTCCGGGTGCCAGGGCTCGGCCGGCAGATCACACTTCGTGAGCTTGGCCCAGAACCTGGCGGCTTCGGCGAGCCTCGTCGCCGCCACGTGGTCGGGATGGGCGTCGACCCAGTGCGGCGCGAAGAGCCAGCGTGGCCGCACCCGGCGGATCACGCCGGCGAGGGCCGCCCGAGCGCGGAGCGTGGCCCGCAGACGCCGGTTGGGCAGGCCGAGGTTCTCCCGCCACGGGATGCCGAGCGCCGCGGTCGCCGCGGCGGTCTCGCGGGCCCTGATCTCGGGCGATCCTCGTGGGGTGGGCTCGCCGTCGGTGAGATCCAGCACGCCCACCCGCAGGCCGCGGTCGAGCATGACGCGGATGGTGCCCCCCATGCCGAGTTCGGCGTCGTCGGGGTGAGGGGCGATGACGAGCACGTCGAGCATGGCGATGACAGCCTGGGCGAGGCGGCGGCGGATCGGTTGTCCGCACGGCCCGGACGAGCATACCCTGCTGCCTTGGGCGACGCCTTCGCCCCTTCGCTCGACGTTTGTTCCGGAAGAACCCCATCATGTCGCCAGCCGATCAGCAGGATCCGCATGACCTCTTCAATGCGGCCGTGGCCCATGCCCGCCGCGTTGCCGTGCTCGGTTCGATCGACGCCCTCCTGGGCTGGGACGAGCGGACCAAGATGCCGCCGGCCGGGGGCAGCCATCGTGCCGATCAGGCCGCGGCGTTGGCGGCGGTCGTGCATCGCGAGCGGATCGACCCTCGGCAGGGTGAGCGGCTCGAGCGGCTGCTCGACGATCCGCGGGCGCGGGAGGGCACGCCCCAGGAGCAGGCGACGATCAGGCTGCTGCACCGCGACTTCACCAAGCAGGCGCGGCTGCCGACGCGGCTCGTCGAGGAATTGGCCCGCACCAGTGTCGAGGCGCAGCAGGCCTGGAGCCGGGCCAGGGAGGCTGCGTCGTGGCCCGTGCTCGCGCCCTGGCTCGAGCGGATGTTCGCCCTCAAGCGGGAACAGGCGGCCTGCCAGTTGCCCGACGCCGACCGCTACGACGCGCTCATGGACGACTACGAGCCCGGGGCCCGCTGGCCCGCCGTGGCCGAGCGGTTCGCCCGATTGCGGTCCGGCATCGTGCCGCTCGTGCAGGCCTGCGTCGGCGCGAGGCAGCGGCCTGCAGATGCCCTCATGCGGCGGCACTATCCGCTCGAGAACCAGCGGCGGTTCGCCCGCGAGGTGGCCCGCCGGATCGGGTTCGACTTCGACCGTGGCCGGCTCGACACCACCGATCATCCGTTCTGTACGACGATCGGGCCCGACGACTGCCGGATCACGACGCGGTGGGACGAGCACTTCCTGCCGACGGCGTTGTATGGCGTGCTGCACGAGGCCGGGCACGGGCTCTACGAACAGGGGCTGCCCCGCGACTGGTTCGGCTTGCCCCCCGGCGAGGCGGCGTCGCTCGGCATCCACGAGTCTCAGTCCCGGCTCTGGGAAAATCTCGTGGGCCGCTCACAGGCGTTTTGGGAGTGGTGTTTTCCGCTCGCCCGCGACGCGTTTCCCGCCGCCCTGTCCGATGCCGACGCCGCGGCGGTGCACGAGTCGCTGCTCGTCGTCGAGCCGTCGTTCATCCGCGTGGAGGCCGACGAGGTGACCTACAACCTGCACGTGATGCTGCGGTTCGACCTCGAGCGGGCGGTGGTGCACGGCGAACTCGACGTCGCCGACCTGCCCGCTGCCTGGAACGAACGGTTCGAGCAGGACTTCGGGATGCGGCCGCCGAACGATGCCTTGGGCGTTCTTCAAGACATCCACTGGAGCGCCGGCCTGATCGGTTACTTCCCCACCTACACGCTCGGCAACATCTTCTCCGCCCAGCTCATGGCCGCGGCCGAGGCAGACGTGGGGCCGCTCGCCCCGCAGTTCGCAGCCGGGCGGTTCGAGCCGCTGCTCGGATGGATGCGGCGGCACGTGCACGGCGTCGGCCGGATGCTCGAATCCGACCCGCTGGTGGAGCGGGCCACCGGCCGGCCGGTCTCGGAAGCCTGGCTGTTGGAGAGCCTGAAGGAGCGTTACGGAGCCGCGCACGGAATGTAGGCCGGAGCCGCGAGGCGGGGGGCTTCGGGATGGATGCCGCATCATCCCCCTGCTCGCGCATGGGGGCTTGT
>CAZXIG010000013.1:0-24225 GCA_964640405.1 uncultured Candidatus Kuenenia sp.
GCCTGAATTCCTGCGGGTCGAGTGGCAGGAATGAAGCTCACCGCCGCCCGCGGCTCGGCTGTTCTCGCTGGAGCGTGCCGTTGCCAAACTTCTCCGAGCGCGTCGTCGAGCCGTCGGACCAATTCGTGATCGTGCCGTTGCCGAACTTCTGGGTATGCCCCGTCACCGCCCGGCCATCGCGGCCCGTTTCGGTGGTCAGCGAGCCTGACCCGAACGGCTGCGTGCGGGTCGTCGTGCCGTCGGACCAGTGCGTGATCGTGCCGTTGCCGAACTGCCGCGTATGACCGGTGATCGTGCGGCCGTCGCGGGTCCGCTCGGTGGTCAGCGACCCCGAGCCGAAGGGCTGCGTGCGGGCAGTCGAGCCATCGGAGCGATGGGTGAGGCTGCCCGAGCCGAACGGCTGCGTCTGGCTGGTTCGCGGCTGGCCGACGGTGGAGCGGGGTGGCCGCGGGTCGGCGGCTGTGCCCGATGTCGCAAGCAGCTGGCCGAAGAATGCGGCCAGTATGATCCGCGACCACGTGGCATGCTGAAATCGGTGCAGGGGCATGGGCGGGCTCCTTCTGCGCGGGGGTCGGTATCGTTGCGACGGCCTCGACCCCTCGATTGTAGGGGCTCTCGCCCCGGAGTGCCAAGCGGCGGGGCACGCCGCCGGTGCGAGAAACACAAACTTGAATCCGAGCCGTTGGGAAACGAACATTCTTGCTGCAGCGGCATGACGCCCCTTCTCGGCAGACTCTGGCCACGTCCGGAGCGCGGTGCGATCAGTCACGATCGGCCGTCGACGCCACCTGATCCGTAGGGAGTCCAGCGTGGAGCGTCGTGGATGCCACCCAAGACCGTGTTTCTCACCGGGGCCTCCGGATTCGTCGGGGCCCATCTTGCCGAGGAGCTGCTCCGCCGGGGCTGCCAGGTGCGCTGCCTCGTGAGGCCATTGGCCAGGGCCGAGCATCTCGACCGGCCCGGCATCGTGCGGGTGACCGGCACGCTCGAAGACACGGCCTCGTATCGAGACGTGCTCGACGGCTGCGATACGGTGTTTCACGTCGGTGGCCTCGTGGCGGCGCGATCGCGGGCCGAACTGCTGCGGATCAACGGCCGCGCGACCGGCCACCTCGCCGATGCCTGCGCGGCGCTGCCCACGCCTCCGCGGCTCGTCTACGTGTCGAGCCTCGCGGCGGCGGGGCCGCCGCCGCCCGATCGGGCCTATCGCGACGAGGCCGACCTGCCGACGCCCGTTTCCGACTACGGACGCAGCAAGCGGGCCGGCGAGATCGCCCTCGAGCGGCGGGCGCACCGGCTGCCCGTCACGATCGTCCGCCCGGGCATCGTCTACGGCAGCCGCGATCCCAAGATGGCCGGCATCTTCAAGGCCATCCACCGCACCGGGCTGCATGTCGTCGTGGGGTTCCATACGCCTCGGCTCTCGCTCATCCACGTGGACGATCTCGTCGAGCTGCTGCTTCGCGCCGCCCGTGATGGCGAGACGCTGTCGCCCGCCGGCAGTCGCGATGCGGCGCACAGGGGCTACTACTTCGCCTGCGACGATCGTGAGCATCCCACCTACTGGCAGTTCGGCCGTCGCGTGGCCGACGCACTCGGCCGCCGCGTGATCGTGTGGCCGCTGTGGCGATGGGTAGGGCGGACGGTGGGGGGCGTGTCGGAGGCCGTGTCGCAGCTGACCGGCTCGACGGCGCTGCTCTCCCGCGACAAGGTCCGCGAGGCGACGGCCTGGAGCTGGGCCTGCTCGGGAGCGAAGGCCCGGGCCCAGCTCGCGTTCGTCCCCGCCCGGCCGCTCGACTTCCGGCTACGGGAAACCGCCGAGTGGTATCGCGATCATGGCTGGCTGTAGCCCGCGGGCCAGCGCGGTGCTGTCGGGGTTGCTCGGGCTCGTGGCCGTCGCGGCGGGCGACGACCGGGCCGCGTCGGCAGGCCGCTGGCAGATCACGCACGTCGAGGTCAACGGCAAGCGGGTCGATCCGGAGTTCACCGACATGCTCGCCGTGGACTATGCCGCGGATGGCTCGTGGGTGGTGCTCTTGAAGACCGTGCCCGTGGGCGAGGGCGCGAGCGAGGTGGACGAGACAAAGACGCCGAAGGCCTTCGAGATGGAGACTCGCGGGGCCGGTGGAAGGCCGGGACGGCGGTACGTCGGAATCTATGACACCACCGAAAACACGCGGCGGCTCTGCTTCGTGTCGGCCGACAGGCCGCGGCCGCGCGAGTTTCGCTCGACGGCGAAGGGAGGCGAGATCCTGGTGGAACTCGAAAAGGCGATGCCGACCAGGGGGCTACGCAGAAAAGAGTCCTGACACCTTTTTTTGGCGTTCGAGCGCGCGGCTGCGCACGAGGTTCGTCGAGGCGATGCGCTCGACGAGCCCGGGCCGGGAGTCGAGCAGCTCGAGCGCGGAGTCGGCGTCGCCCGCCTCCACGTGGAGCCTGGCCAGCCAGACCATGATCCAATCGATGCCGGGGAGTTGTTCGTTGGCTTCGGCGAGCATCGCCAGGGCCTCCGGAATGCGGTCCATTTCCTCGAGCATCGAGGCGAACGCGGTGTGCAGATCGAGGTGCGTCGGCGCCAACGCGAGACCCTGCCGGAAAAGCGTTTCGGCCTCCGCCTTCCGGCCCGCCCGGCTCGCGAGTCGGGCGAGCTGATCGAACACGGAGGGATGATCGGGCTCGACGGTGCGGCTGCGGGCGAGGGCGGCCGCGACGAGGTCGTCGAGGCCGCGGTGGGCGAACGACTCGATGAACCGCAGGTCGGTCGTCAGCGGCCATGGATCCCGGTGCACCGCCTCGGCGGCCATCGCCACGGCGGCCTCGTCGTCATTCGCCTGAAAGAGCGCCTCGGCGAGATTGCCGTACACCCAGGCGGGCTGCTCGCTGTCCAGCGAAATCACCGCGCGATACCAGCGGATCTCCGCATCGAGATCGCCACGGCGGGCCGCGCGCCGGGCCTCGAACCGCAGCGACCGCTGCTCGTCGGGCAGGGGGGGCACGGTCGGCACAGGCCGCGCCAGTGCGGCCCGCATCTCCGCCGCGAGCAGCGGTCCGAGTGGGCCAAGGCCGGCCTGCGTCACGAGCGTGTGGTGGTTGCCCGGCATCGTGATCGCCCGCACTCGCCCCAGTGCCACCTCACCCCAGCCACCGGTCGGATCGCTCCGCCACCATGCATCCTGCTCTGCCGTTCGAAACAGGACGATGTCCCCCGCATGGAACGCGGCCGGGCTCGCCGCCAGGGCCCGGTAGTAGAAGCCGCGGACCGTGGGGGCAGCGGGCTTGTTGGCGGTGTCGAAGCCGCGGCGGTCGAGATCGGCGCGGTCGTCGATCACGCCCAGGAAGGGCGTGGCCGCGCCGGCCGTGGCGAGGTGTCGCGCGATCGCGAGGCCGAGGTGCGCCCCGAACGAGTATCCCGCCAGCGCGTACGGCCCCGGCCATCGCTCACGCAGCAGCGCCGCGTAGCCCTCGGCGAGGGTCGGCAGGTCGGCGTGCGGCGCACGGGCAACCTCGAGGCGACTGGCATGGAAGGAGGCGAGGGGCAGCTCGCTCCCGACGGCCTCCGCCAGCGACCTCGCGAAGTACGTCGATCCGTCGACGTCGTGGGTCACGACCAGCGGCGGGCCGCCGTCGCCGGCCTGGATGTCCGTCAGTTCGACGGGGAGTCGCGGCCGGAGGCTGTCGCCGATGTGGGCCGCCAGCGCCGCAGGCGACGAGGCCCGCATGAACGTTGCCGGCGACACGCTGACGCCGAACCGCTGTTCGATCGCGAGCAGGACGTCGAGCGCGGAGATCGAGTCACCGCCGAGGTCGAAGAAGCTGGCATCCGCGGGCACCGTCTCGAGCCGGAGCGCCGTCTTGAAGATGTCGACTACGCTCTCGCAGTCGCTCTCGCCGGCCGTGGTCTGACGCGGCTGCGGGGCCTCCGCCGCCCCGAACTGGGCCGCGAGCTCCCGCCGGCTCACCTTGCCGACACGGCTCGTGGGAATCTGCGGCACGATGAAGAGTCGCTCCGGCACCATGAAGCTCTTCAGGCCGCGGGCCGCGTGCTCGAGGATCTCGTCAGCGGTCGGCTGCGGCGTCGTGCCGCACTCGACGACGGCGGCCACCCGCGCCCCGATGATCGGGTCGGGGATCGCGAACGCCACGGCCGCGGTCACCTGCGGGTGCGACGCGAGCGCCGCCTCGACGGCGGCCGGATGGACCTTCTCGCCGCCGCGACTGATGACGTCGTCGGTGCGGCCTGCGATGAACAGGAATCCGTCCGCATCGACGCGTCCGCGATCGCCCGTCCTCAGGCGGCCAGCGGCGTCGAGCTGCTGGCTGCGGCTGCCCGTGCGCCCCACGAGTCGGTTCACAAAGCCGCCCCGGATGGCGATCTCGCCGGTCTCTCCCGGCGGCAGCGACACTCCGTCGGCATCGAGGATGTCGATCCGCCACGAAGGATGCACCTTCCCCGCCGCCTCGTCCGGTCCGCGGGGGCCCGCCGCCGGAGTGGCCGCGATGAACGGCGACGCCTCGCTCAGGGCGTAGAACTGCACCACCCGCGTTCCGAACCGCGCACCAAGTTGCTCGATCAGCGCCGGCTCCACCCGGTCGGAGCCGACCGACATGAGCCGCAGCCCGGTGCTCGACGGCCGCCAGCCATCTTCATCGCAGGCGGCGAGCAACCGCCGATGGATCGCCGGCGCGGCCGAGATGTACGTCGGCCGGAACCGGTCGAGCCAGCCGAGCACCGCCCGCCGGGAGAATCCCGGTGTCCAGACGACGGCGCCTCCGGCCGCGAGCACCGGCAACGAACTCCGAAACAGGCTGTGCAGGTGCGCGATCGGCATCATGCACAGCGACACGTCGGCAGCCGACGCACCGATCCAGTCGCGATACGCGCGGACGCCGGCCCACAGGCTTTCATGCGTGATCGCCACGACCTTCGGCGTCGAACTGGTGCCGCTCGTCAGGCAGAACAGGCCATCGTCGGCCGCCGTCGGCGGATCGTCGGGCCGCGGCTCCCCTGCAGCCGAGCAGCGCAGGTCGAAGCTGCCAGCCCCGGCATTCGGCCGGCGCACCGCCTCGAGGAGCGTGATCCGACGCTCTCGCACGAGGGCGGTGAGCGCGGCCTCGGGCCGCTCCTCCATCACGACCGCCCGGATCGGCAGGGTGTCGAGCACGCGGGCGTATTCCTCGGGCTGCTCGTGAGCCGGCACCGGCAGCGGTGTCGCCACCGACGACACCGCCAGCAGCACGGCCAACGCGATCGGCCCGTCGGGAAGCGCCACCATCACGACGTCGCCGCGGCCGATGCCGGAGCCCCGCAGCTGAAGGCCCACCTCCGCGATCAGGTCGAGCAGGCCGCCGTGCGTGAGGAACTCGGCGTCGTCAACGCCTCCGATCGCCGGGGCCTCCCGCCGCCCCTCCGCGGCCCGTGCCAGCCAGGCGGAGACCGTGTGCTCGTGCATGATCGTCACGCCATCGCCACGTCGATCGCCCGTTCACCGGTGAACGGGCGACGGCCGTGGGCGATCACCTCGTTGTCGACGAGCAGGATGTCACCCTGCCGCCAGGCGAACGTGTGTTCTTCCGCCTGCAGGGCCGCGGCGATCGTCTCGATGTCGGTGGCGGGAATCGAACCGCCATCGCCGAACATGACGGTCTTCGGGAACCGCGATTCATCGCCGAACGCGGCCCGGAGCTTGTGCACATGGGCCGCGCCGAAGTGTGCGGGATGCCAGTTCACGGCCTGGTTCGTCCAGATCTCCTCGCCCGTGACAGAGTGACGACGCAGGGCCGGCGCCCGCATCCGCACCACGAGCCCGCCGTCGGGTCGCCACTCCCATTCGGCGCCCTGGTCGCGAATCAGCGCCTCGACCTCACCGCGATCCGTGCTGCCGTAGGACTGAGCCCACGACTTGCCGAAACCGGGGCCTTCACGCAGGTTCGTGAGGTAGACGAGCCCCCGTTCTCGAAACTCGTCGACGAGCGTCGTGGGGAGGCGGGCACGAACGCGACGCATGTCGCCGAGCGGCGTCTCGCCCCGGTCCGCGGGGGCCACGCGGCAAAAGAACCAGATGCGGTGCGGCACCAGCGGCTGGTAGGTGGCCTCGCAGTGCAGCGGGATCGACGCCTGCGCCGCATACTCGGTCGACGTGTAGACGAGGCCCTCGAGCGAGGTCCGTGGCGTCGCGCCGCCGATGTAGGGCAGCAGGTCGGGCGTGTGCGCCTGGCAGACGCGGCCGAACTCGGCCGACGTGCGGACCTCGGTCTCCCTGAAGAGGATCGCGCCGGCCGTGGCGATCGCGGAGGCGACGCGGTCGTGATGCTGCCGCAGCCAGCCGGCCATGGCTTCGGGATCGAGCCCGTTCACATCATGGCATTCGAACCACGGCGGCCCCGAGCGAACCGCGTCGCCGGGGGCTGCCGTCGTCTGGCTGCCAGTCGATGCGGTCATGAGGTGGGCGACGCCGGAGAACGGGGATCGTCTAGGAATGCCGGCTGACTCGGCGGTAGGACAGCCTAGCCAACCCGGCTCCGACCGGCAATCCGCGCCGGATTCGTCCGGCGCGGCACCGTCGGCGTCAGGCAGCGCCCGCGGCTTCCACGAGGCCCTTCGTCTGAAAGGCGTCGCACGTCCACGCATAGAGGGCGTGGAGTTCCCGCACCGCTCCCTCGCGGTCGGGGCCGGCGGTTTCGACATCACGCTCGAGCTCGCGCACCCGCGCGACCTTCGCCGCCAGCTCGCCGCGAATCTCCGCCCACCGCCGCGCCGCTCCCGGCACGCCGCACCACTCGTCCACCCGGCGGTCGTCGGCGCACCTGCTGAACTGCCACCTCGACCGCCCCTGCCGCTCGCACCGGTGGCAGAATTCGTCGTACGTGATCGGCCGCAGCATGTGCTGCACGGCGTCGCCGCAGAAGACGACCGTCAGGCCGAGGTCGGCGGTGGCGCCCCCGGATTTCGGTCGCTCGCGGGCGAGCATCCGGCCGATCCGGTAGCCCGCCTCGATGTCGGCCGAGCCACACGCGAGTTCCGGGCGAAACCCGCCGGCCCGCACGAGCAGCGACTTCTTGCAGGACGAGCGGCCGCCCCGAAAGAAGGTGTGGTCGAGCAGCTGGCCGTCGCGGAGCGGTGTGGGGCCGAAGAGATGATGATGCTCGTCGGTGATGAACCGCATCAGCTCGGTGATGGGCAGCCGCGGATGCCAGGTGGCATGGCCGAGTGCGGCCACGTGTTCGAGCGGGTGGCGGCGATGGACGGAGAGATGGGCGGCGACGAGCCCCGGATCGGCCGCGTCGTCGTCGTCGAGGAAGAGCACGAGCGGCGCCGTGGCGGCATCGACGCCGATATTCCTGGCGACGGCGATGCCCGCCGCGGGCGACTCCACGAGCGTGAGCCGGAGCCGGCCGGCGAGATCGCGGCAGACGTCGACGGTGCCGTCGGTCGAGCCGTCGCTGACCACCACGACCTCGAACGCCGTGGGCCCCGCCGTCTGCCGCGTGAGGCTGTCGAGCGATTCCGCGAGCAGCGCCGCCCGGTCGCGCGTCGGGATCACGACGCTGAGCGCTGGTGGCGGCCCGGCGGGTGACCGCGTGACCGTGTGTCGGTCCGTGAGGCCCTGGAACACGATCGTCACCGGGTGGTCGGCGACGGACGGGCCGGCGACAACCCCCGTCTCGGCCGCGATCTCGGCGAGCGACTGCGGCCCCGCGGGTGACTCGCGGAGCGATACGAGCACGCACTGGTCGCCGTCGGTGTCGAGCACCCGGTAACGGCTCTCGAGGTGTGTCCGCAGGTCTCCGTAGTAGCTGAGCCACCAGGCGGACGGGGCGGGGATCGCGAAGAACTCGGCCCCGCGCTCCCGCGCCGCCTCGAGGTGATCGATCGCCTCGCTCCCGGTCGCGGGATGAGAGCCGGCGTAGCTGCCGTCGTCGGCGAGCGGAAAGTGCCAGCCGGTGCGACCATCGAGCTTCACGACCGCGTCGTCGCCGCGGCTGACGACCGCGACGGTGGCCCCCGGCGGCGTGCCGTTCACGATCGCGTCGCGGGCGTGATGGATCGCCGCCGCGTAATCGCCATGTGACATCCGCCGCCGTTTGCGGGCGGGCTTCCGCGTGGCCGGCTCGGCGGCGCGGATGGCGACGAGGGCGTCGAACAGCAATCGCCGCGCCGCGTCGTGGCCGTGCTCGGCGCGGATCGTCTCGCGGCCGGCGCGGGCGAGTTGACTCCAGAGCGGTTCGTCGGTGAGCAGGCGGGTGATGCCGGCGGCAAACCGCACGGGGTCGTCGGCCACGAGCACGTCCCGCTCGTGGCCGAGCGAAAAACCCTCGCAGCCGACGCTCGTCGTGACCGCCGGCGTGCCGATGAAGAGCGTCTCGATTACCGTCCTCTTCGCGGCCGCCCCGCACCGGAGCGGGAACAGCGATGCCCGCACCCGCTGCAGGTACGGCAGGACCGAGTGCACCCAGCCGAGCATCCGCACCGTCGTCCGGTCGGCGGCGATGTCGCGGACCTCGTCGGTCATGTTCGCGCCCGCCACGTAGAGCGGTTCGTCCGCGAGCAGCGCGGGGTCGACATGCGGGAGGATCTCGTCGCAGAGATAGGCGAGTGCGTCGGCATTCCGTCGGTGCGCGAAATCGCCCACGAAGAGCATCCCGCGGCGCCGACGGAACGGGAACGGCGACGCCGCGAGATCGTCCGAGTCGGGCACGGTGAAGGTCCGCCGCCGGTCTCCGATGAGGTCGCCGATCAGCCGGGCCTCCTGCCGCGACGCGGTGAGCACGGCGTCGGCCGCGGCGTAGGCCGCGAGTTCGCGGACCGCGTCGCTCGCATACGCCTCACCGAGCCGGCCGTCGGTCTCCTGGAGGCTGCGCAGCGCGGTTTGCAGCAAGTGGGGCGTGCCGGAATCGATCACGATTCTCGTGGCGGGCGCCGCGGCCCTCAGGAGGGCGACGAGCGGCCTGGCGATGTTCCAGTTGCCGAGCAGCGCCCAATCGAAGTGCTCGGCCCGTGCAAGCCGCTCCAGATGCTCGTCGTGGCCCACGACGACCTTCGCGCCGACGTCGGTGAGCGGACCGGCGCAGGCCTCGAGATCCTGCGCGGGCTCCGCCACGCAGGTCACGCCACAGCCGGCCGCACGCAGGAACGCCACGAAGCGGAACAGCCGCCGTGAGTCGCTCGCGCCGTCGGGCCGCGGCAGGGACGATGAGCAGACGAGCAGGTTGCGATGCCGCAGGCCGTTCATGCGAGCAGTGTAGCGTCGACATCCGCGCTCAGTGAGCCATCGGGCCCCGGGACCGGCTCACCACGAGACCGGACCGTCCACGAGCCTCGCGTTCCGAGAACCCCGCGCGGCCGTTGCAGGAAGGGCACGCGCCGCCGGTCAGCCGTGACGGTCGATGACGAGCGGGTCGTGGGAGCGGATGTTGCCGATGCGGAGCGATGCCTTGCCCGCGAGCAGGTCGTCCACGACGTCGCCCACCACGCCGGCCCGCCAGCCCGACGCGAGCACCGGCGGCTGCTCCTCGTCGAAGTAGCCCAGCTTGTGGGCGAGCAGGTCTCGCATGTCGGACGACGTGCCCACGAGCGCCGGCGCCAGGTGCATTTGCCGGCAGAGGCCCGCGATCGCCGTGGCTAGAAACTGCCCGAGCACGGCGAGCTGCGGCGGAGGCGTGCGGTGTCGTTCGCCACCGGGGCACTCGTCGTCGGGCAGTTCCAGCCCGCGCTCGATCGCGGCCGAGAGGCTCTTGAGGATGTGCCGCAGGTCTGATCGCTGCATGCCACGGATCGCCGAGATCTGCTGCTCGTTGGCGCTCTTCCGCTTGGCGAGCTCGACGAGCAGGTCGTCGCGGAGCACCCGTCGCGGCGGCATGTCGCGCTCCTCGGCGAGGGCGTCGCGCCAGTGCCAGACCTCGCGGGCGATGGCGAGCTCGCGCCGCGAGAGCCCGTTCATCCCCGACACCCGCCGCCACCGCTTCCGCACGAACGACTCCTCGACGTCGTCCTGCCAGGTGGCCATCTCCTCGTCCATCCAGGCCACGCGGCCGAGCTTTTCGAGCTGGCATTGAAGCGTCTGCCAGAGTTCTTCGAGGTGGCGGACGTCGTCCACGGCGTATTCGAGTTGGGCAGGGGAGAGGGGCCGCTGCCGCCAGTCGGTTCGCGTCTCCCCCTTGTTGGTCGGCAGATCGAGGAACCGGCGGACGATCGACGCATAGCCGGCCGGGTAGTCGTGGTCGACGAGGCCGGCGGCCACCTGCACGTCGAACAGCTTCGCGGGCCGGGCCTTGATCGCATGGAGGATGAAGCCCATCTCCTCGCGGCCGGCGTGCACGACGGTCGTCCGTCCCGATTCGGCGAGGAGCCGCCAGAAGGGCTCGAGGTCGCGGACGGCGAACGTGTCGATCACCGCGAGTACGCCCGGCGCCGCCACCTGCACGAGGCAGAGCTGGCTGCGATAGGTGTGCTCCGAGACGAACTCCGTGTCGAAGGCGACATGGGCATGGGCCGCGAGGCGGTCCACGAGTTCGCGGAGCTGCGAATCGGTGGTGATGGTTTCGAAATCGCCCCTTGGGCCGCGGGGCGACGAGGGGCGTGTGTGCCGGTTGTGCATCAGAAAAACAGGAAGGACATGAGCAGGAACACCGGCAGCAAGACGCCGAGGCTGTAGAGGATGTAGCCGAAGAAGCTCGGCATCTTCACGCCGGCCTGCTCGGCAATCGCCTTCACCATGAAGTTCGGGCCGTTGCCGATGTAGGTCATCGCTCCCAAGAATACGGCCCCGAGGCTGATCGCGGCCAGTCGGGCCACGTCCACGCCGGCCATCGTCTCGCCCGCCGAGGGCATCACCTGGGCCGTCTTGAAAAACACGAGATACGTCGGCGCGTTGTCGAGCACGGCCGAAAGTGAGCCCGTCGCCCAGAAGAAGGCCTGCGGCGATTCGATGCCGAGGCTCGCCCCCCGCTCGTTGAGGATCGCGAGGGCGGGCTGCATGCAGATGAAGATGCCCACGAACAGGGCCGCGACCTCGAGGATCGCGCCGTAGGTGAAGCCGTTCTTGCGCCGCACCTCCCGCGAGCCGAGCAGCAGCGACAGTCCGACCAGGGCGAGCAGCACCGCCTCCCGCAGGAAGATCCAGGGGTGCCAGTTCGTGCCGGGAAACGCCTTCGAGGGATCGAGCAGGGCGACCGCCGCGATCACGCCGACCATGAGCAGAGCATTGGGCCAGAGGCCACTGATCTTCAGGGCGCCGGCCATGCGGGCGTCGCGGGCCAGGTCGCGGGCCGACTCATGGGGGTGGGCGAAGAACGTGTCCCAGGCCCAGTAGATCGCGAGCAAGAGACCGTTGACGAGCAGCCACGGCTTCCATAGGGAAAGCGTCCAGAGGAAGTCCACCCCCTGCAGGTAGCCGAGAAAGAGCGGCGGATCGCCGATCGGCAGGAGGCAGCCGCCGCAGTTGCAGACGACGAAGATGAAGAACACGAGCGTGTGGGCCACGTACTTCCGCTCGCGGTTGGTCTCGAGCAACGGTCGGACGAGCAGCATGGCGGCGCCCGTGGTGCCGATGAAGCTCGCCGCCAGGGCCCCGACGCCGATGAAAGCGGTGTTGACGGTGGGCGTGGCCTCGAGATCCCCCTCGATCCGCACGCCACCGGTCACGCAGTAGAGCGCGAACAAGAGCACGATGAACGGCACGTATTCCGAGAGCAGCGCGTTGGCGAGCACCGCGCCGGCGACGCCCCACGAGGGGCCGGCAGCGGCCGGGGCGGCCACGGCATGACTCGGGAAGTGGAGGTCGACCGCATGGCGGTGGAAGAACGTGTAATAGGCCAGCGTGACGACCGCGAGCAGCCCTGCGACGAGGAGTTTGCTGGAGTTATGCTCCCACCAATGGGAGAGTCGTGACGTGAGCGGCAGGATCGCGATCGCGGCCAGCAGGATCACGAACGGCAGCACCGTGGCCAGCGGCGGGGCGGCGCCTGCATGCTCCGCCGCGGCGTGGGCCTCGCCGTGGGCCGCTTGTGCGGCGACCAGCAAATCACGACCATGTTGTGGCCAGCCTGCGAGAGCCGCCACGATGTAGCCGGCGAGCAGGATGGCGATGCCGAAGAGCGTGGGATCCCTCCGCGTGGGACGGGAGTCTTGGACTGCATGATGCGTGTCGTGCATGGGCGCGGTTCCGAGAGGGCCGGATAAACGCCGAGATCGTATGTCGCCGAGCCTGGATTCGGAAGCGTGATGGACCGCGAGCGTGCCGTAGTGTGGCTGCGAGGAAATATCCGACCCGTGCTCGGGGGGGCGGTAGTGGCGGCCCTCGTTGCCGGAGGGCTCGTGATGCTGGCGGTTCGGCCCGCGGCCGGTCCACTCGAACGCGGCTTGCTCGCGGGCCTCGCGGCGGTGATCGCCGCCGTCGGCGGAATCTTCGTGTACGCCGCCGCACAGCCGCGGCTCGCCCGCCGCGGCGATCGGCTGCTCGCGCGGCTCGCCCCCTTCACCGTGCACGAGGTGCCGCTCGAGATCGTCGAGTGCGTGTTCCATGGATCGCAGCCGCTCGAGGCGGCCGCCGGCCTGCCGCCGCTGCGGGTGGGCACGATCGTGGTGCGGCTCGCGGAGCGGGCGACCGACTGGAGGCAGCGGCCCACGTTCAGCCCGTGGGGCACGTGGATCGACGGCCACATCGTGTGCGATGGGCGGTGGTGCGAGCCGCTCTCCGTGGACCGCGCACGGGCGCTCAGCGCGAGCCTGCTCGAGGCGAAGCGCGAGGTGGCCGCCGCGGGGCTGCCGGCATGACGATCGCGCCGGCCGGCGGTCAGCCCGATGCCCGGCCCCGTGCCTCCTGGCGGGGCCTGCTCGTGAGCGTGCGGACTGCCGCCGAGGCCCGCGACGCCCTGGCCGGCGGAGCGTCGATCATCGACGTGAAGGAGCCGAGCCATGGCCCGCTCGGTGCTGCCGCTGCCGAGATCGCTGCAGCTGTCGGGCACGTCGCCGCGGGACGGGTGCCCTGGACGATGGCCTGCGGCGAACTCCGCGCGGGAGGTGCCGCGGCCGACCTCGTGCCGCGTATCGTCGCCGCCGGAGCGCCGCCGCCCGCGGCCGCCAAGGCGGGCCCGGCTGGACTGACCATTGAAGAGTGGCGGCGGGCATTTCTCGAGTTCGTGCGGGGGCTCCCGGCGGGCGTCGAGCCGATCGCCGTGGCCTACGCCGACTGGCGGCGAACCTCGTCTCCCGAGCCGCTGGAATTGATCGACGCGTCGGCCGCCGCCGGGTGTCGCACGCTCCTGTTCGACACGGGCGACAAGTCTGGCCCGGCCCTGTTGTCCCCCGAGATCGCCGCCGCTGCGGGCCGCTGGATTGCCGCCGCCCACCGGGCGGGTCTCGTCGTGGCGGCCGGCGGCCGGATCACCTTCGACGACATTCCCCGAGCGCTCGACCTCGGAGCCCAGGTCGTCGCCCTCCGCGGGGCCGTCTGCCGCGGGGGCCGGACGGGCGTTGTCGATCCAAGCCTGGTGCGAGCGGCCGCTACACTGTGCGAGGCGGCCGAATCGCTCGGTGTCGCCAAACCCGTTCCTCCTGCCGGAGCCGAAGCGTGAAGCCGATTGAAGTGCGAATCCCCCACGGGCTCGACAAGTCCGAGGTCCGCCGCCGGCTCGACCGGGCCGTCGTGAAGGCTCGTGACGAATATGCCGATCAGGTCGGCGAGATCGAGGCCACGTGGCAGGGGGAAGACAAGCTCGATGTCTCGTTCACCGTGATGGGCATGGAGATCGGCAGCGACCTCGAGATCCTCGACCGGGAAATCCTCGTGCGTCTGGAGCTGCCGGGCATGGTGGGCATGTTTGCCGGCAAGATTCGCGAGGGAATCAGCTCGCGGCTGGGTGGTCTGCTGGCCGGTCCCCCGACGTGACGATCGTACTGATTGTCGGGCCTCGGGAAGCCCGTGACGGCCGGCCGCAGCCGGAGCGGCGAATCCGACGAATTTTTCGGGGTATGATTGGATTGCCATGCCGCGCCTCCAGCTCACCGCCATTTCCTATCAGCCGCTGTTCTGCGGGACGGTCGGGCATGCCGCTGCGCTGGTGCTGATGCTTGCGGCCTGCTGTGCTGCCTCACTTCCCGGGCGGGCTTTCGCACAGCCCGACGCCGCGGCGGCCGCCGAAGACGACCCCTTCGCCGACGAACTCAATCCCTTCGGTGGCAAGCCGAAGAAGCCTGCAACGGATGACGCGAATCAGCCCGCAGAAACGGCGCCGAACCTGACTCGCCCGCGGATTCCAGCCGAGCCGCTCCCCGACACCGACGATGCCGACACGCAGCAGTCGCCGGCCGCCAAGCCCAAACCCCCGGCTGCGACCACCGTACCGGGCATTCCGCGGCGGTCGACTCCACTTCCGGTTCCATTTCCGGAAGCGGAAAGCGGCGAGCGACCGAGGCAGCGCGTGCGGGCCGTGCCGGGCGCGGCGGACGGCGGCCTCGATTCCGGCGCCGGGAGTTGGGAGCCTTCGCCCGCGGAAAAGATCGTCGTCGAGGCGGAAGCTCTCGACAGGCAAGGCAAGCTGGAGGAAGCCCGCGACAAGCTTCGCGAGGCGATCAAGACCGACCCGAACTACGTCATGGCGTATCTCGCGCTCGGCGTCGTGTCGCGCCGGCTCGGCGATTTCGAGGGGGCCGTGGACGCCTGCTCGAAGGGGCTTGCGGTCGATCCGAACAATCCGGAGCTGTATCTGCGGCGCGGCATCGCCTGGTTTCACCTCGGAATCTTCGGCATCGCGCTGGAAGACTTCGAGGAGGCCGCGGGCATCGGCTACGACGATCCGCGGCCCGAACTCTGGCGGGGCCTGACCCTCATCGAGCTCGACCGGCCGCTCGAGGCCATCAACGCCTACGCGTCGTCGATCCGTCGCGACCGCACGTTCGCTCTGGGCTATCTCAACCGCGGTCTGGCCTACCTCACCGCCGGCGAGCCGCGCAAGGCGGAGTTCGACTTCAATCAAGCCATCCGCCAGGATCCGAGTGACGCCCGCGCCTGGTTCAACCGCGGCGTTTCGCAGGCCCGGCAGGGGCGGTTTACCGAGGCCGTGCACTCCTACGAGGAGGCGCTCAAGCGGGAGCCCTCGATGGACGCCGCCCGTCGCAATCTCGCCGCCGCCCGCTCACGGTCCGGCCGCTAAGTGATCCGGGCCAACTCGCCCAAACCGCCGCTCAGGGGCACGTGCTCGCCGCCGGCGGATTTTGACGATGCGAACCCGATGGATGGGGTCCGTCAACTCTGGCAGTCAAAATTCACCGTCGGCTGCGCGCGACCCCTGAACGGCTCCGCTTTTCGTGCCGGATCGCGTTACTGTGCCGGGGCGTCGATCATGAGGCGGGAGCCTTCGACCTGCCAGCGGAGACGGAGCGGGGCGCAGAGGGCGTCGAGAAGTTCGTCACGGGTGGCGTCGCGAACCTCGACGCGGATGATCTCGCCCGGCTGGACACCGCGGGCGGCGAGCGAGTCGTGATCGATCTCGGCTTCGAGACCCAGCCGCGGGGCGAGTGCCGAGATGGCTTCCTCGAATGGCGCGGCGAGCCGGAGCGTGAAGCGCTGTGTCCCCGCGGCGGTGGCGGGTGTCGGAGCGGGGCGGGGCCGACGAGAGACCGGTGCCGCCACGCCTTCGAGTCCGGCCTCGATCGGCACGATGCGACCGCCGGTCTCGCTCCACTGCACGCGGAGGTCGTAGCTCGCGAGCAGGAGGTCGAGCCGCTCCGCGAGCGAGAGGGAAGGCAGAGCCATTGCGGGGAGGTGATCGTGGGGCACGGCATCGAGGTTTGCGATCTCGAGCGAGGCGGACTGGGCTGTGGACGTGACGAGCTCACGCGGCGTCGCGCCGGCGGGCCAGTTCCAGGCCGCCTGGCCAGCGAGTGGCTGACGGCGTGCGATCGGAAGCCGGTCGATCTCTCGCTGCCGCGCGATCTCGGCCCGAGCGGCGATCCCGACACGATCCTGCGGCACGATTCGGATCGACGACTCGAGCACGTCCACCGCGGCGTTCAGCGACCGGGCGACCCGCTCGGCCACGTCTCCCAGCGGCTCGCCGCGGCAGTCGCACGAAATCTTCGCCGCCGGGTCGAGCCGCAGATCGATGATCACGGCGGCGCCGGTCGCCGAGGCGGTCGTCGTGAGCCGGGCCGCCCAGTCGCGAACCGGCACGTCGGTCCAGATCGCCTGCACGGGCAGGGCCGCGAGTGCGTCGCCACGCCGCTCACGAGGCTCGGCATTGGCGGTTGCGCACGCCCAGGCCGCGACCAGGCACGGCAGGACCGCGAGGCGTCGGCTACGATCGCGATACCACATGTAAAGCTCCAAGGCTCCGAGATTAGATCGCATCCGAGGTATTTGCGATGAACGATTCTTGTGCGCGGGGCGATGCCAGCTGCGTGCTTGCCCTCGATCAGGGCACGACGTCGAGCCGGGCGATCCTGTTCGATCGCCGTGGCACGCCGCTGGGGGTGGCTCAGCAGGAGTTTCCCCAGCATGCCCGAGCCGCGGCCGGCGATTCCCCGGGGGGCGACCCCGGCATCGTCGAGCACGCCCCCGAAGACATCTGGCAGTCGCAGCTCTCCTGCGCCCGCCGGGTGCTCGAGTCGACCGGCACCTCGCCGAGTCGGGTGGCTGCGATCGGCGTCACCAACCAGCGGGAGACGACGATCCTCTGGGAACGGGCCACGGGCCGCCCGGTCGCTCCGGCCATCGTGTGGCAGAGCCGCGTGTCGGCGCCGATCTGCGCCCGGTTGCGGGCGACCGGGGTGGAGGATGACGTTCGCCGGCGGACGGGCCTGCTCCTCGATCCCTACTTCTCCGCCACGAAGATCGCGCACCTGCTCGAGACGATCCCCGGCCTGCGCGAGCGGTGCGAAGCCGGCGAGATCCTCTTCGGCACGGTCGACTCGTTCCTCATCTGGCGGCTCACCGGCGGCCGCGTGCATGCGACCGACGTCACCAACGCGAGCCGCACGCTCCTCTTCGACATTCATCGCCTCGAGTGGAGCGACGACCTCTGCCGACTCTTCGACATCCCGCGGTGCATCCTCCCGGAGGTGCGGCCTTCGAGCGGTCCGTTCGGCGAGACCGACCCGGCGCTCTTGGGCGCGGCGATCCCGGTGGCCGGCTGCGCGGGCGACCAGCAGGCCGCCGCCTTCGGTCAGGGCGTGGTGAAGGCGGGCTCCGCCAAGAACACCTACGGCACCGGCGCCTTCCTGCTCTTCTCCACGGGCGGCCGCGCCGTGGAGAGTCGGCACGGGCTCTTGACCACGCTCGCCTGCCCGCTCGGGGCGGGGCCTCACTACTGCCTCGAGGGCTCCGTGTTCGTGGCCGGCTCGCTCGTGGGCTGGCTGCGGGACGGCCTCGGCCTCGTCGCCCAGGCCCGCGACATCGAGCCGCTTGCGGCCGGCGTGGCCGACAGCGGCGGCGTGGTGGTGGTGCCAGCGCTCACCGGGCTCGGCGCTCCCCATTGGGATCCGCACGCCCGCGGCCTGATCATCGGTCTGTCGCGGGCCACCACCCGGGGCCACGTGGCGCGGGCGGCGCTCGAGGCGATTGCCCTGTCGGTCGCCGACGTGGTCGACTGCATGGAGCGGGACGCAGGCCTACGGCTCGAGCGGCTCCGCGTGGACGGCGGCGCGAGCGGCAACGACCTGCTCATGCAGATCCAGGCCGACGTGCTCGGCATCCCGGTCGAGCGGCCTGCCGTCGTCGAAACCACGGCCCTGGGGGCGGCCCTGCTCGCCGGTCTGGCCGTGGGCTTCTACGCGTCGGCCGACGACGTGGCCGCGGCCCGGCGTGTGGAGCGGACATTCGAGCCGCGCATGGCGGCCGTCACCCGCGAGCGACTGCGGGCGGCATGGAACGAGGCCGTCCGCCGCAGCCTTGGCTGGACGCGATAGCTATCGCAGGATCGTGCCCGTGGTCGAACGGGTGGGCGCTTCGGCGAGGGCGACGCGGCCCGCGTAGCGGGTCGGGTCGGCGGCGAACCGGCTGCGGGTCTCGGGCGACGAGAAGAGGTACATCCGCGACTGGTAGGTCACGCCATACCGGCGCTGGCCGGGCGAACTCGAGCCCGACTCGAAGGCGAGCACTGGGTCGTCGCCCGACAGGGCCGGAGCGTAGCGATCGGGATCGGCCAGGAACGCCCGCTGCTGGTCCTCGCCGGCGAAGAGATAGGTGCGGCCGCGATGGCGGGCGCCCCACTGGGCGCGGCCCTCGGTCCACTGGCCCTTTTCGGCGAGGGTGACCGGGCAATAGCCTTCGAGGCCCAGTGGCATCGAACCGTAGGCGTCGGACGCTTCCGGAGCGGCCGATGCGGTTGCCGTGGCCCCCGGAACGGCGCCCGGGGCGAGCGGCCTGGCCGGTGGCATCGTCGGCGGGGCGGCGGCCGTCGCCGCCGCGGACGGCTTCGGAATCTCGGGCGACTTCTGCCAGAACGTGAACGGCTTCTGGAGCGCCGCCAGGAACTGGGACTGCATGCTCTTCGGTGGCTCCGCCGGGGCGGCCGTGTTCGGCAGCGTCGGGGTCGCCGGAGCGGGCAGGGCTCCGGCCGTCGCAGCGGGTGCAGCGGACGCAGCTGCCGCGCCAGCCGCAGTGGGCGGAGAATTCATCCACGGAGTGGCGGGGGCCGTGGCGGCAGCCTGGGCCGTCGACGGAGCGGCGGGCTCGAGCGTCGGCCGGTTCGCGGGCTGCGGTGCGACCTGGGAGAGCGGTGCAGCGGCCGTTTCTGTGCGCCATCCGGCTGGCGACTGCGAGAACGCCTGGTCAGGGTATGGCGTCGCAGCGGGCGGCGCGACGGCAACCTGTTGCTGCGGCGGGGTCGCCACGGCGGGGGCCGCAACGGGCTGGAATCGGCTGCCCGAATCGGGCGGCGTTTCGTTGGCGAAGTCGGAGAGTTCACGGACCTTCGCCGTCACCAGCGAGATCGAGCCCGGAGCGGCAGTGGCGGTCGCCGGCGCCGCAGCACCCGCCGGAGTTGCGAATGCGTTGCCACGATCGGGCTCGCCCGCGGGACTCACCCGAATCCGCAGGTCGGACTGATCGGTCGCGGTCGAGCGGTGGGCAGCCGCCGCTTGGGCGGCCTTCGCGGCCGCGGCCACGAATTCGGGGGTGGACGCGGGCAGTTCGAACCGGGCCAGCACGGCTTCGTCGGCCGCGATGATGCACACGCTCGGCACGTGCGACACACCGAGTTGCTTGGTGAGGTCCGGATGGGCATCGACGTCGATTCTGACCGGTTCGAAGCAGGCCGAGACGAGTGCCTCCGCCTCCGGGCTCGCGAGCACGCCAAATTCCGTCGCGCCGGCGGATGCCGTCCAGTTGGCCGTGAATACGGCGAGCACCGGGCGGTCGCTGGCGGTAGCTGCCGCCTTGGCTGTGGCGAGATCGGGATGCCATTTCACGGCCGCTTGGGCGGTTGAGAGCGGACAGGCGACCAGAGCCGCCAAGAGACAGGCCGCACGGAGCGGCAGGCAGGCACGCGGAACCGGATGAAAGCGAAACATCGCGGGGCCTCGAAGCGAGCGGAAGACGCCCCGGACACGCGTCCGCGCGGAACCTTCCGACGTTCTGTATCGGTTGGAGCGGTCGCAGGAATCGCATCGAAAAAATGGGTTTCGGCCGCTTTTTGTGCAGGCCAGGGCCCCCATTTGCTCCGCTTTGCCAGGACTGCGAGCCGGCCGCACAGCCCCGGCCTTCCGGCGCTTGACAATCCCGGAGGGCGGCGAGATACTCACTGCAGTCGTTAGGAAGACGACTCCGCGAAACCTCACGTCTTCGCGGCTTGGCTTCGTCGCAGTTTTTCGTCTCAGTCGATTTTGAGGCGGGTCGCGGCTCGAAGAATCTGAGGTTCGTGTGGCTGGTGGCTGGGAGCTACCAGGATGTGGCCAAAAGCGGCCGCCTGTTCACGATCCGAGCGCGTGATCCTGTCCTGTTGATGCCGTCCGTCAAACGGCGTCCGGTTTTCCAGATCCCGATCGGCGGTGTGTCCTTCCGGGGGCCTCGCTCACGGGTTCGCGGTTCTCCGGCCACTGCTTCCGGCGGCAAATGTGCAAATCTGCCCGCAGCGTGCGGGCGTGCCTGGTTCATTCTCGAAGGTTGGTGCTGGATTCATGTCGAAGCGGAGGCGATCGAGGGGCCGTCAGGGCGGTTTTGGCGGCCAAGGAGGGCAGGGCGGATTTCCCGCCGGTGGCCAGGGGCAGGGATATCAGGGGGGTGGAGGCGGCTACGGCGGCCGGCGGCGCGGACGGTTTCGTCGCGGCGGTGGCGGCGGTCCCCCTCCGGCAGGCGCCGGCGCCGTGGGCATGGACAGCGAGGGCATGCGTCCGCCCGAACTCGAGCCCGAGGTGACTGAAAACGGCGAGCCGATCCCGCTGGAGCCGGGCAGCGGCGTGCTCGAAATGCACCCCAACGGCTACGGCTTCCTGCGCAGCCCCGACACCAACTACAACCGCGAGCGAACCGATCCCTTCGTGCCCGCCGCGATGATCGACCGTTACCGGCTGCGGGAGGGGGTGTTCATCAAGGCCCTCGTCCAGCCGGGGCGACGGCAGCAGGGGCCGCGTGTTCGGGAGATCGAGTCGGTGGAGGGCATGCCTCCGGACGACTACGCGAACGTGAAGACGTTCGATCAGCTCACGCCGATCAACCCCGAAACCTGGCTCCGGCTCGAAACCGGCCAGCAGCCGATCACCACCCGGGTGATGGATCTGCTCACGCCGCTCGGCAAGGGGCAGCGGGCCCTCATCGTGGCGCCGCCGCGAACCGGCAAGACGGTGCTCCTGCAGCAGGTGTCGCAGGCCGTCTCGACCAATCATCCGGAGCTTCACCTCGTGATGCTGCTCATCGACGAGCGGCCCGAGGAGGTGACCGACATGCGGCGGACGGTGAAGGGCGAGGTGCTTGCCAGCAGCCTCGACTGCGACGTCGAAAGCCACGTGCGGCTCTCACAGCTCGTCGTCGAGCGGTGCAAGCGAATGGCCGAGACGGGCAAGGACGTGTTCCTGCTCATGGACTCGATCACCCGTATGGCCCGGGCCTTCAACAAGTGGGTGGGCAACACCGGCCGCACGATGAGCGGCGGCGTCGACATCAAGGCTCTCGACATCCCGAAGAAGCTCTTCGCCACGGCCCGCGTGTTCGAGGAAGGGGGCTCGCTGACGATCGTGGCGACCGCCCTGGTCGACACGGGCAGCCGGATGGACGAGCTGATCTTTCAGGAGTTCAAGGGCACGGGCAACATGGAGCTGGTGCTCGACCGCAAGCTCGCCGACCGGCGGGTGTGGCCGTCCATCGACATCTCCCAGTCGGGCACCCGGCGCGAGGAGAAGCTGCTCGACCCCAACACGCTGCATGCCGTCAACATGCTGCGGCGGACGCTGTCCAGCATGCATCACGTCGATGCGATGGAGCAGCTCACGAAGCAGCTGGCGAAGTTCAAGAGCAACCGCGAGTTCATCTCGCTGATCGCCAGCTCCCGCGACGAGTGAGCGAGAGATCGGCTAGCTTCCGGTGAATTCGTGGAGCCGGCTGAGCCAGTAGGCGTGCTGCGGGTCGCCGCAGCGGAAGGAGAAGACGGCGTCGGGAAGCCGGCTGTCTTCGGACCGCACCCGCACGACCAAGGTGCCGTCCTTTCGCTGCTCGATCGAGAGCCGATCGGCTGGGATCGCGTTGGAGTGGGTGTCGGTCGCCATCGCGGAGGCCTTGGCAGGAGCCCTTAGTATGCTCCTTGAGATTCGAAATGCCAGTGATGCGACTTTGCGGGCGTTTTGACAGCCGTCAAAAAACGGGTTTATACTCGAATTTTCCGCGTTCCCGGGGATTTTTGCATGTCGCCCTACGCGTCGCTGGCCGACGACTTCTACGTCAACGTCAACCTCGCGACCGAGATGGAGCTGCCGTCGCATCGGGAGACCATTCTCCAATACTTCGAGCGGGTGCAGAAGCACTATCCGTCGATGCGGAAGTTCTACTGCCGCGACAAGCGGGACTACGTGCTCGAAGAGGACAAGGACCAGGGCCGCTACCGCTGGGCTGCCGTCGAGGCCAAGCGGCTCTGCTCGGGCCAGGTGAACCCGGCGTCGCTCGAGGCGGCCCTCGACCAACATCGATTGGTGCTCGATCTCGCGCCGGCCTACCTCTCGGTGAGCCCGCTCGACTGCGAGGCGCTCGACGTGCTCTTCGGCTTCGACTTCGCCTACCGCGGCAACCACAACGCCCTGCTGGCCGAGGCCCTGGGCGTCGGGGCGGCGTTCGAGCGGGTGGGCGACCTTCCCGGCGGCCGGGTGATCAACTACGAGCCGTCGCTGACGATCAGCCTCGATGAAGACTGCCGAACCCAGGTTCGTGTCAGCACCGAGACACGGACCAATGCCTTCCAGGTGCGGACCGGCGAGTTCAACGAGGAGCAGCTGAGCGTCTACGTGACGGCCCGGCAGTACGGCAGTCTCGACCCGAACACGAGCTACGTCGACGCGCTCGACCGGCTGACCACGCTCGCCCGCGAGGTGGTCGACACGTGCGTCACCGAGCAAATCCTGCGGCCGCTCGCCCGCACGATCTCGTTGAAGTGACCGTCACCGACCGCGGCCGCCGTCTTGGCGTCCGGACCGGTTGCGGGCGTCGAGGTTGCCGGCGATCACGATGCCGATGGCCTCCACCCAGCTCGGCACGTCGAGCACGCTCGTGAGGCCGCTCTCGGCCAGCACGTCGTCGTCTTCCGGCCGGGTCTCGCGGCGGCCCGGCTCGCGGACGGCCTCCTCGACGCCGAGAAACTCGAGCCCCTCGTCGTCCTCGTCGTAACCGCCCGCCACCGGGGCGAAGTCGCCGCGGCGACCACGCGAGAAGCCAGATGACCGCTGTTCGCCTTCCCCGCGGCCGCGCCGCCGCCGGTCGCGGCGACCCTCGCGGGAAGACGCACCACCCTCGCGGGCCGTGCCGGCGGGCCGGGCTTCGCCACGCGATTCACCGCTCGTGGCCCGGCCTTCCGACCCACGGCGTCGCCGCCGGCGCCGGCGGCCACGGGTGCCGCCCGAGCCCTCGTCGTCGCGGGGCTCGCCACGGGCTCCCGCCGGTCGATCCCGGTCGGTCGCCGCCTCGTCGGCACGGCTCGTCGTCGGCCGCATGCCGTAGGAAGTCGGCAGCGGTTCGTGGTCGAGGCTGTCGTCAACGCTGACCGGCTCCCGCTCGGAGCGGCCGCGTTCCGCGCCGGACTCGCTGCGCTCGCCACGGCCACGGCCCCGCCCGCCGCGGCGGCCGCGCCGGCGCCGGCGGGGCGCGCGATCGCCGTCTTCACCCGCGTCGGCATCCGCTGCCCGCGGCTCTCGGGGCTCGCGCAGCGGTTCCGAATCGCGATCGCCGATTGGCTCGCGGTCGCGGTCCTCGGCAGCCCGCGTGAATCCATCGTCGTCGGCGAATGGCTCGGCGCGGCGGGCCTCGGTCTCGGGGCGGTCGCCGCCTTCGACGCGACGGTCGGCGGAGTGCTCCCGCTCCCGGCGACCGCGGCCACCGCGTCGGCCGCGGCGGCGTCGGCCGCGCGGGCGATCTTCCTCGCCGTGTTCGCCGTCGGCCCGCGGAGCACGTTCCAGTTCGCGGTCCGCCATCGGCCGCGGCGTCTCGGCCCGGTCCTCGAATCGGTCGCTGCGTTCCTCGGTGTGCACCGGCGGCCGCTCGACCGGCCGTGGCCGCACGGGGGCAGGCTCCGTGCCGCCGATCCCGAGTTCGGAGGCCAGGGAGTCCCAATCGCCCTTGGGGCCGGCCGCGGGGCGGGCCGGCCGGCGCTCGGTGCGCGGCGGGCTCGCAGGCTTGGGGGCCGCCGGAGGCTTCGGGGCCGCGTCACCCGAGGGACCGACGCCGAGCGATTCAGCCAGTGATGCCCAGGGGTCGGACGGGTTGTGATCGTGCATGGGGGGGTTCCGTGAGCGTGGTGGGGAGCCAGACCGATGGGCCGGCGGAGTCCCGTGAGGATACCTCAAACGCCCCGGATTCGTCAGTCCGTCCCTCTTTCATCCGAGCCCCCAGGCGAGCCGGGGGATGTCCCTTCTCATACAAGCCCCCAGGCGCAAGCCGGGGGATGATGTGGGCCGCTTCGGGATGGATGCCGCACTATCCCCCTGCTTGCGCATGGGGGCTTTTATAGGCATGGGGCTTTTATGACCGCCGTCCCTTCTCATACAAGCCCCCAGGCGAGCCGGGGGATGTCCCTTCTCATACAAGCCCCCAGGCG
>CAZXIG010000014.1:0-14784 GCA_964640405.1 uncultured Candidatus Kuenenia sp.
CTTCCGCACTTCTCGCGGCCTCGGACGGCCGCAGCATGGTCGCCCGGCCATGCGGGTGCGGATGAATCGACCCGCGAGCAAGGAGTGCTACCCGTGAAGAGGCATCTGCCCGTTTTTGCCATCGTCGCCGCCCTGGTGCTGTCGCAGCAGTTCGCGTCGGCACAGGCTCCCGCCCCCGCCGCGGCTCCGGCCCGGCCCGCGACGCCCGCCGCCCACGTGGCCGTGATCGACGTCGGCTACATCTTCAAGAACCATGCCCGCTTCAAGCAGGCCATGGACAAGATGAAGGACGAGGTGATGGCCGCGGAAAACGGCCTCAAGGCCGAGCGCGACCGGATCAACGGGCTGATGGAGCAGCTCAAGGGCTTCAACGTCGGCACCCCCGAGTACAAGAAGCTCGAGGCCGAGGTGGCCAAGGCGCAGGGCGACTTCAGCGTCAATGCCCAGCTCCAGAAGAAGGACTTCATGGATCGCGAGGCCAAGGTCTACCTGCAGGTCTACAACGAGATCGAGCGGGCCGTCAGCCAGTTCGCCCGTGAGCACGGCATCGCCGTGGTGCACCGGTTCGACGGCGACCCGGTCGACTCGTCCGATCGCAATCGGATCCTCGGCAGCATCACCAAGCCCATCGTCTACTACGATCCCCAGATCGACATCACGCCCGACGTCCTCAAGATGCTCAACGGCGCCGCCGTGGCGGGGCAGCCACCGGCGCGGCCGGTTCGCTGATCGCCTCCTGTGGCGGGTGTCCTGAGATCGATTCCTGAGGCGTGGAGTTCATGCGGGCGAGCACGCAGCACACGATTCGCCGGGCGGTGTCGGTGTCCGGTGTCGGGTATTGGAGCGGCTGCGGCAACGTGGTCGAGCTGATCCCGGCGCCGGCCGGCACGGGGATCGTGTTCGTCAGGAGTGATCGAGGGTCGCCCGTGAGGATCTCGGCCAGCGTGGAAAATCGTGTGGATGCCGTGCAGCGAACGACACTGGCGATGGGGGGCGTGCAGGTGCAGATGGTCGAGCACCTGATGAGCGCCCTGGCCGGCCTGGGCGTCGACTGCTGCGTCGTGCGGGTTTCCGCGGAGGAGATGCCCGGGCTCGACGGATCGTCTCGGGCGTTCGTCGAGGCGATCGACTCGGTGGGCGTCGAGGATCTCGGAGCGCCGACCGAGCCGATCGTCGTCGACGAGGTCGTTCGCGTGGGCGATGACGAGTCGTGGATCGAGGCGGGGCCGCCGCGGCATCCGGGGCTCTCCGTCGAATACGAGCTCGATTACGGCAGCGGGCCGATCGGGCGGCAGCAGCTCGCCTTTCGGCTCACGCCCGATGCCTATCGCGATGGCCTCGCCGGCGCTCGCACGTTCATTTCGGCCGACGAGGCCGACAGGCTCCGTCAGGCGGGCCTCTGTCCGGGGGCCACGTGCAAGGATCTCCTCGTGTTCGGCCCCGACGGACCGATCGACAACGAACTGCGGTGGCCCGACGAGTGCGTGCGGCACAAGGTGCTCGATCTCGTCGGTGATCTGGCGCTGGCCGGGCGGCCGATTCACGCCCATGTGCGGGCGTGCCGCAGCGGGCACCGGCTCAATGCCGAGTTGGCTTCGAGGTTGGCGGCGTCGTCCGGGAGGCGGGCCTCGGCCTGACGCGGCGTGACGCACGACGGCACTCATGACGACGATGCTTCCGGCTGCATCCCGCAGCCCGTGGTGCATCCCACGGCGGTCGTGGAGCCGGGCGCGCGGCTCGCGGCGGGCGTGCGGGTGGGGCCGCACTGCGTGATCTCCGCCGGCGCAGTGATCGGTCGCGGCACGATCCTGGAAAACCACGTCACGATCATGGGCGTGGTGCGGATCGGCGAGCGGAACCGCATCTTTCCCAATTGCGTGATCGGTGGCGAGCCGCAGGACGTGAGCTATCGCGGCACCGCGACGAGCGTCGAGGTCGGCGACGACAACGTGATCCGCGAGGGCGTGACGATCAATCGGGCCTCCGAGAAGGAGGCGGGCGTGACGTCGGTCGGCAATGCGAATTTCCTGATGGCCAACTGCCACGTGGCCCACGATTGCCGGATCGGCGATCATGTGATCATCGCCAACGGCACGCTCCTCGGTGGCCACGTGCGGGTGCACTCGCGGGCGTCGCTCTCCGGGGCCGTGGCCGTGCACCACTGGGCGACGGTCGGCGGCTGGTCGTTCGTGGCCGGCCTGTCGCGGGTGCTGCACGACGTGCCGCCGTTCATGCTCTGCGAGGGGGCTCCGGCCCGGCCGCGGTGCATCAACGTCGTGGCGCTGAAGCGGGGCGGCTTCGATGCGGCCACGATCGATTCGATCGCCGAGGCCCACCGGCTCCTCTATCGGGCCAAGGTCGGCCTGGAGCCCGCGCGAGAGATTCTCAAGTCACAAGGCATGCTCGGTCCGCAGGTGATGCACCTGCTCGACTTCTTCGGCCACCAGCAGGATGGGCGGCACGGCCGGGCACGCGAACGCAGGAGGGCGGCATGAGCGCGACACGGATGGCGGTGGTGGGCTGCGGGCACCTGGGCGCGATTCACGCGCGGCTGCTGGCGGCGCGGCCCGACGTGGAGCTCGTGGCGGTGGTCGATCCCGTCGATGAGTCGCGAAGCCGCGTGGCCGCGGCCCACGGCTGCCGGGCGATCGCCGACCCCGCCGAACTGCCCGGCCTCGTCGATGCGGTGGTGGTGGCCGCCCCGACCGGGCTGCATGCGGCCGTCTCGCTGCCGCTGCTCGAGGCGGGGATCGATCTCCTCGTGGAGAAGCCGATCGCCGCGACCGTGGAGGACGCCAGGGCGATCGTGATCGCGGCACGGCGGCATGGTCGCGTCGTGGCCGTGGGCCACGTGGAGCGGTTCAATCCAGCCTGGCGCGAGGCGGCCCGACGGGCCCGCGACGTACGGGTGCTCGAGGCTTGCCGGCTCGCGCCGTTCACGTTCCGGTCGCTCGACGTGGGCGTCGTCCACGACCTCATGATCCACGACATCGACCTCGTGCTCTCGCTCGAGCCCGGAAGGCTCGAGCGGGTCGAGGCCCGTGGCATCCTGGCCACCGGCGGCCACGAAGACGCGATGCGGGCCCGGCTCACGTTCTCTTCGGGACTCGTGGCCGACCTCACCGCTTCGCGGATCAATCCGGTGCTCACCCGCACGCTCTCGATGTGGACGGCCGACGGCATCGTGTCGCTCGACTTCAACGCCAAGAGCGTGTCGGTGCTCTCGGCATCCCCCGCGGTGCGGGCGGGCACGTTCTCGGCGGCCAAGGTGCCCCCTGCCGAGCGCACCGCGATGAAAGACCGGTTCTTCGCCGACATCCTTCCGTTCGAGACGCTCGTCGTGGCCGACGCCAACGCGATCGCGGCGGAGCACGACGACTTCCTGGGCGCGATTCGCACCGGGGGTCAGCCGCTCGTCACTGCGGCCGCCGGGGCCGCGGCCCTCGAGATCGCGGCCCGCGTGCTGGAGGCGGCCGAGAGCGTGAGCCTCGCTGGCGGCAGGCCGAGAGTCGCCGCAACCGCCACGATCCCGCTGGCCCCACGCCGCAAAACCGGCTGAGCCCGCAGAGTCGCCGCCATCGCGTGCGGCGAGGCAAAGTCCGTGGCGCCGGACCGCCGACCTGAAGCAGGGAAGGCGAGGGGGTCGGCAAACGCTCGAGGAGCCTTGGGCCGCTTCATGATTTTGACTCCATCGAATTGCCGTATCCGATTCGCCTGCGTGTTCGCGGCTGCGCTGCTGAACCCGTGCGTTGGCGCGGCCGAAGTGCCCACCCAGCCGCCGCCGGTCGTGTTCGAGGGCCTCGGCCTCGAAGGCTTCTCCGGTGGGGAGTCGGTCGCAGCCGCGCTCCGTGAGACGAATACCACCACGGGTCGGCCTACCGAGGCGTGGCGGGACGGTATTCCACCGCTCGACCTCCGGGTCCGCGGACCGTCGGGCAAGGGCGACGCGATGCTGCTGCCGCTGGCCGCGGAGGTCCGCTCCAGGATCGATGCCTTCGACGTGGCGGCCGGGCTGCAGACCGACCCGCTGTCCGTTCAGGAGGGGCGGGCCGATTGGACCGGACGCATCGGCCTGAAGGCGGAGCACGAGGCGGGCAGCGAGGGCATTGAATTTCGCACGCTCGTCGGTCGTCGTGCTGAAACGGGCGTGCTCGGCATCGAACTCGGCCCGCGGATCGAGCGGCGACTGGGGCGGGGCATGCTGTTTTTCATCGACGGCCAGGCCGAGGCCCGGGCGCTCCGCAACGAGGAGACGGGCTGGTATGCGCTGCCGGGCACGTCCACCGCCGACGGCATGGTGGGGGTGACGGCCCGCACCGGCTTCGTTCGCTGAACACGCCGCCAGCTCAGGCCAGGTCGCGGTCTTGGAAGAGGAGCAGGGCGACCAGGAGCGCGGCCGCGGAGTAGAGGGCCGCGTAGAGGGCGGCCCAGGCGAGGTAGCCCCAGGGCACGGCCACGCCGCCGATCACGGCGGCCTCGATCGTGAAGTGATCGAGCACCGGCAGGATCGTGGCGAAGAGCTGCCCCACGAACCGCACGATCGCGAACTTGCCCACGCTCGACTGCACGAGCAGCGGCACGAGGTGACCGAGCGAATAGATCGCGAAGCAGACGATCAGGTTGGGCACCATGCCGAGCCGGGTCGAGACGGCCAGGCTCACCGCCGCCATCAGCACGGTCTCCAGAAACGACAGCACGAGCCCCGGCACGACGGTGATCATCTCGTCGGCGCATTCCTTCCACACCGGATCGACCTTCGCCCCCTCACGGGCGTCGTAGATCACCTTCAGGCTCGTGGTGGCCATGAGCACGCCGCCGAGAATGAGGAACACGAGCAGGGCCACGAGCACGAGGCCGGCGAACTTGCCGAGCACGAACTGCCAGCGGCGGAGCGGCTTCGAGAGCACCGTCAGGGCCGTGCGGCCCTCGATCTCGTCGGCCACGGCGATGCTCGCCGTCCAGACGACGACGAGCAGGGCCAGCACCTTCGTGAGCGTGAGGCCGCTGTCCTTGAGCATCTTCACGTCTTCGCCGAACGTGTTGTACGGGATCACGATGAACGCCACGAGCAGCACCGCCCCCGCCACCAGGGCCACGGTGAAGACCGGCTGGCCGATCGCCTCCTTCGTGGTGGCCGAGGCGATGGCGGCGATCCGCGGGGCGCCGAGCCGGAACACGGCGTAGGCTCCGCCGATCGCCAGCAGCGACACGATCGTCCAGGGCAGCACGGCCGTCTGCGGAAACTCGGGGGCGAGCTGCCAGCGAACGGTGAGGTTCGCCGGCGCGCTCCCGGCGTTCACCGCCTCCAGCTTGGCCCGCTGGCCGAGGAACGGGTTGGTGGCCCCTTCGGCCCGCCGCCACTCGTACGGCTTCCCGGCATCGAGGTCGATGTCGGGAACCTTCTCCATCGCGAAGCCGGCGATCGGCTGCTGCGTCTTCACGAGCAACGGCGCGTCGGCAACGATGTCGAGCGACTGCAGCTCCTGCGGCCGCAGCTCGAGGGGAATCTCGACCGGCTGGCCCCCGGGAGGCACCGACACCGACACGGAGGCCTCGTCGGCCGACGTCATTCGCACGAGCGAGCGGGCCATCTGGCCGACGGGCACCAGCGGCGTGAACGCCACGGCCACGGCCGCGTAGACGACGAGCAGCCAGCCGAGCGGGCCGAGAAAACCGTCCCGCAGCGCCACGCGGAGTTCCGCGGCCGCACGCGGACGGACGACCGTGAGGATCGCGTACACGGCCAGCGCCAGCAGCAGCGCGACGAGGGCGCCCGTGCCCACCAGCCAGATCGGCGGCAGGGCGGTGAGCCAGCGGTTGGCGAAGAGCGGGGCCATGCGGGTCATTCGACGGGACGGGACGAAATCGAATTATGCCCGAGGCCAACGCGGGGCGGAAGCGCGAGCGCGGAACCGGCTCAGCCCGCCGGCAAAGGCGAGGTCGTCAGCGGCGCCGCGGGGAACCGCAGGCCCTCCGGGCTCGCGGCGAGGCGGCCGAAGAGATGACCGGCGGGCGGCCGCCGATCGAGAGGTCGCAAGAGCGTGGCGAACACGTGGTTGCCGATCCTGCGGCCGGCCGCGAGCCCGTCGGCATTGTCCGACCGCCAGTGGATGCCGCCGTAGAGGCGGCTGTCGGCCGACTCGCGGGCCGCCTGAGAGAACGAGGTGAACGACCGCGCCGCGATCGCCGGGTCTTCGGATGGCAGCGTGAAGCGAAAGGAGTCGGAGCGGAAGTAGGACTTCAGCACCGCGGCCGCCGCGCCGCTGAACGACGCGTGCCCGGAGACGTACGACGGAAACGGCGGTGTGGCCAACAGCGGCGTCCAGGTCGGATCGGCGATCGTGCGGGGATTGCCGTCGGTGTCCGCGGCACGGATCGCCGTGACCGGCCGCCAGGAGTCGGTCGCATACTTCGCGTTCCAGGCCATGATGGCGGCGTCGGCGAGTGCGACGTTGAACATCGCGAAGAGTCGGGCGGACTCCGAAACCGTCAGCCGTCGGGCGGTCGCGGTGAGCGCGGCGAGGGTGTTGAGGTGGCCCGGCGGTGTCGCCGTGCCGGCCCCGTTGCTCCAAAAACGCGCGCTGGCTGTCTGGTCCGCGGTGCGCGTGGTGCTGTCGGCCGCCCCCAGGCTCTTCACTTCCCGGAACTCCGCGGCGTACTTCGCGCTGGTCAGCGCGGGAACCGCGCGCGGTGTAAACCGGGCGAGGTTCGACATCGCGAAGGGCCGCACGTTGCCCCAGTGGGGCAGGAGCGACGGGGCGTTGGCCGGCGGCGTCGGCTGCCAGTGGCCGGGAAGCGGCGTGGGCTGATGGACGACCGTGTCGTTCCAGCCGTCGTCGGCACGGGCGGCCAGGATCGCGTTCGCCGCTCGAACGCCGAGGGCCACGCCCAGCGTCTCGGCGACTCCATCCGGCACGGCGGCGAGGCTGCTCGTGAGTTGCCGGTCGAAGGCCGCCTGGTGGGCGGGAAAGAGCGCCGTGAGCGCGCGGTGCGCCGCGCTCGCCACCGCCGCCTCGCGACTCGTCAGCGGTGAAGCGACCAGGGCGACCTGGTACGGCGTGAACCTGCGGTCGATCGCGGTGATCGCGTCGTACATCGCGATGTGGGTGATCGCGAGCGCCCTCGAGGCCGGAGGCGGTGGAGTCCGCTCGACCCGAATCGTCGCCAACGCGGTCTCGTTCCACTCCAGCACCACGTTCGCCGCGAGCGGCTGACGCCTCTCCAGGCGTTCGCAGCCGGGCGAGAATCGCGAGGCGATCTTCGGCGACACGATCGTTGCCCTCGTCGGCCCGTGAGCGGAAGCGGGCGGAACGATAGGCGTGGCGATGGCGCGTGCTCAAATCGCCTCGCACGCACGAAACCACCGGACGGTCACGGCCGGCACTCGCGACGCATCGCCCGCCACGGACAGTTGGGTGGAAGCGTCGTGGACGCTGCGCGAGGCCGCGTGCGTGTCCTACGCGAGATCCCCGGCGACGACCGTGGCGGCGGGGGCGTCGAGTGGCCAGGTTTCGAGCACGCGGTGGAGGTCGTCGCGGGTGAGCGACTCCACGATCGCCAGGCTCTCGCCGACCGTGCGGTAGACGCCCGAGTGGGCCCACTCCCCGCCGACCTCGAAGAGCCGCCGCCGCGGCCGTTCGCCCGCCAGCACGACGCGCCCCGCCAGCTTGTTGCGGGCCTGCTCGAATTCCTCGCGGCCGATGCCGTCGCGACTGGCCTGTCGATAGACGGCCGCGATGCGCTCGAGCAGTTCGGGCGCATCCTCCGCGGCGCACGAGAGCTGGCTGACGAAGAGTCCGGCGTCGAGGAATTCCTGATGGTGGAGCGTGGCCTGCTCCGCAGCACCGGAATCGACCAGTTCCCAGTACAGCCGGCTGCCCGATGAATCGCCGAGCACGGTCGTGAGGAGCTTCGCGGCGAAGCGATCGGCGTGGTGCTCGTCGGGCCCGGCCACGGCGCGGACGGCGTAGGCCAGCGTCGCGGCCGGCCGTTCGATCCGCTGCATCTCGGGCGTGGCGGCCGAGCATGGCTGCGGAGCGACCATCCGCGGCGCCGCGTCGGGCTGCGGAGCCCAGTGGCCGCACCACCGGCGGGCATCGGCCACGAGCGCCGGGAAGTCGATCGCCCCCGAGGCAGCGAGCACCATCCGATTCGGGGCGTACCGCCGGGCGTGATACTCGCGCATCGCCGCGACCGGCAGGGCCCCGATCGAGTCCACCGTGCCGAGCACGCTGCGGAAGAGCGGGTGGCCGCCGAAGAAGGCCGCGCGGCACCGCTCGTCGGCGCCGAAGGGGGGCTGGTCGTCGTACATCCGGATCTCCTCCAGGATGACGAGCTTCTCCGTGTCGAAATCCTCCGCGCGGATCGCCGGCCGCATCATCCGCGCGAGCAGCTCCACCGCCTCGCCCTGCCGCTCGGGCAGCACGGTGGCGTAGTAGACGGTGTCCTCCTCGCTCGTGAAGGCGTTGGCGCTGGCGCCCATGCCGTCGAAGCGGCGATTGATCTCGTCGCCGGAAAGATCGGCCGTGCCCTTGAACACCATGTGCTCGAGGAAGTGGCTCACGCCCCATTCGGCGTCGCGCTCGTCGCGGCTCCCCGTGTTGACGAAGAAGCCGATGCTCGTCGAGACGGCCGCGGTGCTCGTCTCGGCGATCACGTCGAGGCCGTTGTCGAGCCGTTCATGCAGAAAGGGCACGGGGCACCTCCAGCGGCTCGCGGCCGAGCGACACGATCGAGAGATCCTTGGGAGGCTGTGCGGCGAGCCACCGCTCGATCGACTCGACCGAGAGCGAGTCGTAGCGGGCCAATTCCTCCGCCAGCGGCCGCACCGTGCCCAGGTGATACCACTGCCGGGCCGCGGCGCCGGCCCGCGCCGCGCTCGATTCCTGCTGCATCACGAGCTGGCTCTTCGCGCGGGCCTTGATGCGATCGACCTCCTCGGCGGTGATCGTGCCGGGCAGCCGCTCGATCTCGGCGAGGATCACGTCGAGCGTTTCCTGCGCCCGTGCGGCCGTCGTTCCCGAATAGCAGAGCGCCAGCGCGAAGTCGCGGTGGGTCTGGTAGCCGCTCGACACGCTGTAGCAGAGGCCCCGCTTCTCCCGCACCTCCGTAAAGAGTCGCGAACTCGATCCGCCCCCGAGGATCCCGAGCGCGGCCGTCGCCTCGTACGACTCGTCGCTGCGGTAGGGGGGCAGCGACCAGGCGACGGCGATGTGGGTCTGCTGGCTGTCGTGCGGCACGTGACGCACGCGTGGGCCGCGCGGGCCGCTGGACACCGCCGCCGGTGTGACCGGCTGCCAATCGCCGAACAGTCGCTCCACGCGGGCGACGAAGTCGTCCCAATCGATCCGGCCCGCGACCGCGATGATCGTGCCCTGCGGCTGTGCATGGGTCGCGGAGAACCGCCGCACGTCGGCGATCGAAAGGGGCTCGATCTCGGACGACACGCCCTCGGCGGGCCGGCCCCACGGAGACGGGAAGTGCAGCTGCCGGAGGGCGAGCATCGTGCGGTGCACGGGGTCGTCTTCGGTGCCGGCGAGATTCTGCAGCAGCATCTGCCGGGCCGGCTCCAACTCCTCGGCGGTCAAACGCGGCCGGCGGATGATGTCGGCATAGATCGGCAGGGCGTCGGGCAGGCGGCGGGAGACCATCGCCCCGGAAAAACTCGCGTGCGTCGTCGACACCGCCTGCGACCACTGGATGCCGGCTCCTTCCAGCGCCTCGACGATCTCGCGGCTCGTGCGATCGCCGGCGCCGCGGAGGCACATCTCGCCGGAAAGCGCGGCCAGTCCACAGTGGCCCTCGGGATCGTGGATCGCGCCGGCAGGCGTGTGAAAGGCGATCGCGACCGACTCGAGCTCCGGCAGGTGCTCGCCGAGGAGCGTGATGCCGTTGTCGAGCGTCGCGGAGAAGAGTGTCTGCTTCAAGATGCGGGCCCGTGGGCGGTCAGGTGAGGGCAGCCGCCGCGCGGCCGGCGACCACGCCGATCGACGGTGTGCCGATCTCCGCCGTCTTGTCACAGGCTTTATAGACCGTCTTGGTGCGACGAAAACCGAGCCGCTGATAGAGCCGCACGGCACCGCAGTTCTCGGCCGTCACCTCGAGCGAGGCAGCCCGGAGGCCGTGGCAGCGGAACCCCGCGAAGGCCCGCTCGACCAGGCAGGTGCCCAGGCCCTGTCCGCGGTGTCCGGGCACGATGCCGATGTTCTGGATCATGCCGACCCGCCCGCGGTCGATCACCCCTTGGATCGTGCCGCACCACTGCAGATCGGCGGGCGACGAACCGCGGGCGATGAGCCAGGTGGCCTCCGCCAGGAAGCCCGGCTTGCGCCGGATCTCGTGCATCAGCCGGCGGCAGCCCTCGAGGCTTCCCAGGCAGGGGAAGACGAGGGCGTCGACCTCGTCGCGGAAGGCCCGGTATTTGGTGCGGGCGTGGACGTCGAGAATCGCGTCGTTCCAGGCCACGAACCGGTAGCCGGGGGGCAGTTGGGGCTCCGGCCGGGGCGGGCCGAGGTCCGCCTCCATGCGAAATCGCTTGAAATAGGTCGATTCCACCGGGGCTCCTCCCGCGGGACGCACGAACCACCGAGACATTACGAGTATGGAACATTCTGGTCAACGCGCCGGTCGGACGGCGGCCCGGTTGCGGCTCGGGCGCACGGGCCATATCCTCTGATTTTGAGGCTCCTCACAATGTTTTTTGATGTTTCGAAAACCGTGCCGGTCGTGCTGGCCGTGCTGGCGGCCCTCGGCTGTGGAGCGCGGCCTCCGGAGCGGGCCGAACCGGCCGCGGACGGCCGGCTGCGGGTGATGGCCACCACCACGGTGGTGGCCGATCTCGTCCGGCAGGTCGGGGGAAGCCATGTGGCAGTCGACTCCCTGATGGCCGCGGGCATCGATCCGCACTCCTACAAGGCCACGCCGCGGGATGCCGATCGGCTCGCGGCCGCGGATCTCGTGGTGGCGTCGGGGCTGCACCTCGAAGGAAAGCTGGCCGACCTGCTCGAACGGCTCGGCCGGCGGGTGCCGGTCGTGGCGGTCGCGGACGTGCTGCCGAAAGATCGGCTTCTGCCGGTGGCCGCGGGACTCTACGACCCGCACGTCTGGTTCGACGCGGCGCTCTGGAGCGGTTGTCCGACGGCGGTTGCCGAAGCGCTCGCGAAACTCGATCCGGCGCATGCGGCCGATTATCGCGGCCGGGCTGCAGACCATGCGGCGGCGCTCGTCGCCCTCGATGGTGAACTCCGGGAGCGGCTCGCGGCGATTCCCGAAAGTCGCCGGGTGCTGGTGACCGCCCACGATGCGTTCCAGTATTTCGGCAGGGCCTACGGCATCGAGGTGGTGGGCGTGCAGGGCACGAGCACCGAGAGCGAGGCCGGCCTCGGCGACATCAACCGGCTCGTCGACCTGCTCGTCGAGCGCCGGATTCCGGCGGTGTTCGTGGAGACGAGCGTGTCGGACCGCAACGTGGCGGCCCTCGTGGAGGGAGCCGCGGCCCGCGGCCATGCCGTGACGCTGGGCGGCCGTCTTTATTCCGACTCGCTCGGCGAACCTGGCAGCGGCGCCGACACGCTCGCCGGCGCGCTGCGGGCCAACGTCGCGACGATCGTCGCGGGCTTGCAGGCCGGCACGAAGGCCGGCGATGCGGCAGGAGGCAGGTGACGTGGCCGACGTCGCCCATCCCGGGCCGCCGCTCCTCGAGTTCCACGACGTCACCGTCGCCTACGGCGGGCGACCCGTGCTCTGGCACGTCGATCTGACGATCGACAGTCCCTGCCTGTTCGGCGTGATCGGGCCCAACGGCGCCGGCAAGAGCACCTTGCTCAAAAGCGGGCTCGGCCTCGTGCCGCTCGTGCACGGCCACGTGCGGTTCTGGGGCCGGCCGCTCCCCGAGGTCCGCGGTCGCGTGGGCTACGTGCCGCAGCGGGAGACGGTCGACTGGGATTTTCCGGTGAGCGTGATGGACGTCGTGCTCATGGGCACCTACGGCCGGCTCGGCTGGTTCCGCCGCCCCGGGCCGGCGGAGCGGACGCTGGCCCGCGAGTGCCTCGATCGCGTCGGGCTGGCGAACGTGGCCGACCGTCAGATCGGGCGGCTCTCGGGGGGGCAGCAGCAGCGGGTGTTTCTCGCGCGGGCGCTCGCGCAACAAGCGGAGATCTATCTGTTGGACGAACCGATGGCGGGCGTCGATGCGAGGTCGCAGGAGCAGATCTTCGGCGTGCTCGCCGACCTGCGGGCGGAAGGCCGGCTGGTGGTCGTGGTGCACCACGATCTGCGGACCGCGGCGGAGTGGTTCGACCGCGTCGCGCTGGTCGACATGCGGTTGGTCGCCACCGGACCGACCGCCGACGTGCTCACCGCCGACAACCTGCGGCGGACGTATGCCGGCCAGATGGACCTGCTGCGTGAGATCGGCGAGGCCGTCGCCGCCCGGGGCCGCACCTCATGACGCCTGCCGTCTGCCTCGCCGCCGCCCTCACGCACAACACGCTCGTCGTCGCGGCCGGCGTCGCGGCGGTGGGCTTCGCGGCCGGCGTCGTCGGCAGCCTGAGCCTGCTGCGCAAGCGGCCGCTCATCGGCGATGCGGCGGCCCACACGACGCTGGTCGGCGTGGCGGCCGCCTTTCTGCTCACCGGCCGCCGCGACCTGCCCACCTTGCTGGTCGGTGCGCTCGTCGCGGCCATCGCGGGCGTGGCGGTCCTCGTGCTCGTGCGGCGGTTCACCCGCACCCGCGACGACGCGGCCACCGCGATCGTGATCGGCGTCGGCTTCGGCCTGGGCATTGCGCTGCTCTCGGGCATCGCGGCCCGCGGGCTGCCCGGCAGCGCCGGACTCGAGCAGTTTCTGCTCGGCCACACCGCGGCGCTGACGGCCCGCGACGCGATCGTGCTGGCGCTCGTCTCGGTGGCCGCGGTCGGAATCGTGCTGCTCGGCCTCAAGGAGGCCACGCTCGTCGCCTTCGACGCCGATTTCGCCGCCGCGACGGGCTGGCCGGTGGGGGCGATCGATCAGGTGCTCGTGACGCTCGTGGCGGTGATGGTCGTCGTGGGATTGCCCGCAGCCGGGGCCGTGCTCGTCACCGCGCTGGTCGTGATCCCGCCGGTCGCGGCGCGGCAGTGGACCGATCGCGTGGGCACCCTCTTGGCCCTCGGCGGCGTGTTCGGCCTGGCCGCGGCGGTGGCCGGCGTCGCGACCAGCGCCGTCGTGCCCCGGATGCCCACCGGGCCCCTCGTGGTGCTCGCGGCGGCCGCGATCTGCGCGGTGTCGCTCGTGATCGCGCCGCGGCGGGGCTGGCTCGCCCGCAGCCGCGCGCCGCTCCAGCCGCCGACCATGTGAGGCCACCGGGATGGACGGGCTCCTCGAGTCACTGCTGTCCGGCCGCGCCGCGGTGATGCACGGCTGGGCGATCGCCACCGCGGCCACGGTCGCCGCCGCCTGCGCGCTCGTGGGCACGCTGCTCGTCGTGCGGCGGATGAGCCTGCTCGGCGACGCGATCAGCCACGCCGTGCTCCCCGGCATCGCGGTGGCGGTGCTGGCCGGCGGTCGCCCGGGCGGCCTGTTCGTGTTCGCCGCGGCCGTCGCGACGTCGCTCGTCACCGTCTGGCTCACGCGGCTCGTGCGGTCGGCCGGCGGCCTCTCCGACGATGCGGGGACGGGAGTCGTCTTCACGTCGCTCTTCGCGCTCGGCGTGGTCATCGTGACCGCGGCGGCTTCAAGGATCGATCTCGATCCGTCGTGCATGCTTTACGGAATCCTGGAACTCGTGCCGTTCGACACCGTGTCGCTGGCCGGGATCGAGGTGCCCCGCGGGTTTCTCTCCGCGATCGCCGTGCTGGTGGCGATCGCGGCGGCCGCAGTCGCCACCTGGAAGCTCCAGGTGTTCACGGCGTTCGACACGGATGCCGCGCAGGCGGCGGGCGTGCCCGTGACCGCGGTGACCGGGGGCCTGCTCGCGGCCACGTCGCTGGCCACCGTGGCCGGCTTCGAGGTGGTGGGAGCCGTGCTCGTGGTGGCCATGCTCGTCGTGCCCGCCGCCGCGGCGGAATTGCTGGTCCGCCGGCTACACCACATGGTCGTGGTCGCGATCGGTCTGGCCGTCGTCGGCACCTGCCTCGGCTATCTCGCCGCCTGGCGGTGGAACGCCAGCGCCGCCGGCATGATCGCCGTCGTGCTGGGCATCGAATACCTGCTCGCGGTCGTGCTCGCGCCGGACGACGGCCTCGTGGCCCGTGGGCTCGCGCGGCTGCGGTATGCCTGGCGCGTGATCTGCGAAGACCGGCTCGCCGCGGCCTGGAGAGCCGAAGAGAAGGGGGCGCTCGCGATGGGCGCGGCGTCTCCGCTCCAGTGGCTCGCGGTCGCATGGCTGCGGCTCTCGGGCCGCGTGGCCATGCGCAACGGCCGGACGGCGCTCACGGCAACCGGTCGTCGGGAGGCGGAGATGGTGGTGCGGTCGCACCGCCTCTGGGAAGCCTGGCTGGGCCGGCATGCCCAGCTGCCGCTCGACCATCTCCATCCGCCGGCCGAATGGGTGGAGCATCACCTCGGCGCCGCGATGCGTCAGCGGATCGAGGCGGAGGTCGGCGGCATCGGCGACCCGCATGGCAGCGAGATCCCGCCGGAGGCGTGAGCCAAGAGGTCCGGCGTGGTGAACCGCCGCGTGTTCGCGGAGGTCCGCGGAATAAAAGCCCCCAGGCGCAAGCCGGGGGATGATGCGGGGCGTTTCAAAATGGACGCCGCAATATCCCCCTGCTTGCGCATGGGGGCTTGTATGAAAATTCGCCAGGG
>CAZXIG010000014.1:14884-21558 GCA_964640405.1 uncultured Candidatus Kuenenia sp.
ACGCCGCAATATCCCCCTGCTTGCGCATGGGGGCTTGTATGAAAATTCGCCAGGGCCGGGGCTTGGATGACACGTTGCGAACCGCGTCACGTTCCTCGGAACCGCCTCAATACCGCGAGGTTCGTGCGGTCGTTTTTCGGCGTCGCCTTGCCGTCTGGGCCTTCCTTCGGTGTCTCGAGGATCAGCGGGATGCCGGCGAGCTTCGGGTGGGTCATGATCAGCCGGAAGGCCTCGGGGCCGATCTTGCCCTTGCCGATCGCCTCGTGGCGGTCGACCCGCGAGCCGAGTTCCCGCTTCGAGTCGTTGGCGTGGATGAGCTCGAGCCGACCGAGGCCGATCGCGCGGTCGAACTGCCGGAGCGTGTCGTCGAGCGCGGCCTTTGGCGCGAGCGGATAGCCGGCCGCGAACACGTGGCAGGTATCGAGGCAGACCGCCACCCGCTTCTTCAGGCCTTTCACCGCGTCGATCCGGTCGAGCATCGCCCCGATCTCCTCGAACGTGTCTCCCAGACACGACCCCTGGCCGGCCGTCGTCTCGATGAGCACGCCGGCGGCGCAGTCGCGGGTTCGATCGAGCGCCTCCGCGATGCCGTCGGCGGCGCGGGCCACGGCCACGTCGCGGGGCTGCTCGCCCGCCGCGCCCGGATGGGCCACCACCCACGGGATGCCGAGTGCCTCCGCGCGGCGCACCTCTTCCGCGAGCCCCGCGATCGACTTCTTCCGGAGATCGGCGGCAGCGGCGGCGGGATTGATGAGATACGAGTCGTGGGCCACGACGAATCGCAGCCCCGCCGCCTTCACGGCCGCGCGAAACGCCGCGGCGTCCTCGGCCACGATCGGCTTGACCGCCCACTGGTTGATGTTGCGGGTGAAGATCTGGAGCGATTCGCAGCCGGTGGCGATGGCGAGATCGACGGCCCGGTGAAAGCCGCCGGCGATCGATTGGTGGGCGCCGAGCGGTGCGGGGAGGGAACGGGAAGTGCGGGGCATGGGGTGTGGCTGCGAAAAAGAGGTGTCCGGGGAGGAGGGCCGGGGCGGCAGTCTGCCGCGCCGGCACCACGGCCGGGAAGTGTTCCGTCACCTTGCGGGCGCCGCCGCTTCGTCGCGACGTTCCGGAAAACATGGGTCTGCCAAACCGCCGGCCGCGCCGGCTTTTGCCAATGCTGGCCATGGTCGTACACTGACGGAGTCGTCGGCGGGTTCCGCCGGCTCCGGGTGGCTGCCTGTGGGAGATTCGTTCGTGAACACGCTGCTGGGACTGGCGGTGACGTTTTGCATCGCGGCCGCGGCCGGCGTCGCCACGGCCATCGCCCTGCGGCCGCTGCGGATCGCACGGCAGACAGAGAAGATCGCGCGGGCGCAACGCGACTTCCACCGCCAACGGGAGCCGCTCGAGGCGAAGTTCATCGAGCGGGCTGCCGCCACCGGCAAGCCCCGCGGCCTACGATGGGCCGAGGTCGATTTCGCCGACGAGGTGGTCTACGCCCGCGATCGCCGCTCGGGCCACCTGAAGGCGCTCGTCGCCGTCGAGGTGCAGTTCGAGGCCATCGAAGGGGGCGGCATGGAGCACGTCGAGAACGTGGCTCTCTCGAAGGCCGCGACCGCGGAGTTCCTCCACGACGGCACCCGCTGGATCACCGAGGGGCAGATCTATTTCAACCTCGCGCCATCGGCCACGGTGAAGTACCTCGCCGAGAACATGGAACTCGTGGCCGAACCCCCCGAGGTCGGCCTCTCCCGCGGCTGACCCGGCAAACCGGGCAGGCTCTGCCGGTCGCGGCGACGCGGCCACGGCTGCGGCTCGTGCGGGCCGATAGTCTCCGGGGTGCGCTGCCTGCGGAGAAAGGCGATGGGGGCGTGGAGATTCTGCGTTGCGGCTGCGATCGCGGTGGCGTGGAGCGCCGTCGTCGCGGCGCCCCTGCCGCAGCCGCTTCAGCCCCCTGCCGCGGTCGCTCCGCCGGAGAATCCGCTGCCGATCGCCCAGCGGCACCTCCGCAAGGCGAAGGAGTGTCTGGCCGGCTCGTGCGAGATGCTGAAGAAAGGGGATCGCCACGCGATCGACGGCTATTACATCGCCTGCGAAGAGGCGTGGAACGCCGTCTGGGTGTGCCCCGGCGATCGGGCGATTCTCCGTGAGGCGGCCGATCTCTATGCCGACGCACTCGCCGGCTTTCTCGAATCGGCCTGCCGGCACGGACGGATCAGGAACGGCGGCGTGTGGGTCGGCCCGCCGTCGAAGCCCGTCTGCATCCCGCTCTGCCCCAAGGCGCTGCCCATCGGCGTCGAGCAGATCGCGTCGCTCGAGTCGCAGGCGCAGCCAGGCGACAAGCGAATCACGCGGCGGCACGTGCGCGACGGCTTCGGCCTGCCCGTGGTCGTGCGGACGATCGACCGCTCCCGCGACCAGCAGGCCACCGATTTCATGCCGGCGCGGCAGTCGCTCGCGGCCACGGCCGTGCTGCGGTTCCGGATGCCGGGCGACGAGAATTTCCTCGAGACCTTCTCGGGGCCGGTCTACCGCGACCATGCCCCGGCGATGCTCGACCTCGCCAACCCGATCGAGATCGCGGCGGTGCACATCGGCCCGGCCCGGCCCCACCTCGCAGCCGACCTCACCGCACCTTTGCTCGACATGCTCGCCTCGTTGCCGCGATCGGGCGTGGAAGGCTATCTGCAGCCGTTCGGCCAGGGGGCCACGCGGCCCCGGCTCGAGATCCTGCAGCCCCACGAGCCGGGGCGGATTCCGGTCGTCTTCATCCACGGGCTGGCCAGCGACGAGGGCACCTGGTTCGACCTCATCAACGAGCTGCGGGCCTGGCCCGAGTTCCACCGGCGGTTCGAACCGTGGGTGTTCAACTATCCGACGGGCACGGCGTTTCTGCGGTCGTCTTCCCGATTGCGGGCGGAGCTCCGGCGGGCGGTGCACACGCTCGACCCGGAGGGGCGGGATCCGGCGCTCAAGAACATCGTGCTCGTCGGCCACAGCATGGGTGGCCTCCACGCGAAGCTGCAGGTGGTCGCGCCGGGCAACACGCTCTGGGATGCCGTGGCATGCCGGCCGTTCGACCAGATCGACCTCGATCCCCCGGTGCGACGGTTCATCGGCGAGGCCTATTTCTTCGAGCCGCTGCCCTTCGTGAACCGCATCGTCTGCATCGCCACGCCGCACCGGGGCTCGATCCTGGCCTCGCTGGGCGTGGGCCGCCTGGCCTCGATCTCGGTTCGCCCGCCGCCGCAACTGGCGGCCATGCACCGGGAGATGATGCGGCGGAATCCCGGGGCTTTTCGTCCCGACTTCGAGAAGCGTGTGCCCTCGACGGTCGACATGCTCGAGCCCGACTCCACCGTGCTCCAGGCGCTCGAGCGGCTCAAGCCACCCTGCTGGGTCACGATGCACAGCATCGTGGGCAACGGCCACGCGTCGCTCACCGGCGGTCGCGACGACTGCGTGGTGTCGGTAGCGAGCGCCCGCACGGACGGTGCCGTGAGCGAGATCATGGTGCCGGCCAGCCACACGCAGGTGCACCACCACCCGCTCACGGTCGCGGAACTGCAGCGAATCCTCGTGCAACACCTGCAGGAGACCGGGCTGGGCGCCGTGGCGCCGTAGCCTGGCCTGCTGCCGGTTGTACCGTTACTGATTCACCTGCTCGATGCTCGCGACCTGGCCATCGGCGATCGAGCCGAGCGCCCGATAGATCGACGAGTCGAGCGAGTCGGAGATGAACCGCACCGAGCCGTCGGCCATGGCGATCGTCGCGCCCCCCTGATGCTCGCTGCCGGCCGATTCGAAGTGGCCGTCATTGATCGCACCTGAAAACGTGGTGAAGAGCGTGGCCGCGCCGCCGACGGCCCAGCCGTCCTGACTCGCGGCCGATCCGCTGGTGGCGGTGTGTGACGGCAGCCGCTGCACTTCGGCGAGCAGGATCTGGTTCGTCTGGCCGTCGCGGATCGCCGAAAACGGCACGCCCGTATTGGACTTGAAGGGGCCGGCGACGACCTGCGGATTCGAGCTGCGATGCTTGAACCGGTGGAAGTCCGGCGCGATCGCCGAGTCCTCGAATCCGTCGAGCTGACCGTAGCATCCGCCGTAGTCGGTGCCGCCGCCGGTCCAGCTGGCATCGAGGAGCGTGGCGTTGTCGAGGCCGCTGCGGATGCCCGAACGGCGGCTCGGGCAGTAGAGGCCGCTGACATCGGTCTGGGCGACGCCGGCGTTGCCCAGCACGTTCGTCAGCCAGTTCCACTGGTTGGCGACCGTGGCCTGCTCCATGTGGGGGAGGATTTCCAGAATCCAGCTCGTGCCGCCGAACTTGTGCGACTCGGTGTACACCGCACTCGGCATGCTGGCCTCCTGCCACGGATTCCAGCAGCCGGCGCAGCTGGCCGTGTTCTCTCCTTCGGTGCCCACCATCGTGCCGGCAGGCAAGCGGCCGTTCGAAGTCTCGTAGGCGAGCAGGGCGAGGGCCTGTTGCTTCAGGTTGTTGGCACATGTGGTGCGGCGGGCTGCCTCGCGGGCCGATTGGACGGCCGGAAGGAGGATGCCAACGAGTGTCGCGACGATGGCGATCACGACGAGGAGTTCCACGAGACTGAACGCCGCACGAACGCGACGCGACGCAAGGGTGTGAACCATGGGTAGAGACCGAACCTCGGACCCGGACGGGCCCTTCGGGCGATCGACTCCTGTTGTGGACGCTGAGGTCGCCGGCCGGGGAGGCCGGAACTCGACGGGGAGTCGAATCAGCGTCGGGTTGAGGCGGGATCGGTGGTGGCTGAACCGGCAAGGTCCAACCTCCGACATCAGGCGATATCGGCCACCGACAGGGGGTACGATACCCGGTTCGCGTGAAGATCGTGTGAGAAATTCGTGTCGGCAGGGTTAGGCAGGTGATTTCCCGGTTTCGGCGGCCTGTACACTGCGAGTGAAGGGAGTGTCGTATGCAGGTGGAAGCCCACGTTCCGCGGCGGCAATTTCTGGCTGCTGCCGGCGCGGCGCTGGCCGCGCCGCTCGTGAGGGCCGAGGAACTCGGCCGGGCGCGGACGGTGTCGATCTTTCATTCCACCGATCTGCACGGGCGAATCCTGCCCACGAGCACCTACGAGGGGCTCGACGACGTCGGCGGCTTCGCGCGGGTGGCCACGTGCCTGCGGCAGTGGCGGAGGGAGTCGCCGCATTCGCTCACCGTCGACGTGGGCGACGTCGTGCAGGGCACGGCGGTGAGCCTGCACCGCGGCGGCAATCTGATGATCGAGCTGTTCAACCGGCTCGGCTACGACGCCTGGACGCTCGGCAACCACGACTTCGACTGGGGGCCGGAGAAGCTCGCGGCGAATCTGGGCCTATCGCAGGCGCCGGTGCTCACGGCCAACGTGACCCACGGCGGAAAGGCCGCGGGGGCGCTCGACGGCGACTGGGGCAAACTGCGGCCGTGGACGATCCGCGAGGTGGGGGGCTTTCGAATCGGGCTCGTGGGGCTGATCACGCCCGGGCTGCCCTATTGGCTGCCGGCCGACCTGCTCGGCGGGATGGCGGCGACCGACCCCGTCGCGACGCTGAAAACGTGCGTGGCGGAGGTGCGTGCCGAGGGAGTGGATGCCTGTGTCGTGATGGGGCACATGGGCTGGCGGTTCAACGACGACTACGCGAATCCCGTGCGGTCGCTGCTCCGCGAGGCGGACGGCGTCGACGTCTACCTGGGCGGCCACTCCCACCAGAACCGCCCATCCTGGATGCTCCACGGCGTGGTCTGCTCCCAGGCCAGCTACCACGGCATCCATTGCGGCCGCGTCGATCTCACGTTCGACATCGAGTCGCGGAGGCTCGTCGATCGCCGGGCCTTCTCGCTGCTCATGGACGACCGCTTCGCATTCGATCCGCTCGTGATGGAGCTGGCGAAGCCCGACCTCGATGCGGCCGACGCCCAACTCGCCCGCGAGGTGGCCACGGTCGCAAAACCGATTCCGGGCAAGGGACGTGACAGCGGCCTTGCGAGGCTGCTCTGCGAGTGCTTCGCGGCCACGCTGCGGAAGCAGGGTCGCGAAGTGGATGCGGTGTGGCACGGCACGTTCGGCTCGGGCGACCTGTCGGCCGGCCGGCTCACCGTGGCCGACTGTTGGAAGATCATCCCGTATGAGAACGTGCTCGTGACGGCGGAGGTGACCGGGGCGGGGCTGATGGCGATGCTCGCGGAGGATGCGGGCGTCAAGGATTCCGACCGGACTCTCTGGCCGCTCGAGGTGGTGCGGGACGAGAACGGCCGGCCGGTGCGAATCCTGCACGGCGGTGAGGAGGTGTCACCCGACCGGCGAATCACGATCGCCCTCAACAGCTACGACGCCCAGTCGGGGGGGCGGCGGCTGATGCAAACCCGGGAATTGCTGGGGGCCCCGGCGGCGAGGCTCCGCACGACGACGATCGACACCCGCTCCGCGGTCATCGACGCGCTTCTCGACCGTGGCACGGTGGGGTGAACGCGGCGACGGTTGCGCATCCAAGCCCCCATGCGCATAGAAGCTTCTTGCGCATAGAAGCCCCCATGCGCAAGCAGGGGGATATTGTGGCGTCCATCCCGAAACGGCCCGCATCATCCCCCGGCTCGCGCCTGGGGGCTTTTATGGGAACCCGCATCATCCCCCGGCTCGCGCCTGGGGGCTTTTATGGGAGGGAATCAACTC
>CAZXIG010000014.1:21658-24020 GCA_964640405.1 uncultured Candidatus Kuenenia sp.
ACCCGCATCATCCCCCGGCTCGCGCCTGGGGGCTTTTATGGGAGGGAATCAACTCGCCTACCAAAAGAAAAGGACCCGTGGTTGGGGAAACCACGGGTCCGGTAGCGGCTCTAGAAGTGTGGGTCTTTGGGGGGGGGGAACAGCCGCCGAAAAGGTCAAATGTATTGTGGGTCGAGGAGTCATTTCCCCGACGCCCGAACTATACACCGCGGAGAGTGTCGTGTCGAATTCTTTTTGTATGAGTTTTCCGTGAACCCAGGTTCTGTCGATTTTTCGGCCTCTCCGCTAGGCTACGGCCGTTCCGGCGGCTGAGGCACCGTCCGGCCGGTTTCCCATCCTTCCCCAATTTCCCCGCGAGCGTCATGGCTGCCACCCCCGCCGATCCGTTTTCCGCCCGTTCCACGTTCGAAACGGGCTCCGGCCCCGCCACCCTCTACCGCCTTCGGGCCCTCGACGATGCGGGCGTGACCAACACGTCGCGGCTGCCCTACTCGATCCGGATGGTGCTCGAGGCCCTGCTGCGGACCTGCGACGACTACGAGGTGACGGAGAAGGACATTCGGGCCCTGGCCACCTGGAACGCCGCGCGGCCGGCCGAGGTCGAGATTCCGTTCAAGCCGGCCCGCGTCGTGCTGCAGGACTTCACCGGCGTGCCCTGCGTGGTGGACCTCGCGGCCATGCGGGCGGCGATGAAGCGGCTCGGCGGCAATCCCGCGAAGATCAACCCGCTCGTGCCCGTCGATCTCGTGATCGATCACTCCGTGCAGGTCGATTTCTTCGGCGCGGCCGACTCGCTCGAGAAGAACGTCGAGATCGAGTTCGAGCGGAACGCGGAGCGGTACGCGTTCCTGCGGTGGGGCCAGCAGGCCTTCCAGAACTTCCGCGTGGTGCCGCCGGCGATCGGCATCGTGCACCAGGTGAACCTCGAATACCTCGCCGGCTGCGTGTTCCTGCGCGATCCCGACCACCGTGAGCCGAACGGCAAGCGGACGCTACCGATCGCCGTTCCCGACACGCTCGTGGGCACCGACAGCCACACGACGATGATCAACGGCCTGGGCGTGGTCGGCTGGGGCGTCGGCGGCATCGAGGCCGAGGCGGTGATGCTCGGCCAGGCGCTGTCGCTGCTCCTGCCGGAAGTGGTGGGCTTCGAGCTGACGGGCCGACTGCCCGCGGGCGCGACCGCCACCGACCTCGTGCTCACCGTCACCGAGATCCTGCGGAAGGAAGGGGTGGTCGGGAAGTTCGTCGAGTTCTTCGGCCCCGGCCTCTCGGGCATGCCGCTCGCCGACCGGGCCACGATCGCCAACATGGCCCCCGAATACGGCGCCACGATGGGCTTCTTCCCGATCGACGACGAGACGCTCACCTACCTGCGGCTCACCGGCCGTCCGGCCGAGCAGGTGACGCTCGTCGAGCGGTACATGAAGGAGCAGGGGATGTTCCGCACCGATGCGGCGCCCACGCCTGAATTCACGAAGCGGCTGTCGCTCGATCTCTCGACGGTGGTGCCGAGTCTCGCCGGCCCGAAGCGGCCGCAGGACCGCGTGCCTCTCGCGGCTGTGAAAAAGACGTTCGCCGAATCGCTCACGGCGCCGACGGCCAAGCGGGGCTTCGCCCTCGAGGCCCCGGCGCTCGCCCGCACGGGCACGATGGTCGACAACGGCCACTCCGCCACGCTCCACCACGGCGCCGTCGTGATCGCCGCGATCACCAGCTGCACCAACACGAGCAACCCGAGCGTGATGGTGGCCGCCGGCCTCGTCGCGCGGAAGGCGGTGCAGAAGGGGCTCACGCGGAAGCCCTGGGTGAAGACGAGCCTCGCCCCCGGATCGCGGGTGGTCACCGACTACCTGGAGCGGTCGGGCCTCGACAAGGATCTCGATGCCCTCGGCTTCGAGACGGTCGGCTACGGCTGCACCACCTGCATCGGCAACTCCGGTCCGCTGCCCGATGCCGTGGCGAAGGCCGTCACCGACGGTGACCTCGTGGCGGCGGCCGTGCTCTCCGGCAACCGCAACTTCGAGGGGCGAGTGAACCCGCTCGTGAAGGCCAACTGGCTGGCGAGCCCGCCGCTCGTCGTGGCCTACGCGGTGGCCGGGACGACCGACATCGATCTCGCCACCGAGCCGCTCGGCACGGGCAAGGACGGCAAGCCGGTGTATCTCAAGGACATCTGGCCGACGGCCGACGAGGTGCGTGAGACCGTGGCGGCGAGCGTGCGGCCCGAGCAGTTCCAGTCGCGGTATGGCAACGTCTGGCAGTCGAACCCGCGGTGGAACGCGGTGCCGACGAGCACCGGCGAGCTCTACGACTGGGATGCCGCGAGCACCTACATCCAGGAGCCGCCGTTCCTCGCCGA
>CAZXIG010000015.1:0-23692 GCA_964640405.1 uncultured Candidatus Kuenenia sp.
CCTACTGCCGGTCGATCGGCGTGCAGTTCATGCACATGGACGACCTGCGGGTGCGACAGTGGCTGCAGGTCCGGATGGAGGGCTGCGAAAACCGCATCCAGCTCGACCGGCGGCAGCAGCTGCGGATCTACCGGCAGATGACGACGGCTGCCGTGTTCGAGGAGTTCATTCAGAAGCGATTCCTCGGCGCGAAGAGCTTCTCCCTGGAGGGCTCGGAGAGCCTCATCCCGCTCGTCGAGATGGCGATCGAACGGGGCGCCGCGCAGGACGTCACCGACTGCGTGCTCGGCATGGCCCACCGCGGCCGGCTCAACGTCCTCGCCAACATCATGGGCAAGAGCCCGCAGAAGATCTTCCGCGAGTTCGCCGACATGGATCCGGAGTTGCACGTCGGCCGCGGCGACGTGAAGTATCACCTCGGCCACTCCACCGACTACCAGGCCGCCAACGGCAAGAGCGTGCACCTCACGCTCTGCTTCAATCCGAGCCACCTCGAGTTCGTGAATCCGGTGGCGATCGGGCGGATGCGGTCGCGGCAGGACCGCGTGGGCGACACCGCGCGGCAACAGGGGCTCGTGATCCTGATCCACGGCGACGCCGCGTTCGCCGGCGAGGGGATCATCCAGGAGACGCTCAACCTCAGCGAGCTCGACGCCTACCGCATCGGCGGCACGCTCCACGTGATCGTGAACAACCAGATCGGGTTCACGACCGGGCCGCGGGAGGCCCGCAGCTGCATGTATGCCACCGACGTGGCCAAGATGCTCCAGATTCCGATTTTCCACGTGAACGGCGAGGATCCGGAGGCCGTGGCCCAGGTGGTGAACCTGGCGATGGACTTCCGCCGCGAGTTCCAGCGGGACGTCGTGATCGACATGTACTGCTTCCGCCGTCGCGGCCACAACGAGGCCGACGAGCCGGCGTTCACCCAGCCGGCGCTCTATCGCGTGATCGAGCGGCGGCCGAGCGTGCACGAGAGCTACCTCGAGAAGCTGCTCAAGCTCGGCGAGGTGACCCGCGAGGAGGCCCAGCAGATCGTCGAGCAGCAGCAGGCGAAGCTGGCGGCCGATCTCTCCGTCGCCAAGAGCGAGGACTTCGTCCACAAGAACGACATCGGCGGCGTCTGGTCGTTCTACATCGGCGGCCGCGAGCGGGAGGCCGCCGACGTCGACACGGGCGTCCGCCGCGAGGTGCTCGTGCACCTGCTCGAGCGGCTCGTGACGCTGCCCGACGGGTTTCAGCCGCACGCGAAGATCAAGAAGTTCCTCGAGGGTCGGGTGCAGATGGCGGCGGGAGCGCAGCCGCTCGACTGGTCGGCCGCCGAGGCGCTCGCGCTGGCTTCGCTCGCGACGCAAGGCCTGCGGATTCGGATCTCGGGCCAGGACAGCCAGCGGGGCACGTTCAGCCACCGCCACGCCGTGATCCACGACGCCGTGACCGACGAGACCTACTGCTCCCTCGAGCACCTCGCCCCCGACCAGGCGCCGGTCGAGATCTACAACAGCCCGCTCTCGGAGGCGGGCGTGCTCGGCTTCGAGTACGGCTACAGCCTCGACTGCCCGGACGGACTCGTGGTCTGGGAGGCCCAGTTCGGCGACTTCGTCAATGCGGCGCAGGTGGTGATCGACCAGTTCATCTGCAGCGCCGAGGACAAGTGGAACCGGCTGTCGGGCCTCGTGATGCTGCTGCCGCACGGCTTCGAAGGGCAGGGGCCCGAGCATTCGAGCGCCCGCCTGGAGCGGTTCCTCTCGCTCTGCGCAAAGGACAACATGCAGGTGGTGCAGCCCACCACGCCCGCGCAACTGTTCCATTGCCTCAGGCGGCAGGTGCTGCGCGTCTGGCGGAAGCCCCTGATCGTGATGACCCCGAAAAGCCTCCTGCGGAACCCGGCCTGTGTGTCGAACCTCGACGAACTCGTGAAGGGCTCGTTCCAGCGGGTGATTCCCGACGCCTCGGGCGTCGCCCCGCAGGACGTGCGGCGGATCCTGCTCTGCTCGGGCAAGGTGGCCTACGAGCTCGAGAAGCGGCGGCAGGATCTCGGCCGCCGTGACGTGGCGATCATCCGGGTGGAGCAGCTCTATCCGCTGCCCCGCCATGAACTCGAGCAGGCCCTCGCCTCCTACACGCCCGGCACGCCGGCGGTGTGGGTGCAGGAGGAGCCCGAGAACATGGGAGCCTGGCGGTTCTTCCGCATCCACTTCGGCGAGAAGCTGCTCGACCGCTTCCCGTTCTCCGGCATGTGTCGCCAGAGCGCGGCCAGTCCCGCGACGGGCTCGAAGAAGAGCCACGACCTCGAACAGAACGAACTGCTCACCGCGTCCTTCACCGTCTGATCCATCCCTCTCCGCGCGCGTCCCCCTGGGGCGGCCCCATCTCCACGCCATGGCCATCGAACTCAAGGTCCCCGAAGTCGGCGAATCGATCACCGAAGTCATGATCGGCACCTGGAAGAAGCGGGAGGGGGATGCCGTCGCCGCCGACGAGTCGCTCGTCGAGATCGAGAGCGACAAGGCGACCGTCGAACTGCCGGCGCCAGCGGCCGGCCGGGTGACCAAGATTCTCAAGGCGAGCGGCGAGAAGGCCGTCGTCGGCGAGGTGATCGGCTACATGGACACGGTGGCCGCGGGAGTGGCCCCGGCTGCGGCTCCGGCGGCCCCGACACCGACGGCACCGGCGGCGGCCCCCGCTCCCGGGCCGGCTCGCGTGATGCCGGCGGCGGCCCGCGTGCTCGGCGAGGCCGGCGTGTCGCCGGCGGCCGTGGCGGGCACCGGCCCGGGCGGCCGGATCACGAAGACCGACGCCGTGGCTGCGGCGTCCCGGCCCGCGGCGCCCCCTGCTCCCGTCGCCAAGCCCGCCCCCCCGCCGGCGCCGGCGATCGCCGCCAAGGCCGGAGGCAGCCGCGAGGAGCGGTATGTGCTCATCAGCCCGATCCGGCAGCGAATCGCGGAACGGCTCGTGGCGGCCCAGCAGGAAGCGGCACTCCTCACGACCTTCAACGAGGTCGACATGAGCGCCGTGATGGCCCTGCGAGGGAAGTTCAAGGACACGTTCCAGGAGCGGTACGGCGTGAAGCTCGGCTTCATGTCGTTCTTCGTGCGGGCCGTGGTGGAGGCCCTGCGGGCCGTGCCGCAGGTCAATGCGGAGTTCCGGCCGCCCCACATCGTGCACCGCGACTACTACGACATCGGGATCGCCGTGGGCGGCGGCAAGGGGCTGGTGGTGCCCGTGCTGCGAAACGCGGAGACGATGTCGTTCGCCCAGGTCGAGCAGACCATCGGCGACTTCGCCCGCCGGGCGGCCGACAACAAGCTCAAGCTCGAGGAACTGCAGGGGGGCACGTTCACGATCTCCAACGGCGGCGTGTATGGCTCGATGCTCTCGACGCCGATCATCAACCCGCCGCAGAGCGGCATCCTCGGGCTGCACGCGATCCAGGATCGGCCGGTGGCGGTGAACGGCCAGGTGGTGATCCGCCCGATGATGTACCTCGCGCTCTCCTACGACCACCGGCTCGTGGACGGCCGCGAGGCCGTGACGTTCCTGAAGCGGGTCAAGGACACGATTGAGGATCCGACGCGGCTGATGCTGGAAGTGTAGTCCGCGAGGCTCATTGAAGGGGCGCCGGCGAGGGGGCGGCAAAAGTCTCCTCGCGAAGAAACTTTCTCCGCTGACGACCTGCGGAGCTTCGGATCTCAGAAGGTCGAAAGTTCCTAATGCTCGTCGAGCTTTCGCCGACCCCCTCGCCTCGCCGTTCGATATCTCGACCATGAAAACTGGATGCTGTGCGTATGAATCCTGATGTGATCGTGATTGGTGGCGGCCCTGGGGGCTATGTGGCCGCGATTCGCGCGGCGCAGCTCGGGATGAACGCGGCCGTCGTCGAGAAGGAGCCGCAGCTGGGGGGCACCTGCCTCCGCGTGGGCTGCATCCCGTCGAAGGCGCTGCTCGAATCGAGCCACAAGCTCGAGATGGCGCAGCACGAGCTCGCCACGCACGGCGTGAACGTGATGGGTGTGTCGTTCGACCTCGCCGCCATGATGAAGCGGAAGGCCGACGTCGTCTCGACGCTGGCGAAGGGCATCGACGCGCTGCTCGCGAAAAACAAGGTGACGCGATATCGCGGCACGGGCCGCCTCGCGGGCGCCGGCCGAGTGGAGGTGACCGCGGCGGACGGCACGAAGACCCTGCTGGAAACCCCGCGGGTCGTGCTGGCGGTGGGCAGCCGCCCCGTGGTGCTGCCCGGCGTGGAGACCGACGGCCGGCTCGTAGGCACGAGCACCGAGGCCTTGTCGTTCGAGACGGTGCCGGGCCATCTGGTCGTGATCGGCGGCGGCTACATCGGCCTGGAGCTCGGCAGCGTGTGGCGGCGGCTCGGCTCGAAGGTGACGGTGCTCGAGTACGCCGACCGCATCCTCACGGGGATCGACGCCGACATCGCCTCCGAGGCCCTGGGTCTCTTCCGGAAGCAGGGCCTCGAGATCCGGCTCGGCGTGAAGGTGAAGAGTGCCAAGGCCGCCGGGCTGGGCTGTGTGGTCGAGTGCGAGGGCCTCGAGCCGATCCACTGCGACCGCGTGCTCGCCGCCACGGGCCGCAAGCCGGCCACCGACGATCTCGGCCTGGAGACGGTCGGCCTCACGATCGATCCGCGCGGCTGCATTCCCGTGGACGGCCACTATCGCACGCAGGCAGCGGGCGTGTGGGCGATCGGCGACTGCATTCCCGGGCCGATGCTCGCCCACCGGGCCGAGGAGGACGGCGTGGCCTGTATCGATGCCCTGGCCGGCCGCTGGAGCCACGTCGACTACGACCTCGTACCCGCCGTCGTCTTCACGCATCCGGAGATCGCCGCGATCGGCAAGACCGAGGAGCAGCTCGTGGCCGCCGGCACGGCCTACAAGAAGGGCGTGTTCCCATTCCGGGCCAACGGGCGGGCCCGCACGATCAACGACACGACCGGCAAGGTGAAGGTGCTGGCCGACGCGGCGACCGACCGCGTGCTGGGCATCCACATCATCGGCCCGGCGGCGGGCGACCTGATCGGCGAGGCGGCGGCGGCGATGAGCTTCGGCGCGACGGCCGAGGACATCGCCCGCGTCTGCCACGCCCACCCCACGCTCCCCGAGGCACTCAAGGAAGCGGCCCTCGCCGTTTCCGGCCAGGCCGTCCACGCCTAGCCGATCACCACCGCCAGCCCATGCCGGCGTCGGAGAAGAAGGGCGCGGTTTCGGAGGTGAGTCCCCAGCCGACGCGAACGCCGAGTTCGAGGTTCTTGGTGACCATCACGTGCATGCCCGGGCTGAAGAACGGCTCGCCGCTACGACCGGGGGCGCCGACCGGATACGAGCCGAACCATTCCGTGTGGACCTCCAGCCGTTCGGTGACCGGCATCCGCAGCACGGTGGAGGGCGTCCAGCGGCTGAACCAGCCCCCCAGGCCTTCTGAGTAGGCGTAGCGCACCGCGACGTCGAGCCGCCATGGTTCGGCGCCGCGGAGCGGGAACTGCACTGGCAGTTCCCAGCCGGCGGCCCCGGTGGCGACGGGCACCGTGCCGAGCACGTCCCCCTGCATCGGCGTCGTGGCCTCCATGATGAAGCAGCTCTCGGGCAGCCAGCCGTCCTGCTCCGAGAGGCCGAGCTTGAAGCCGTAGAGCAGGCTCGACTCGTAGAGCCGGCGGCCGTCGGGCGTGCCCTCGCCCACCTCCACGCTCGTCACGATCGTGCCCTGGGAGCCGACGCCGTAGTTGACGCCGAACCGCCACTCGAACCGCTCCGTGGCCCCGATCCGCAGCAGCCACTCCGGGTAGTTGTTCGTCGGCAGGCCCGAGCGGTTGTCGATGTAGACCGACGAGGCCTCCATGAGGAGGGAGCGGGCGGGGATCGTGTGGGTGGAGGGCGTGAAGGCGTCACGGTCGGTGCCGAGGTCGGCCTCGCCCGCGTGGCTGGCCAGGGCCATGACGGAGCAGGCGAGGGCAGTCACGGCGACGGCCGCAAGCTTCCTGCCCGTGATGTGAGTGGGAAAGGTCATGCCTGTGACCCCCTCCGGCCTGCCAGCAGGTCGAGCACCGCATCGCCGTCGGCCTTGGGGATCACCTGCGCCGGGAGCCGCGACTCGAGCGACGCGTTCACGAGCGTGCGGCCCGTCCGTCGCAGGTAGTCGCGGACCAGTTCGAAGGCCGGCAGGATTGCGGGGGCGTAGTCGGCCGAGAGTTCGGAAGGCGATGCGACGCCTTCCCGATAGAACCGCGGCCCGTCGGACAGGTCGACGCCGAACATGTACAGCTCCCGGTAGCCGATCCCGAAGAGCAGCTGGATCGCGTCGTAGACGACGGTGCCCGACGGCCAGATGCCCCGGCGCGGATCGAGCGAGAAGCAGACGTCGTGGCTCGGATGGGCGATGACATGCGGGTCGCCGAGCAGTTCGGTCCGCGATTGCCGGGGCCGCTTGAACGGCCTGCGGAGATCTTCATGGATGAAGAAGATGTCGGCGGTCAGTGCTTCGGGCGTCAGGAGCATCGCCGTGAAGGCCGTCATCGGCGTCAGCACGACGGCGTCGGCGAGGCTCGTGCCGAGCCGAAAGAGGTCGGGCTTCTCGAGGATGAAGCGGTGGTCGCTGACGATGAAATAGGGAACCCGGCGGCCGAGGTCGCGGGCGAGGCAGACCGACCCGTTGACGCAGGCGACCGGCTGGTCGAAGAGCCGCTCGAGGCCGTGCATCCGGCCGACGCTCGGTCCCGAGGCCAGGATGCAGGCCGTGTCGCCCTGGCGGGGCAATGAATCGACACTGCGGGCATCGAGAATGCCCCGACCCGGCCAGACGAGCCGAGAGCCGCGATCGGTCGGCTCCCACCTTTGCCCGGCGGTGAACGCCCGGTTGTGCCAGCGCAGCCGCCCGCCGCAGGAGCGATGCCAGAGCATCCGCCCGAGATCCTGCCAGCGGTTTCCATCGCTGAATCGAAAAGCCATCGGTCGCGCCGTATCCCCTCGGTCGGTCGTCAGGGGGCATCGGTCAGGAATTCATTTTTCCGAGTCGGAGCGGAGCCTACCGCTTTCCAGGACTTCCTGCCTCGCCCGGTCTGCCAGCCGCGGGCAGCTTGCCGTTGACCGGCTCCGGGCAGGTCGCGATACACCGTCGGAAACCTCCGCCAAACACTCCGCTCCGAGGCCGAACCGCCATGAGCCGTCCGTTCAGCACGTTGACCTACGTCGTGGGGCACTCCCGCGGGGGTACGACCTGGCTTGGCGAACTCCTGGGCTGCCATCCGGCTTGCCGGTACATATTCGAGCCCTTCGCGTCGCAGGCCCATCCCTGCACCGGGATCGACATGCAGACGGTGTTCAACGGCGGCCGTTTCATCCTGCATGACAAGCGGGGACGACCGGAGCCCGACCTGCCGATTCCGCGGTTCTTTCGCACGGCCGCCGAAGACCCGGCGTCGGCTCGGCTCTCGCGACTGGCGTCGATGCACGTCGAGGAAGTGGCACGCGGCCGTTTCCCCGGCGAGGCGGGCTACCACCTGATCATCAAGCAGCCGCGGATCGAGAACGTGGGCTGGGCCGCGGCCGCGATCGCCGCCGATCACGTGGTCGCGCTCGACCGTCATCCGCTGGGCGTGGTGAACAGCGTGCGGCGGTGGGGCATGCTCAAGTGGAGCCGGATCGAATGGGAGCTCGTCGAGCGGGACGCGACGCTATCGCCGGCCGCGCGGTCCCTCGCCGCGGCCGCCGAGATCCTGGAGGAGCGGCTGCTCGTGCTGTCGTGGCTCCGGTCGCAGCACCTGCGGCAGTTCGTCGCCGAGACACGCGGCGCGATCCTCGTCGAATACGATGCCCTCTGCGCGGATCCGCTCGGGGAATCGCTGCGGGTGTGGCGGCACGTCGGCCTGTCGACCGACGCCGAGCCCCATGCCGCCCTGGCGGAGGTCGTCGCGAAGCGTGACGGTCCCGGCGAGGATCACAGGTCACGGTTTCTTCACGTTCACAAGGATCCCCTCGCCCGGCAGCACGCCTGGCGGCACGAACTGCCCGACTCGATCCGCCGCCGGCTCGAGCGGTTCATCCGGCGACATGAGCTCGCGATCCCGCTCCCCGGCGACGGCCTGCCCGTCCTGTCGGCGACGGAGCGAATGCTGGCGGCACGGGCCGACGCGCTGGCGGTCGGCACGCACGTCAAGCGTCTCGCCCTGCGTCTCGCCGGCCACGGCCGTCGTGAAGCGGCCTGACGTGCCGCGGGGACACCGCGCCGGTACAATGAGGTCGGTGACGGATCTGACGATGCGAACTCGCAAACGGGGGATCAAGCCATGGGGAAGAAACAGCGCACTCGCCCGCCCGTGTCCGGCGGCTCGACCGACCTGGAAGCCACGTACATCTGCGAGACGTGCGGCGAGGAGATCGTCGTGCCCGTCGACGTGTCGGCCGGCTCGCACCAGGACTACGTCGAAGACTGTCCCGTCTGCTGCAACCCGATGGTGCTGCACGTGGACATCGACGGCAACGGCGAGGCCCACGTGGACAGCGAGCACGAATAGCCCCTGTCGAGATCGGAAAGTACGCCCGGCTGGACTCGAACCAGCGACCCTGGGATTAGAAATCCCATGCTCTATCCACCTGAGCTACGGGCGCGAAGGAATCCGTCGTGTGACGCGGTATGGCATCACGAGTGATGCCCCGTGGATTCTACCCGGCCGCGGGTGCGGGCGCGCAGGCGGCGGTTGAAACCCATCGCGTCCACCTCTCTTTCGGCCGTGGTTGGGGTTGTCACGGGAGTCGTGCCACGGAGTATTCTCCTCCCCGCGTTCCCGTTTGTGGAGGCCGCAAAGCCTGAGAAGCGACTCATGATGGCGGCGATACATCGACGGTTGCAGGGCGAGCGGATCGTATCGCTGCTGGTCTGGCTGCTGCCCGCCTTGCTGGTCGTGGCCTATGGCACGCTCGCCGTGACCGGACGGCTGTTGTATCAGACGTACGACGAGCCACGTCTCGCAGATTTGGCCGAGGGAGTCTTGGAGCCGAACGCGTACGCATGCACCATCGTTCTCATGCACCCGTGGCTTGGAAAAGCCATCGCGACCCTCACGGCTCTCGTGCCAGGAGTGCGCTGGTTCGCCTTGACGATGCTGGCTGCGCACGTGGTTGCCCTGTGGCGGATCATCGACTCTTTGCGCCGGAGCGGCTGCGACGCTCGCGGCATCGTTGCAGCCGCATCGGTATGCGTTCTCGGATACACCATGATCGAGCCGGGGTTTACCACCGCTGCCGCGCTGCTCGTCGCTGCGGCCCTGTTTCCCCTCCTGGCACCAGGTTTTCAGGAACTGCGGTCGTGGGCACGGGGCTGGCATGGAGTCCTCTCGCTCCTTCTTTTGTCACTCGGCGCGGGGTATCGCGATACCGCCGCGATCCTGGCGTTTGCGGGCGTGTGCGCCGCATTCGCCGCGGTTCGCGGAAGGGAGGTCGTTCACCGCAGCCCCGCTGCTCTGCGGGCTGTCGCCGCGCTCGTGGGCGCTGGCGCGGTGCTGGGCGGGCTAACGCTGGTCGGCAGGATCGTGCCTGCCACCCCGGAGGCGGCACGTTTTCGCGCGTACTACCAACGCAACGTCGAGATCACGGATTATCACCGCACGACCTACGATGCCTCATGGGCAGGACCGCTCGCGATGTCGGCGAACGACTTCGCCATGATTGGTCGGCACTTTGTGACCGATTCAGGTCCGTTTCGGTATGATCGCCTCGCTGCGTTGCCGGCGAACGCCGGCCGGTCGAATGTCGTGCTGGCCGCCGTGTCGCTCGTTCGGGAAACCTCGCTCGCGGCATGGGCACTCCTCGCGATTATCCTGCTCGGCTGTTTCGTGCAACCGCGTCTCGCTCTGTGTCTCTGCGCGGCGAGCGCAGCCCTGATTGCGATCCGATGGGGTTGCGACAGGATGCCGCCTCGGGTGGCGATGCCCACGCTGGCCCTGCCGGCACTGGTCGCCGTCGCTTCGGCATCCCGGGAGGGGGGGCGCTCTGCGCTACGGTGGTTGGGGGCGGGGTTGGTTGTGTTGATCGGCTGGTTCGCCATCGAGTCTTGGTCGACGAGGGCCTACAAGCTTCGCACTCATCAGCGCGACGAGGCCGTGGCCTGGGCATTCTGTGACAGCCGCGGGATTCGGCCGTTTCATTGGGGGCCGAGTGGCCGCAGCGTTCAGGTGTTTCATCGGCCAATCGGATCCGAAGCCGAGGCGGTGCGTGTTGGCAGCTGGGCCAATTCTCATCCTTCGCGTCTCAAACGCATTCATTCCCTCGTCGGTGACGACTTGTACGCGGCTCTGGTGCAGGATGGCAGCCATCACGTCATCACGGGCGCCGGTGACCGATCGGTCGTCGAGACGTTCCTGAGGGAACGCGGCCCGAGTGGATTGCGAATGTCGAAACTGCTGGATTGTGAGCGGGCGGTGGTGCTCCGAGTCGATGTCTCCAGTGACGCCGACACGACCGGCCCCGATGGAACAGCCCGGGAACCGCGCTGAGGTCGGCCGCCATGATGCCGCGGTGTATCCTCTACGGCCGGGCTTGCGTGACGGGCCCGGCGTAGACGGAGGATCAACGCGTGGGTGGATGGCCGTGGCGAGACTGGTTTCAGCCGAATGAACGGACTGCCGGCCCGGATGTGCTGATCACCGGCCTGCCGCGGAGCGGAACGAGCTACTTATGCGCCGCAGTGCATAACGTGCGGGAGTGCGTTGCCATCAACGAGCCCGAGGAGATTTTTGCCCACCTTGCCAATTCCGCCTGCCCTTCAGGGATGTCCGACTACTATCGGCAACTCCGCAGCGACATCGAGGCGGGCCGCCCTATCGTCAACAAGATGCGGGACGGACGCTTCATCGAAGATACGGCCGAAGGCATTCACGAAGAACGGTACGTGCCGTCGGTCTCGGGGCCGGCGTTTCTTCTGGCGACCAAGAACACGCTGGCCTACCTCGCCAGGCTGCCGCTGCTGGAGAGATCGATGCCGGCGGCGACGTGTGTCGCGTGCATCCGCCATCCGGTGGATACGGTGGCCTCCTGGAAGGGCACGTTCGACCATCTCTCCGGCGCTGCCGTGCGGAATTTCCGGGCCGGATACGTCGGCGACGACCAGTTAAGCCCGGCGGCCCTGGATCGAGTCGCCGAAATCGACGCGGAGGCACGGATCGAACGGAGGCGGGCGCTGCTCTGGCGGCACCTGGCCCTGCTCGTGGTGGAAGCGGGCTCATTCGTCCGGGCGGTGGTCAGCTACGAGCGGCTCGTCACGGAACCCGAGCAGACGCTCCGCGGCGTGTTCGACCGGATTCCGCGATCGCCCCCCTTCGTGCCGGTGACGCCATTCGTGCCGTCGACAGTGCGGATGCGTCGGGCATCGGCCCTGACCGTGAACGATCTGGCCGCGATTCGGGAAGTCTGTGTCGATGTCGCGGCCCGCTTCGGCTACGACACATCCACCTTCGTTCGAGAAAGCGGGGACTGACATCGCATGCGGGTTTTCGTCTACCAGGCGTTCATTCAGGCCGGCGGAACGCATATGGCTTACCACATCGGATGCATCCTGCAGCGACACTTCGGAGCCGAAGTGCTGGCCGTCGGCTCGCCTCCGGAAAGCGGCATGTTCCGGTATCCAGTGGACATGCCCGTCATCGACGAGGAGACGATGGTCGGCACCGCCTCGGCGGACGATCTTCTGATCTGCAATCCTTCGTTCTCCGACCGCATGTTCGGGCTTCGCCTGCCGTGCCGAAAGCTCTCATACGTGCAGGGCGTGCGCACGTTCCGCGTCCTCGACGTATTTTTCGACCGCTACGTCTTCGTTTCGAAGTGGGCGAGGCGTTTCGTCAATCAGCATTACGGAATCGACGGGCCCGTCATTCCGGCATTCATCGACACCGACACGTTCCATCCAGGCGACTCACAGCCGGCCTGCCGGCGGCGGGCAGTGTGTGCGATCCTGGCGAGGAAGCACGATCCACTCGTGTTTGAGAGGCTGTGCCGGGTTTACGCCCGGATCCATGCCGGAGAGCCCCTGCCGTTCGAGATGGTTCCCGTACTGCCTCAGGCGGACCTGGCGCGGCGGCTGCGGGAGTGCAGGGCGTACCTCAGCCTCGACGTGATGGAAGGGTTCGGCCTGCCGATGCTCGAGGCGATGGCCTGCGGATGTGCCGTGGTGGGGTGGGACTCGGGCGGGTGCAGTGAGTATGCCCGCGCCGGCCGCAACGCTTTGCTGGCACGATACGGCGATGTCGAAGCTCTCGCGCATTCGATCCACGCCGTCGTCACGAACGACACCACCGCCGAAAGGCTCGCGGATAGCGGCTTGCAGACCGCCCCCGGTTTCGGGTGGCAGCGGTTCTGCGCGGCGTGGGAGCAGGAACTGTCTTCCTTCCTGCGACGCACCTGATCCGGACAGGCGAACAGGCGGCCTGGCCGCCCGTCACGAGGTGTAGCCGAGCCGGGCGTTGAGTTCCGCGATGCCCCACGCGTCCAGGAGTGCCTTGACCCGCTCATCGAGATAGACGACCGCCTCCGTCCGCCGGCCCGAAAGCGTGGGCGTCGGATGGCCGAGAACCTGTGTCGTGAAGACGCTCGTGGCGAGTTCGAGCGGAATGCCGGCAGCCTCGGCAAGGCGGGCGATGCATGCCTCGCGCTCGTGTTCGCCCTGGTCGCCGACGAGTCGCTCATAGGCAATCGAGACGACTCCTGGCTCGTCGATCCAGCCGAGCAACGGGGCCAGGCCGGCGTGGAGCCGCTGCCTCCCGACGTCGGCGAGGTAGGCCAGCGCCTGCTCGGGCCCGGGGGGCATGGTGACCCACGGGGTGCTCCGAGGCTCGCGGCCGCTGTCGATGCGGAAGCGCAGCCGCGAAAAGATGGCATCGACCAGGTTCCGGTACATGAAGATCTTGCGAAATCCTTCCAGTGACGACCTCACATACGGTGTGCATGGGAGGTGTCCCACGGTGAACTGGCCGTCGGCGACCAGGCCGGCCGACACGCCGATGGGCACCTGGAAAACCCGCTCGCGAAAGGCCGCCCCACGTTTCTGCTCGGTCGACAGTCCGCGATAGTCGGTGAGGAGGAACTCCGCGAGGTGCCACTCGCTGTCGACGTAGCCCACGTGGGTGAGAAACCGGGCGAGCATGTAGGTGCCGGCTTTGGGGACGCTGATCACGGCGATTCGATGCGTTCCTGATCCGGCGGCTGCCTTCGCGAGGAGGCGGCCGTCGGGCCGGGTTGCCAGCTCGAGCCGGCGTTGCGACGCCACATCGTACAGCCACGCGTTCATTTACCCCTCCGTCGATGCCGAGGATGCCGTCGGCGTGAGGCGGTCGGAGTCGTGCGCGATGTCCCAGCCATATCGCAGGGGAACGCCCGCCAGGATCCGCGACACCTTTCGCAGCATGCCGTCGTCGTCGTCGGCGCGAACGCAGCAGTGCTCGAAATAATGCAGCAGGAACCGCGCGACGGCCACGTCATCGAATCGGGGCGGTGCGGCGAGCGCTGCCGCCACGTCGTCGAGGCTGCCGATGCAGCTGGTCAGCGACGCGTATTCACAGCCGCCGAACGTCAGCGTCGGCCGCCCGTGCACGAGGGCCTCCAGACCGACCCCCGAATTCACGACCACCACCCGGTCGGCGCCCGGCAACAGGTCATTCACCGAATCGGTGCGAATTTCGACGTGGGGAAGCGACGCCGCGTCGGACAGCAGCTCCGTGACGACGGGTGTGGTGCATTTCGGGTGGCGCTTCACCACGCACCGCATCCCGAGCTTTCCCGTCTCGTCGATGACACGGCGATAGAAGTCGAGCGGCGCCGACCGTGAGAGCCGCAGCACGGTGTCGCCCGGCACCTGCAACGCGAGCAGCACGTAGCCCGGCCGTGGTGGGCGCTCCGTGCGGGCGGGCTGCGCGAACTTGCTTTCGTTCGCGGCCACCATCTGCCCTCGAAGCCGACCGGCATAGTCGACGGCCTCCGGCACCGGGATCGCCTCGGCGCCTTCGAGCGAGGCAGGATCACGGGCCAGGCGGGAGAAGCCACCGTAGCCGAGCGGGTCGAAGCTGAAGTAGCCGCGGCGATACGAATGCTTGAAGCGACAGATGCCGTCACCGTCGCCGATGGAGTGGTGAGAGAACAGGAAGGCGTCCGGCTCGACCGTGCGCGGTGCGAAGTCGTCGTGCATTCGGGTATGCCGCGGCGTCACGCGGGCTCCCAAGGTTCCCAACGCAAAGAGCAGCGACTTCACGAATTGCGCGATGAGTCCGGACAATTCGCCCTTGTTCTGAATCCATGGGAGGGCCAACTCCACGCCTACCGTCGCACCAGTGTCGGCGAAGAATCGCCGCCATGACTCCGGATCATCGATTCGCACCGCCCGCATGGGCATTCCATCCTGATGAAGTTCGAAGAACGGGGAGCCTACCGGGCGCCGCCACGGCGGGCGAGGGCGACTGGCAGCGGAATGGTGAGGCGGTCACCAAGTCGGTGAAATCGCTGAATTTCCCGGGGCAAATCGCGTCCGCAGCCGCCGGCGTGGGCCCGTTCATCGCCCGGAAGTCCCCGGGATGGTGAGTGGCGGCATCGCGCTTCGGATGGCCGGTTCGGGGCGTAAAGCCCTTGTTTTTCGCGGCTTTTTGGGGCCGCTCGAAGCTCTCGTCGGTTTTGGCACGGGGTCTGCATTTACATCCCGGCGTTGAAACGCAGTCGTCCCTCCGAAGGGTTCGGAAGACGGTCGCGGTCAACGGTTCCACGTTTCAGGAACAGGAGGTGTTCGATGATGGTCGTGGCTGTGGGAATCACGTCCGAGGAGGTGCGTTCGCTCGCCGGCACGGCGACCCGCTCGATGCGGGGCCCCGGCGTGATGAAGAGCCTGGTCGTATCGGGGGATCGCGGTCTTCGGAAGCGCCTCGAGGCTGTTTCCGAGCTGAGCGGTTGGCCAGCCTGTGATGCTCCTGCCGATGCCGGAGAACTCGGTTCGGCCGTTGAAGGTGAGTATCAGCTCGTCATTGTCGACATCGCGCATCCGATTGGCGACCGCGTCAATGACTCGATCGAGGTCGCGGAGGAGTTCGCAGGCCGTCCCGGCACGCTTCTGGTCGTCTGCGGCTCCGACGAGAGCGTCGACGAGGAGTTGTGGGCCCGTCAGCTCGGTGCCTGGGTCTATCTGCCTGGCGTGTCGAGCGGCGACGCCCTGGTGTCGTTGTTTTCCGACGCCCGGCGGGTCGCCGAACGTCGTGGTGTCTTTCAGTTCGCCTAGTTCGTCTCTGTTCGGTTTTAGTCCGTTTCAGTTGTTTTTCGGGTTCTTCACTTCAGGCGTCCCATTTCGGGACATTTCATAAAGGAGCGGTGTCATGAGCGCATGTGTGGGGTCTTACCGTGATGAGATGGATGCGTGCTACGCGGCCGACTTTGGTCGGGATCGCGAGCAGATGAAGAAGAGTCGCCGGCCGGAGTACCGGCGGAAGGGCGGCTCGCCCACGCGGGTGAACGGCATGCACTGCCGCCGCAACAAGCGGTGGACGTGGGGCAGCGGCCGGGGAGCCCGAATGCAGAATATCCGGGCATTCGCCAGCTGCGTGGCGATCGCCCTGGCCGGACTCGGGTCGTACGCTTCGGCGGCGCCGATGACATTCAAGGAGGTGGGCAATCCGGGAAATCCGGCCCAGTCGAGCGGCGTGAACGCCGGCATCGGCTCGGTTGCCAATACCTTCTACATGTCGAGCACCGAGACGACGGTTTCCCAGTACACCAATTTCCTCAATCAGGCTGCCAAGTCGGACCCGAACGGCCTGTATGACACCCAGATGTCGACCATCGGAATCACCCGGTCTGGTAGCTCGGGAAGCTTCGTCTACACGAGTTCGACCTCGTTCAACCTGCGTCCGGTCACCTTCGTGAGCTGGTTTGACGCGGCCCGCTATGTCAACTGGCTTGTGACGGGTACGTCGACCGAGAACGGAGCCTACAATCTCGCTCTGTCCGGCTCGGCGGCCTTCCAGCGGCAGCCTGGTGCCACCTTCTTCCTGCCCAATGCCAACGAGTGGTACAAGGCGGCCTTCTACCGACCGGGCACGACGAACTATGGAACGTGGGCATCCACGGTGGGATCGGGAACGGTGACTCCCGCCGCTGCACTCGCGACGAGCGGCACGGTTCCCGCTGCGAACTACAACAACGTGGTCGGAACCACGGCGAACGTCGGCAGCTACACCTCGACCGTGTCGTCCTACGGCATGTACGACATGCTGGGCAATGTGACCGAGTGGACCGAAACGGCCGCCAGCTCCACGCAGGTTCGGGCCTTCTCCGGTGCGTATACCATCGCCTTGGCCAACGTGAGTAACTGGGGTTCCAACGGTGCGGCACAGCTCCGCACAGTGACGACCTTCAACGACAACATCGGTTTCCGAGTGGCGGCCGCGGTGCCCGAACCGGGCACGATCGCCCTGGCGGCGACCGGAATCCTCGGTGCGGCCGGTGCCGGCTGGCTGAAGCGACGGAAGCGGCAGGCTGCGGCCCTCGCCGCGGCGGCCACCCTGGCCGGCTGAATTCGATAAACAGCGAACTGCGTGACCGAGCCCCGTCCCTCGCCTTGCGAGGGGCGGGGTTTCGGTTTTTGTGGTAGGGTCGGTGCATGCCCGCTTTCGATGACCAATCCGCATCGCTGCCGAACGCGCGGGCCGCCCGCGACGGGTCGACGGGGCGCATGGAGCCGCCAGACGACGCAACCGTCATTTCCGGGCCGATCGCCGCGGTCACCGGGAAACGGTCGTCGGCCGAGATCGGCCAGCGGCTGCAGGGAACGATGCTGGGGCCCTACCGGCTCGACAGCTTCATCGGCGGCGGGGGCATGGGGGCTGTCTTCCGCGCCCTCGACACGACGCTCGATCGGATCGTGGCCGTGAAGGTGCTCGCCGGCGGGCAGGCCGACGACGAGGAGATGCTGCGGCGGTTCCGCAACGAGGCCCAGTCGGCCGCGCGGCTCGACCACGAGAACATCGGTCGCGTGTTCGCCGTCGGCTCCGAAGGGGGCTGGCACTTCATCGTCTTCGAGTTCATCGAGGGGCGAAACCTCCGCGACCTCGTGCGGGACGAGGGGCCTTTCGATCTGGGGCGGACGGTCGACGTCGCCGTGCAGGTGGCCGACGCCCTGGAGCATGCCTCGCAGCGGGACGTGGTGCACCGTGACATCAAGCCCTCCAACATCGTGATCACGCCGGGGGGCAAGGCACGGATCGTCGATATGGGGCTGGCGAGGCTCCAGGCCTTCGACGGCGACGGCGACCTGACGGCCAGCGGGGTGACGCTCGGCACGTTCGACTACATTTCGCCCGAGCAGGCCCGCGATGCGCGGGTGGCCGACGTGCGGAGCGACCTGTATTCGCTCGGATGCACGATGTTCTTCATGCTCGCCGGGCGGCCCCCGTTCGCCGAGGGGAGCATGGTGCAGAAACTCCTCCAGCACCAGCAGGAACCGCCGCCGGCGATCGAGGCCCTGCGGCCGGACGTGCCGCGGGCGTTCGGGGCGATCATCGGCCGGCTCATGAAGAAGGATCCCGCCGATCGTTATCAGCGGCCAGCCGACCTCGTGGCCGACCTTCTCGCGTTCGCCGACGCTCACGGCCACGTGATCGCGGTGCAGCGGACGGCGACTTCGGCCGTCGTGCCCAGTGTCCCCGAGGCACCGGCGGCGCGGCTGCCGTGGGTCGTGCCTCTGCTGGGACTCGTGGCCACGATCGGCGCCCTGTGGTATCAGGCCGCCTCGGCCCGCACTCGCAGCGCGGCGGCGCCGGCCCCGTCGCCGACGCGCGCGGAGACCGGCCAGGGGCCGCTGACGCCGACGGTGTCGAGGGTCGGTCGGTCGCAGGCCGCCGGGGCGGCCGTCGGTCCCGCGGCGCTGTCGACGGCATTCACGGCGGCCATCGAGCGGAGCGGCGACGGCGACGTCGTCGAACTCGCGTTCGACGGAGCCATCGACGTGCCGGCCATCTCGCTGGCCGGCCGCCGCCTCACGGTGCGATCGGCGGCGGGCGCGCGGCCCATCCTGCGGTTCGTCGCGCTGAGCGAGTCCCGAGACGGGCTCGCGGTCGCCTGCGACGTCGGCACGGGGCACCTGATCGTGGAGGGCGTGGCCCTCCGCATGGAGGCCGACGCGCCGACCGGACGGCGATCCGCGCTGTTCCGCCTGACCGCCGGCAGGCTCGTCTGCGACGACGTGCTGCTGGTGATGCCCGACGACGATCGGGCTGCCACCGACATGGCCCCCGCGTTCGTCGCGGTGCAGGCCGAGGGCACCGCTGGTGAGCGACGCAATGAACTCTCGCTCGGCCGCACTCGCGCCTGTGGCGACGCCGTCTTTCTCGGCATGGCCGACGGCAGTGATTGCCATGTGCAGCTCTCCTGGTCGGGCGGGGGACTGATCTCGAAGCGGCCTCTGATCGTCGCTGAAGGCGGCCTCGAGGCCTCGGACGAGGCCGGGATCGAAGCGACGCTCGCCGATGCCGTCTTCGCCTGCCGCGACGGCCTGGTGGCCCTCCGTGACTCCCTCTCTTGGCCGAGGATTCCGCGCCTCGACGTCGTCGCCAAGAACTGCGACTTCCTCCTGGCAGGCGGTCCGCTCGTCGGCCAGTCGGGTGTTGGCGAGCCGGTCGATTACGACGCCGTCTTCAGCTGGCGGGACGAGGGCAGCCGCTACGGGGGCGGCGAAGTGATGCGGCGCGTCGAGGGGGCTGCGGAGCGGATCGACGTCTACTTCCGGGATCAGCCAGTGGCCCTGCGGCACGCCGAAACGGCGGCTGAATGGCCGAACGCCGCGGAGTGGGAGGCCGCCTGGGCGAGCGGTGCGGATTGAATGGGCTGGGGGGGCGAGACGTTCCGTCATCCTCGCCGGCCGGCTGTCGATTTCTTGACGGCGGCGCAGATTGTCGATCTAGTTATCGAGGCGTCGCGAGCCCGCCCCGAGGCGGGAAAGGATTGCCGGCGCCCCCCACCGGAGTTTTTTCATGAACCGCAGCAGTAGGTTTGCAGCGATCGTCGCGGCCTGCCTCGCGATCGTCGTGGGCTCGTCGGCCCGTGAGGCGTTCGCCATCAAGCAGTTTTTCGATGAATTCAAGACCGTCTACGTGAAGGAAGGCACGCCGCTCGCGGCGGCCGTCGAGACGGCCAAGTGCAACGTCTGCCACGTGGGCAAGAGCAAGAAAGATCGCAACGCCTACGGCAACGCCCTGGCGGAGCGGCTCGACAAGAAGGAAGACGCCAAGAACGTCGAGAAGATCCGCAAGGCCCTGGAGGAGGTCGCCGCCCTGTCGAGCGACCCGGCCAAGGCCGATGCCCCGACGTTCGGCAAGCTGATCGAAGAGGGCAAGCTGCCCGGCGGCAACGCCGAGTGAGCGGTCAGCCCGCACACTCGAGCACGAGTGCTTCCAAATCTGCGCAGCCGGCGATGGTGGCCGCCATCGCCGGCTCGCAGAATATCCTTACCCGTTTGACGAGATCGTCGAACTGTTCGCGGGCCAGGCTCCGCACCACGGGCGAGAGTTCCTCCAGCGGCCGCCAATCGTGGCCGGCCCCATGGGGCCGCCGCTCCCGCACCTGAATTCGAAATTCGACCTCGCGTTCCGCGGGCGGAGCGTCGATCAGGATGGCATCCGGCTCGACGTGGATGCCGTGGCGGCGTGAGAGCGCTGCGGCCAGGCGGGCCGATACGGCCACCGATTCGGCGTATGGCCGGCCGGCGAGCGCCCGATGCACGGCGGGGTGATGGGCGGCGTCGTAGGTGGCGGCCCGCTTGAAGAGCCGACGGGTCGCACCGAACAGTCCAGCCGCCAGTGGTTCGGCGGACGAGCCCCGCGCGGCGTCGATGAGCCACGAGATGAAGCCCGGCTCGTCGGACCGCACGAGCCACGCCGGATCGACGCGGTCGCGCAGGATCCAGATCGCCCGCTGCAGCATCGCCGTGGCGGAGCGGACGGCATGATGCCAATAGACCTCGCTGAACATCACGTAGCGGGCGAAGACCATCAGTTCGGCGGCGGTGCGGCCCTTGTCGGTGATCGCCAGCGACGTGCCCGAGGCGTCAAGGCAGAGGCTCGACAACAGCCGTTCCTGGTCGAAATGGCGGCCGTAGGGCACGCCGGCATGCAGGCTGTCGCGGGCCAGGTAGTCCATCTTGTCGACGTCGATCGGCCCCGAGAGCAGCGAGCGGAGAATCCTGCCCGCCGGGTCGTCGGCCGTGCCTTCGATCAATGCCGCAACGCGGCCGGGATCGAGCTGCCAACGGTCGGCGAGGATGGCCCCGACCGGCCCGTCGCGAAGCAGGCTGCGGACGAGCGACTCGTGCCGCGGCAACTCGGGCAGGCCCATGTCCTCGAGCGGATGGCAGTAGGGCCAGTGGCCGACATCGTGCAACAGCGACGCCGCCAGAAATGCCCCGGCGTCGTCCGCGGTGACCGTCGTCGCGAATCGTTCGTCCTGGCGGAGCCGGCCCAGGAATTCCAAGGCGAGCCGATAGGTGCCCAGCGAGTGCTCGAGCCGGGAGTGCGTGGCGCCGGGATACACGAGAGCCACCAGGCCGAGCTGGCTGATCCGCGCGAGCCGCCGCAGTTCAGGGGCGTCGAGAACCGCCCGCACCCGCGGCGTGAGCGGCACGCTGACATCGGGTGGAATCCGCACGCCGTCGGCGGAAGATCCGAGAGCGATCAGTTCCGGCAGCATCGACGGGGTCATGCTCCGCTCAGGCTCGTGGCATGTGTGCGGCTCACAGCGGCGGCAAACCTGCGAGCCAGCGGAGGAGCGCCGTGAACAAGACGTAGAACGAGAAGTGTGCGACGGCGGCGCCCCAGTCGAGATCGAGCGTCGCCAACGCGGCCAGCGCGCCCGGCACCACGAAGAGCGGACCGAGATAGATCCACTGCCACATCTCGGCGGTGGCCTCCGCGGGCAGCATGCCTTTGACCGCCCACAGTCCGGCGTACACCAGGGCGCAGATGAGCGACCGCAGCCAGAGGGCCCGGCCGCGGTAGGGCTCGAGTTCGCGCTCGCGGACCGCTGCATAGCCGAGCAGCACGCAGGGAACCGCGAGCACGAAGGCGGCGGCCAGAAGCAGCCAGGCCGGGGGCGTTGCGGGCCGCGACAGAAAACCCACGACCCAGGCGGCAAGCAGCGACAGCAGGGCCCCCCCGCCGACGGCGACCCACGCGGTGACAGGAATCGGCTTTTCGATCCGCCGAAAGGGGATCGTGGGTGCCTGGCCGGCGGTGGCGCCTGGCGCGGCCGGCTCCGGCTCGTGGATCGTGACGGCCTGCACGGCCGGCGTGGGAATGGTGATCGGCTTCTTGCACTTGGGGCAGGGGCCGGTTTTGCCGGCGAACCGGTCGCTCACCGAGAAGCGGGATCCACAGCCGGAACAAAGGACTTGGATGGGCATGCGGTCGAGATCCGGCGGCCGTCGGGCGGGGCGAGAATGGCAAGAAGTGGGCCGGGTGCCGAAAGGCCGCCGGGAAGTGGCAGTGTCAGACGACCGGCCAGCGGCGTCAAGCCACCGTCCATGGGGTAGACTTCGAGCAGGGCGTCCGCGGGTGCGGGCACCTGCCGAGGGACGTGACTTCCGTGGCAGACGACAAGACCAGAGTGTTGACGGCGGCTGAGGCGGCGGGGCTCGCGGTGGAAAAGCCGCGGTTCGTGGACGGGAAGATCGTGTTCTTCTGTCCCAATGGCCACCGGCTCGTCGTGCCCGAGGTGCATGCTGGCAAACGCGGCCGCTGCGACAAGTCCGGCTGCGGAGTCGCCGTCGTCATTCCGGTGCGGCCGCCGGAAGAGCAGGCTTCCTTCGCTGGCGTGACTGAGGTGGCCCAACCGGCCGGGGGTGAACCCGCGGAGGACACGGCCCCGGAGTCGAAAGACGAGGCCGCGCCTGCGGAGCAGATGGTCGGCGAGGCCGCCGAAGAGCCGGCCGCGGGTCAGGATGACGCGGGGGCCGACGCCGCCGAGGGGGCATCTCCCGCCGATGGCGATACAGCGGAGGCCGGAGCCGATTGGCAGTTCGATGGTGCCGCGGAAGATGCCGCGGTCGAACCTTCCGCCGACGAGGCCTCGGCAGCTTCAGCTGCCTGGGGCGGCATCGAAGAGCCCGAACCGGAGGGCGATGCATTCGACAATCCGACGGCCCGGCTCGTCGCCCGTCTGTGGGTGGAGCGGGACCACGGCGGCGTCGTGGAACTCCACCTCTCCGGCGGCAGCGTGATCCTGCCGGAGTGGTACGAGTCGCGCTGGTCGCGGGGCACGCACGGCCTCTTCGCGAGTCAGGCCCCCGACGGCAGCATCACGCTCACGGCCGTCGCGTGGGACTCGATCCAGAAGGTCGTCGTCAGGCAGGTGAAGGGCCTGCCCGACGGCATGTTCGAGTGACGGCGTTCAGCCGTCTTCGTCGAGATCGCCCTCGGTGATCATCGTGAAACCCTTGGCACTCAGGGTTTCCAGTCCCATCTCGGTGTTGTCGACCATGAGCGCCACGGCCGGCCGGCCGCGGGGCCGCACCAGGATGGGATAGGCCTGGATGATGTTCACCTCGGCCTGCAGCAGGGCCGTGCAGATTCGCAGCAGCGGCTGGCCGTCGTCGGGCAGTTCGACGCCGATGAGGTCGCTCTCGATGAGCGCGAGCCCGGCCCGCTCCAGGATTTCCCGGCCCTGTTCCGGATGGCTCACGAGAAACCGCACGAAGGCGCACTCGCCGGAATCGTTGATCGACAGGGCGACGATCCGCACCCGCGATCCCTCGAACCGCCGGACGACTTCCAGCAGCTGTCCGACGCGGTTCTCGAGGAACACGGTGAACTGGCGAAGCGTCGGCCAGTTGCGGCCCCTGGCCGTCGCGAACCCGATGCCACCGCCCTCGTCAGCGTTGCCCAGGCTCACGTCGCTCGTCTCCGGTCGGAAGGGATGCCTTTGCCCGTCTGAATGGCAAAAAGATAGAGTCTCGGCCACGTCACGGTCAACGAACCCGCGGCCAACGCCCTGCCGAATCCATCGCCGGAGCCTCCCGATGTCCGACACCCACGAGATCCAGATCCGCGTTCGCTACCAGGAGACCGACGGCCAGCGGCGGGTGCACCATGCGAACTTCCTCACCTACTTCGAGATGGGCCGCACCGAGATGCTGCGGTCCCACGGCACCACCTACCGGGCCTTCGAGGACGAGGGGCTGTTCATGGTGGTCTCGGAGGCGACCTGCAAATACCTCGCCCCGGCCGAATACGACGACCTGCTCACGCTTCGCACCCGCGTGGAGAAGGTCGGGGCCGCCCACATCAAGCATGCCTACGAGGTGGTCCGCGGCACGACGATCATCGTGACGGGGACGACGACGGTCGTCTGCGTCGACCGCGAAGGCCGCGTCAGACGGCTGCCCGACTGGATGCTCGGTTGAGCTCGTGCGCAGGTGTTCCGGTCAGCCGGCGGTGAACCCTCCGTCGGTCGCTCCGGGATTCCTCCGGCCCACCGTGTACCCAGTGGCACCCACAGAGCTACGGATATCCCTGCGCTCCTCCTCCAGGTTCCCCGCCGTCTGCCCTCCCCGATACGAATTCGGCGAGGGGATGCCCGTGTCCCATCGCCGTCATCGGCCAGCAGCGCTGAATTGCCAAGCCGAGAACGGGAGGCTCGGGGCTGGCCGTACCCTCGAGCCGGCGTTGCTG
>CAZXIG010000016.1:0-6783 GCA_964640405.1 uncultured Candidatus Kuenenia sp.
CAAGGTTTCGCACGCAGTCGGGATCGTTCACCAGATCGTAGAGCTCATCGGCCGGCCGCTTGCCGAAGCAGATCTGCCAGTGCGGGTCGCCGTCGCCGGCCTTAACGATCGCCTGCTTCGTAGGCCCGTCGTCGGTGTCGAGCAGCTGTAGATCGGGGCTTCCGCACGGCCACCGGTCGGGGGTGAAGTTGTGCACGTAGAGAAAGTCGCCCTGCCGGATGCCGCGGGTCGGGTATCCGAGTCCGGACGGGGTGCCGGGCCGGGCATAGGCATTGTTTCGCTCGCGGCCGATGACGACGAATGGCCGCTCGCGTGCCGGCTCACTTCGGAGCAGGTCGGTGAAGCTCCGGCCCGTGATCGGTTCCATGCCCCGCGCGCGGCCATCTACGCCGAGCAGTTCGAGGAAGGTGGGCGCGAAGTCAATTTCGCTGACGAGTGCCGCCTCGCGGCGGCCCGGCCGGGTGATGCCTGCCGGCCAGCGGACGACGAGCGGCATGCGGTGGGCGTCGTCGAACGTGTGTCCCTTGATCCGCGGAAATGGCATGCCATTGTCGCTCGTCACAACCACGAGCGTGTTGGCCGTCTCGCCGGCTGCGTCGAGCGCCGCGATGAGCGAACCGACTTCCCGGTCGAAGCTCTCGATCGCCACGGCGTAGTTGAGCATATCGCCGCGGACGACGTCGGTGTCGGGCCAGATCGCGGGCACGCGATCGATATCGGCCAGCTGTTTGCCGGCGGCCAGGCCGCTGTCGCGTTTGTAGTTGCGGTGCGGGCGACGGCTGCCGAACCAGTAGAAGAAGGGCTTCGACTGGTCGCGTTTCGCGAGGAAGGCGGCAAACCCGGCTCCTGCTGATCCATCCTTGCCGGACGGCGCATTTGCCAGGCCGAAGTTCCGCGGCCGACCGTCGGCCATGTGCGCCTTGCCCGGCTCCCACACCTTTCCCGCAGCGCTGCACCTGATGCCTGCCGCGCTGCAGGCTTCGGGGAACGCCATGAACTGCGGCGGAAACGTCGGGTAGTGGTTCGCTGCCTCTGCAAGTTGCCAGGGATTGCGGCCGGTGAGGATCGCCGCCCGGCTCGGTGAGCACTTCGATGTGGCGACGTAGAAATTGTCGAAGACGATCCCCTCGGCGGCGAGCCGATCGATGTGCGGCGTCTTCACCCAGTCGCAGCCATAGGACGCGCCGAAGTGCCGCGAAGCGTCGTCGGCGATGATGAAGAGCACGTTGGGCGGGCGGTGTGAGTCGGCGGCCGCATCGCTGGCGGATTCCGGGTCGGGGACCATGTGCTGCCAGGACGGCACCCAGAACGTGTTTTCACCTGGATGGAGACCGGTCCAGACGCCGGGCGTTTGTGGAGTGGTAGGAATGCGGCGCTGGCCGGCGATGTCGGTGGGGGGGTCGGCTGCCGCGACGCCCGGGATTGTCTTCAGACCACAGTGGGGAAGGTCTGCCGGTAGGGTCACGATCAGGCGGCCGGTCGTACGGTCGAACTCGTGCGTGATCGGGCCGACGGCCACGCTCGCCTCGTCGCAGCCGCCGTCGGCGTTCACTGCGTGCAGGGCATCACGCCAGGCGGTGAGGTCGAGCGGCTGGTTCTTGATCGTCCACGCCGGAGCGTCGGCGGCGAAACCGTAGAGGTTGCCGTCGAACCTGCGGTTGGCGTAGCGGTCGTGATCGAGCGGCGGCGCCGTGAGGATCGCCTGACCGATCCCGGCGAGCAAATTGTTGTAGATGCCCACGTCGCTGCCGTTCCAGCTGCCCGGCCGCGGGGAGTCGAACGGCCAGTCGATCGCTGCCACCGTCGAGCCGAGTATCGTGTTGTGGGCGACGGTCACACCCCCGGCCTCGCGGAATCGGATGCCGACCCGGTTGTCGATGAGCACGTTGTTCGCGCACAGGCACGACACCTTCGATCCCACCTCGAAATCGATCCCCACCTCGTGGCCGATCACGACGTTGCCGATCACCCGCGAACGCTCGCCGCCGCCGCCGTCGAGCCACAGGCCCCAGCGGCCGCGGTTGTCGGCGATGAGGTTGCCCTCGATCACGGAGTCGTGCGGCGAGTGAAGCTTGAGGCCCGCGCTTTCCCACCGCTTCTTGCCGGTGAAGCCGAGGGCGTTATTTCGCATGAGGACGTTGCGACGGATCACGAGGTGTGTGCCGCCGTAATTGGCCGTGCCGGCGGCACCGTTGTCGAGAATCTCGTTCTCTTCGACAACGTGGTATCCCGGCCGATGCCGCGGCGCCTTGGGATCTCGCTCGTGGTCCGGCACCGGCGTTTCGAGATCGGTCTCGGTGGAGCCCTCCGCGCCGAGGTCGATGCCAAGGGCATTGGCATGGCGGATCACGTTGCGGGTGATCCGCCAGTGGTGGCCGCTCCGCGTGCCGACCGCGCCCGCCTGCTGCCACTGCGGCTTCTCTTTGACCCAGAAATCGGCCGGATACTGGTTGCCGCAGTGCTCCATCACGAAGCCTTCGATCTCGATATGGCCGAGGCCGCGGACATGCGGTGCGAAGATTCGTCGCCGCGTCGTGATCTCGACTTCGTGGTCCTGCGGCCGGCAGGGCTTCCCAGCAGTCGCCTCGCGAAACCGGATGAAGAGCCGGCCCGATGTGGCGTCGAACCACCAGGTGCTGGGGGCTTCGGCAAGCTCCTTCTTGAACGGCACCTGCTTCAGGATCGCGCCATCCACGAAAACCTGGCCGAGCGCGTAGACGAGGTCGCGGTCGGCCGTGCGCAAGAACTCGGAAAACTGCTTGTCACCCGTTTCGCCTCGAACGAATTCGGGCCGGCCGTCGCGGCCCCAGGGCGTCACCGACGAGTGAACCCGAAACGGATTGGCCCCATCGACGTGCGCCGAGTCCGTGAAGAGCGACTCCTCGAGCGCGCCCGACCAGATGCCGTTGCCCTCGTCGGTCCACTCCGGCTTCCAAACGTCGGAACCCTTGATGATCGCCGCATGAGCTGCGAGCGAACGGAACACGATCGGCTTGCCCTCGAGGCCACCCCGCGGCGGCGCGACCCGCTCGCGGTAGACGCCCGGATGCACGAGCACGGTGTCGCCCGGCTGCGCCGCCTCGGCGCCCCGCTGGATCGTTCGGAAGGGGGCGGCGAGCGTGCCGGCGGCCTTGTCGTCGCCCGTCGGCGCCACGTGGAAGGTCGTGCCCTCGGCCACGGCCGAGGTGAAGGGCAGGGCGGGGAGGCCGGCGCTATTCACCAGATTGCAGTTCGAGTCGGCCCGCCAGCCGAGCCGCACCTGCCGCGGTTCGGAAACTCCCGATGCCGAGACGATCGCACGGTCGCGATCGATCTCCGCCGTTGCAGCCACGAACGTGCCGTCGGGGCCGGCGATCTCCCACGAATCGGAGGGCTTGCCGTCGCGGGTGTGCAGGCCGTCACCCGGCGACGAGAACGTGACCACCGCGCGGCTGCCGTTGCGGCTCACGGCGAGCATCATCGGGCTCGCATCGACCATGCCCTGCTCGCCGTAGGTCCGCACGAGCGCCAGCCGCGCGAGCCGCTCGCCCACGCTCCGCTTGTCGGGCGGGTGAATGGCGGTGGCTTCAGGGGCATCGGCCTTGGAGATGTCGTTACAGACGATCATGCCGCTGTTCGGCAGCTTCGCCACGGCCCGCGCCTGTGATTGCCACATGTCGGTCAGCCCGGGGCGTCCCTTCACAGCCGGCATCTGCACGACGTAAAACGCGAAATCGTCGCCCCACGATCGCCGCCAGTCGCCGACCATGGCGGTGAGCAGATCTTCGTAGAGGGGCCCTTGCGTCTGCCCCGTGTCGGCCTCACCCTGATTCCAGAGCGCGCCACGGACGCCAAAGCCGATCATCGGGCGAATCATCCCGTTGTAGAGCAGACAGCCCCGCATCGAGAGCGGCTTGAAGAGCGGGCCGGCGGGGCCGGCGTCGATCGGCAGCGGCGGCAGCGGACGAGCCAGGGTCGCGTTGCTACGGGCCGCGGCCACCCACTCGCGGACGGTTTCGGTCGCCAATGGCAGCGACGCGTTCTTCGAAGCGAGAAACCGCGCCCGCTCGGCAGCGAACTGAGCAAACCGAGGCGACGACGCGAGTGCCGCGTCGCTCATCCAGAGGAGGATCGACGAACCCCCGATGTTCGCCTCGATGATGCCGACCGGCACGTTCTTCTTGGTGTGCAGCGACTTCGCAAACCAGTAGCCCATACCCGAGATCGCACCGGCGGTCTCCGGCGAGACGACCACCCAGTCCCCGAAGTCTTTGCGCTGCGGCCAGGGGCTCGCGGTTCGGACGTGCTTGAAATATCGGATCGCCGGCAGGTCGGCCTGGGGTTGTTCCTCCTTGAAACCCAGGCAGGCGGAATGGACGTAGCCCGAGTTCGACTGGCCCGAGTTGATCCACACCTCACCGACGACGACGTCGTTGATTTCTCGTCTGTCACGAGATGTGGCGATCATGAGCGTCCGCGGTTCGGCCGTCGCGGCGAGCGGTGGCAGCACGGCCTGCCATCGGCCGTCGTCGGAAGCCTTGGCCACCGCCTCGTGGCCTGCGAACGCCACTCGGACTTCGTCACCGGGCTCCGCCCAGCCCCACACCTTCACGGGCTTATCGCACTGGAGCACCATGTTGTCGGCGAACAGGCTGGCCACTTCAAGCGGCTCGCGGGCCGGCGCGGGATCAACTGCGAGTGGCGTGGCCGCTGGCCACGAGGTGAACGCTGGCACGGCAGTTGACCCGGGCGGCATTGCGACCGCCATCTCCGCAACCGCCTTCCAATAGGGCTCGCTCGTGAATTCGGTCGTACCTTCCGGCGGAGTGAGCGTGCGGACGCCCGGCACGACCGCAGCCGCACGGATGGCGCCGGCGACCATGTCGGCCCGGAAGTGAGTCACGAGTGTTTCCGGGATCACGAATGGCAGGTCCGACCGCTGCCATGCCGCCCGCCACGATTCGACGAGCTTCACGAAGGAGTCGCCGCTCGGGGCCATCAGGGGCGGAAAGTCGGCGTTGAAGACGACGCCACGAATGGCGAGCGGCACGATCGGGCCGATCGTGGCGTTGTAGGCGGCTGACCACGTGTGGTTAAACGGAGGCTGCGGGCCAGACCAGGCGGCGGGCAGGTAGATCGGCAGGGGAAACAGATCCATCGGATCGGTCGCATGCTTCCGGCGGCCGAGCCAGGCCAGCCACGACTCCGCACGGGCGACGTCGGCCGGCAACGCGGCGGCGACGTCCTTCAGTGTCTGCATCTGCCTTTGGTTCGCCGGATCGGGCGACCATGCCTGCCACTCGTGGGCCAGCGATCCGCGGTTTGCGAGCACGAGGCCCACGGGCACCCCCGCCGCCGCGTGCAGTTCGCGGCCCAGATACCAGTTGACGGACATGTCACCGACCGTGGCCGGCGTCACCGGTGTCCAGCGGCCGGGCGGCGGGACGTCAGCGACGGGCAGAAGCGATCCGTAGAGGTCGGGCCGAAGGATCCGCACCTGCGGAAACGTCGCCTTCGCGATTTCCTGCGGCGCGTTTCGCAGTCCTGTCATGGCCCGCGCAAAGCCGACGCCGGCGCTGACCCAGACATCGCCGACGAGCACGTCGTCGATCGAAGCCGTTTGGGTGCCTGACGTGAGCGTGAGCGTGGCGGGGGCCGCGTCGGCGGTGAGTGGCCCAAGCACGATCTGCCAGCGGCCGTCGGCGTCGGCGGTGGCCGTGAGCGACTGCCCCTTGAACGCGGCGCGCACCTCGGCTCCCGGAGCAGCCTGCCCCCAGATGGGCGCGGGCCTATCGCGCTGCAGCACCATCGACGGAGCGAACACGTTGGCCGGCCGCAGCCGCGGCTCGGCGGCGGCTGCGATGGCGGTCGCAGCGACAAGCAGCGCGAAACCTCCCGCGACACGCGACGGAAGGCGACCGCATGGTGCCGAAATCATCGTCGAATTCATTTCTTCGTGTCTGATGGATTTGGGGGCTCAAGCGCCGCGAGAATGGCGTCGGCCACGGCCTTGGAGAGGATCGCGTTGCCTTCGGCCTTGTAGTGGACGTTGCCCTTGGCGACGGTGAGGTCATCGATGCGATCCACCACCAGCGTGTAGAGATCGTTGAACGCGATGCCGTGCTTCGTGGCGAGCCGCTTGGCCACCTCGTTGATGCGGATGATGCCGGGGTTGTATTCGGGATGGAGGCTTATCCCGGGCTCTTTGCTCGGGACTGGCGTCGTCGATCCCCAGACGATCTGGCCGCGGCCTACGGTCTTATTCAGTTCCGTGAAATACTCGTCGAGCTGCTGCTCGAACTCGTCAGGCGGCACGCTCGCATCACCGTGCAGCCCGTGGTTGATGTGGAGCACGGCCAGTTCGTCGGGCACGATTCCCCACAGCGGTCGCGGGCCGGCGAGCGCCCCTTTCACGCTGTGAGGCACGGTGATCGGCACGAGGTTCACTTTGCCGGCCAGGTGCTTCTGCACGCCGTCCTTGAAGCCCGAGTGGATCGAGTCGCCCATCGTCATCACCCACGGCAGCGATGGATCAGCGACGGGAAAGATGTCGATCTGCTTCAGGGCCAACTCGCCCGCGGGCGGCGGATGCCTCCGGGACCAGACGATCGCCGTGCCCGGCAACTGCGACCAGCACATGTTCATCGCGTCGGTGCGGAAGGTGGGCGCAGGGATGGCACTTGGGCCCTTGAGCGAGTGGGGATGCTTTCGGTCCCACGACCAGCCGTAGCGGACGGCCGTGGGCCCGGGCACGTGCGGATGCGCGACCACGATCCTGCCGTCGCGGACGGTGCCCGTGGCCCA
>CAZXIG010000016.1:6883-23405 GCA_964640405.1 uncultured Candidatus Kuenenia sp.
GGGGCAAAGAGGATTCCGGCGAGGCGGGCAGGCGCGAGCGGCGCAAGCATGCCGTTCCAGACCCGCGACGGGCCTTGCATGTTCTCGGCGGTCGGTGATCGCGGCGGCACGTCGGAGATTTCTTTCGCCTGTTCCCGTTTTTCGTAGAACCAGACGTCGTACTCGCCAGGCGTGTCGGGCACGTCGCCGCCCCCCCGCCGCTTCCAGGTGGCGAGTTGCTCGTCGAACCGGCGGCTGTGTGCCCGAAACATGCTGCCGTCGGCGAACCGCTTCTTCAGGTCATCGGCCCACGGAAGTGAGTCGATGACAGTGGGGGGCGCCCAGGCCTCGACGATGTCGCCGTCGAAGCCCTCGCCCCCGGCGCGGTTGTAGATCTCGGAGACCGCGAGGATCACGCCGACCGGCCGGCCGGGGGTGAGTCCGCGGAGCCGGTGGGCGAAGGCCGCCGGGAGCGAGCGGGACGCGGCATCGGCCGGCACCGCCTGCCACGTTCCATGCACGTCGGCTTGCGGCGTGTCGGCCACGCGATAGGGCATGGCGAGCATCCGCACCGGCGCCGCATCGTCGGCTGCCAGCTCGCCGAGATCGGCGGGCTTCTGCAACAGGTCAGGGCTGCCGGTGACGAGCCAGACATCACCCACCATCACCGATGATCGTCGAACCTCGGTGCCGGATGTCGTTTCGAGCGTGAATGGCCCGCCGGGAGCGAGTGCGGGGAGGTCGGCCTGCCAGCGGCCGCGATCATCGGCCACGGCCTCGGCCGTCTGGTCCTGGAGCGTGACGGTGACCTTCGCGCCTCGCTCCGCCGTGCCGAAGACCGGCGCGGGACCGCCGTGCTGGATCACGGCCCCCGGGCCGAAGAGCCCCGAGACATTCAACAACTCGGCGGCAGACAGCCATACCGGTGCCCATAAACCGACGACGAGACAAATAATTACTGATAAGGCTTTCGGCAGGTTTCTCATGGAGACACTCCTGCCTTCCACGCTAGCAACCGCCGCCGCCGACGCCCATGGTCCGAAAGGGCAGGTCACGTTAGAGTGAAGGGGCGAGGAATGTTCGGTTTTTTAAGGGCTACTGAACTTATGGCGACCTCGGACATCGCTCTGATGCAGTCCGCCGCTACCTGCCTGCGATCACTCTCGCGCTTGCGCAGGGCCGGGGCCGTACGGCTGGACGACATCGAGGCCGCGGCGCTGGCTGCGGCGATCGACGGCATCCATGCGTACTCCGTCGAATTGTTCGGCTCACGCGTGAATCCGGCTCGGCGGGGTGGCGACATCGACCTCTTGATTCTTTCCGATTCGCCGCGGTTCGAAACCGCTCGGCGGGTGAGCAGCCAATTCTTTTTGCACTGCGAGGAACGGATCGACGTGGTTGTGCTCGATCCCGAAAAGCTCACTGCTGCCGAAGAAGCGTTCCTGCAATCGCTCCGAAGGGTGAGGGTCGCATGACCGTCGAGCCGCTCCTTGCCGACTCGCACGTCAAACTGCGAGCCGCGCTCGAACTCGTCTTCGCATCGGCGGAAACCTACTCGCCCTTCAAGCCCGGCCACATTTACTCGCCTCAGGAGCGCGAGCCATATGATGCGCTGAGCGACCGCTTTTTGAGGGCCTTCGAGTCGAGCCTCAAGTTTTTCCGGACCTGGGAACGGGTTCGTGAGGCTGACGTGTCGGAGACGTTTCGCGATCTGCTCCTGCGGATGGAGAAAGTCGGCCTGATCAGTGGCCTGACCACCTGGATCACGCTGCGGGATCTCCGCAACCGCGTGGTCCACGACTACCTGCCCGACGAACTCGCCGCCCTCTATGCAGCCATCATCGGTGAAGCGGTGCCGGAATTCCGCCGTCTCGAGAAGGCTGCGACGGAGCGGCTGCGGTAGCAGACGTTGTCCTCAAACTGGCATCGGCCGAGCGGCAAGGCATCATCGAGATGACGCGGGACGCAGCACGACCGGGCCGAGCAGTCCGGAGTCGCGAAGCGGCGAGTCTTTCGTGAAGTAGTCCCAGGTGGAAAAGGCTCGGCGGGCCGTGGGCCTGGGCCGGTTCGCCAGCACCCACTCAGGAAACTCCTCGAGCCCGCGGCCGCCGGAGGCCGTCGTGCCGTCGGCGTGGGTGACGATCACCTCTTTTTTTGACCAGACGCAGTCTTCCGGTTCGAGGTGATCGCCGATCAGCCGGTTGGCCCAGGTGTTGGTGACGTCGATTTCCAGGCGGTGCGTGCCTGGAGGCAGCGCCGCTGTCACGTCCAGCCGATGGGGCGGGCACCATGTCGTGCCGACGAGCGTGCCGTCGATCCGGACCTGGGCGAGATCCCGCACGTCGCCGAGATCGAGTTCGATCCGCGTGGTGTCGCGGTTCTCGTCAGCGGGGATCGTGATCTCGGTCGCATAGCGGGCCGTGCCGGAGAAATAGCGGATGTCGCGGTCTTCGGCCTCGGTCCACGAGGAAAGCCTGTCGAACCGAACGGTCCGCGATGCGGCTGCGGGATGCTGAAACGTGACGGTCCAGGGTCCGTCGATCTCGATTGGCTCAGGAATGGGTGTTGCCGCAGTGGAGCGAGCAGGTGCCGGCTTCGCTGCTCCGCCATCCCCAGCGCTCCTCCGAAAGACCACGAACATCGACTCATAGGCGTCGAAGTGCAGCGGCACTTCGGTGCGGCCGTCGATGATCTCCCAGCGTTCGGCATCAGCCCGCCTGCCCCGCACGGCATCCCAGACCTCGGGGATTTTTCCCGCGACGCGAAATGAGGCAGCCGACTCGACCGGCTCGTTCGACAGATTGGCCAGGAAATAGATGTCCGCATCGGCATCGCGGCGGTGCGTGAACCGGATGGCGGCCTGCCGCGGCGAATGTGAAAAATCGGGCCCGATCTTCAGGTCGGCGAGCACCTGCTCGGGGCGCTTCCAGGTGACTCGGCCCTTGCCAAAGGCGTGCTCAGTGATCGAGGGCTGCGTCGGCAGCGGGCCCCAGACTTCGGCGGCGATCGACTGAACCTCTGTGTCACAGGCCGGGTAGTTCTGCAGACTCGGCGATCGCTCCGGTCGCGGCCCGACCACGGTCGCCCCCGCGGCAACGAGTTGCTTAATCGCTCGGGCCACCTCGGGCAGGAGCAGCGGCTTCGGCAGCACGAGGAACGGATACCTGCGGCCGCTCGGCAGGACGATCGCGCCACCGTCCACATCGAGGCCGTCCAAAAGCGTCTGCGCGGGAATCGTGTCGGCGCCCGGCCGGGCCTCGTCGAGCACGAGGTAGTCCGACACCAGCTGCCCGCGTTGCAGCACCGCCTGGCAGCGGTTGAGGTAGGCGATCCAGGCCTTGCCCGGCTCGAACCAGGTCTGGTGGCGGCTGAAGTGGGTGCCGATCCGGCCCATTGTCACGCCGGGACGGATCGAGTCGGCGAACGGTTGCTGCACCCAGGAGTGCAGGAACAACTGGTTGAGCCCCTGGCAGAAACCCGCATCTCCGAAGGGCTTGAGGAACGCCGGCGTCTCGGTCCAGGTGCTCACTTCCGGCGTGCCAGTGAAGGCCTCGGCCGCCACGAGGTGGAGGCCAGCGGCGGCCGCGGCGGAGCCGGCGCGAGTGGATGTGTCGAGCGAGAGGCGTTCGCCCGTCCAAAACGAGTACATCGGCACGTCGGGCGTGGTGGTGGCGGTGAACCGGTCGAACGGTCCGCCATAGGGCTGGAGCATCATCTCCATGCCGGCATCGTTGATCGCCGTGCGAAAGACCCGCAGGTTGTTTTCGATGAACAGTTCCGACACCGTGGCCTTGAAGTCGTGGCGGAACCGCGCGGCGAGGTTGTCATCGCCGATCACGCGGCCGGCGAACACGGGGAGCCAGGGCAGCAGCGAATAGCCTCGCCGTTTCTCGAACTCGGCGGCGAAGCCGGCCGTCCAGTCCTGATTCCCGGCTTCATAGCTGTCGAACGTCACGTGCCGCAGCGATCGGTCGACCAGCGGTCCGAGATGCTCTTTCAGAGGTCGCAGCACCTGTTCGATGTGAAACCGCGACGCCGCCGCGCTGAGCTTGTCGCATTCGAGCGGATATACGCCCGGTGGCGTCGGATGACAGGTTTTTCCGGCCGGCACGTGGCCGAAGCGGTAGATCGTCCACGTGCCCGGTGGTGCAGTCCATTCGACTGCGCCATCGGCTGCCATCGCGTTCGAGAGGTCGTGAAACGCGTCACGATCGGGGACAGCCCCGTCGGGCACGGCGATCACGGCGATGTCGCGATACACCTTGGCCTTTGGTTCCGGCTGCGGCAGCCTGCCGGTGAAGGGCTCGCCGGCGGCCTTGGCCGCGAAGGCGGTTTCGCTCCACACGAGCTTCTGCATCGATTGTTCGGGCGTGATCCACGGGCCGCCGCTCGCCGAGTAGCCGATGCAGTTGTGGATCCCGAGATTCAGCCCCAGCCGGTCGGCCTCGCGGGCGGCGTGTTCCACGAGCGCCCACCACTCCGGGCTGCGGTAGGCGTTCTTCGGCCAGATCTGCGGCGGCGGGAGCGTGCGGGCGACGGCGTGGAGATTGAAGATCGTGGCGCCGCCGATGCCTGAGGCGGCCATCGCCTCCAGGTCCTTGGTGATTCCATCGCGGCTCACGAAGGGCCCCATCCAGTGCCACCAGACATGCGTGCGGGCGGGTGGCGGCGGATCCAGGAAATCGTCAGCAGATGCGGTGGCCGCGAAGCACAGGCAGAGAAGCCCGAGCCAGCGGCTCACGCGGCGGTGTCTCATGGTGAACGTCGAAGGTGAAGAAGGCAGGCGGAGCGAAGCCAACGCACCACGGCGTCACGGCACCGCGAAGTCGATCGCGTTGGAGCCGGGCTTCACGTCGGCGGTGAGGGGCGTCGTCTGGCTCGAGGCGTAGTTCTCGGGCACCAGCCAGACCACCGGGCCGGAGGCGTGGAAGACCTCGGTGTCGTCGGCCGCAGGAGCGGCTGCCGGCGGCTTTGGGCCGGAGCCCTGCGTGTAGGCCTCGATCGCGACTGTATGTCTGCCGATGATCGCGCCGTCGCCGGCCGTGAACGTGGTGATCGTGAATCGGCCGTCGCTGCCCAGCTTGCCAACACCCATCCGGCCTTTCTCCGGCTGGAACATCACCATTCCCTGTGTGACCGGCTTGCCGGCTCGCGTCACGGTTCCCGAGACAGGTGCGACGGCAGGCAGCGATCGGCCACAGCCGACTGCAAGCCCGCCGGCGGCAGCGAGAACAGAAGCTGTTCCCATGCGTCGCACGAATCGTCCCGCGAAGCCGCCTGTCGAATCAGTAGTCATCGGTCGAGATCGACTCCCTTCCGGCGAAGGTCGAGAGCGGTCGGTACACGTTGACGGTGTCAATCGTGTCGGCGATGAAGGCGGTGTGGCCGTCGGCGAAGACGAATCCCGCACCGCCGGGATGCTGGCTGGCAAACGGCCGCTCGTTTTGCTTGAACGGGGTCGGATCCATGTTGATCGGATATTGTGTCGATCGGAGTCTCGCACCCACCTGGCAATCGCTCAGTGACACTTGGGGATTGGCGAGGTTTTCGTTCCACGGAAAGCTGGTGCCCGAAGCGGACCACGCGTTCAAGCCGGAACGGGAGTCGTTCGCCTCGCCGATGGCGAACGTGTTTGAGAGCCCATCGCGGATTCGTCCGGCCTTCAGCCAGCGATTGACCAGGAACATGCCGTCGAAATAGGCGTTGCCGTGGCCGCCACCGGCGATAGCGCCGCTTCTACCGCCCATCACGCCGGCATACGAAAGCCGCGTCGTCAGGCCTGTCCCCGTTCGCGATTCGGTGGGGCACTGGAAGAGCGGGATCGCCTGGCTGGCCGCCGGGTTGCTCCAGGTGCCCCACGGCTTGGTCGCATCCCAGAGATCCTTCATGGCCTTGAGGTCGACGAACGGCATGATGAGGACGGGCCAGGCCGTGCCCCGGCAGGATTGGCCGCCAGCCGAACCGCCGCAGTCGCCCGGAAGCTTCGTGTCGGAAGCTGGCGGAAACCCACCGTCCGATTGCTCGTAGGCCGTAAGCGACAGCCCAAGCTGCCGGAGGTTGTTCTGGCAGTGCGACCGCCGTGACGATTCACGAGCCGACTGCACCGCGGGGAGCAGGAGTGCGATCAGCAGGCCGATGATGGCGATCGTGGCCAAAAGCTCAACGAGCGTAAAGGCCGAGTGTTTCTTCATGGTGATGCAGGGGAGATGCCCTACTGCTGTCGTTCGGTCTCGGTGCTGCCGGGGCGGCGCCGCCGAAGGAGTTTCCATCCGGCGGCAGCGATGCCGATCGTGGCCAACGCGAGGCTGCCTGGTTCCGGCACGCCGATGTAGGCGATGTAGAGCTGCTGGTCGGTGCCGCCGACGCCGCTCGCGTCGCCGCGAACGACGGTGAATGCGTTCGACACGGGGTTTTGGAATCCCGTCGTGTTGACCTGGAAAGCCGTGGGGTTCCAGGACGCGATCGCGGATCCGGCGTCAAGAAACAGCCAGTAGTAGCTGCCGCTGGGATCGAACCCGTCGGCGAGGCCGGGAGTCTGCCCCGACGTCAGTGTGACCAGATCGACGGAGAAAGGATTTCCGGAGTTCGCGGTGATTGACAACGAGTCGACGTCGAACAGATCCCAGCCCGAGGAAGAGCCGGCGGTGCCGCTAGCGTTGTTGATCTCGAACGTGTAGCGGCCGCCGCCCGCGAAGGTGACGGCCCCTGTCTGCGTCAAAAGGCCCGTGCTGTTGCCCGGCGACACAATCGCTCCGCCACCCACGACCATGTCGCCCAGAATCGTGCCCTTGCCGCCGATCGTCTGGCCGGATGCGAGCGTGAGGCCGCCTGACAGGGCGGAGACGTCGAGATAGGCACTCGTGCTGGCTGCAGCGGTGCCCACAGTGATGAGCGAACTCGCGAGCGACGCGCCGCTTGCGAGTGCGAGCGTGCCACCGCCGATGAGCGTGGTGCCCGTGTACGTGTTGGCTGCGGTGAGCGTGAGCAGTCCCGTACCCTGCTTTAAAAGGCCGACGACGCCCGAGCCGTCGATGAGCTGGCCAGCGAACGTCGATGAAGAATCCGAGTTGGCCGTGAGGATGGCGGAGCCAGCGACGCTGGAGCGGATCACCGTTCCTGCCGAGCCGGTCAGCAGTCCGACAGTCGCATTTTGGCCGCCGAGGTCAAGTGTGCCGGAAGCGAGCGTGAGCGCGTTGGTCGTCGCGCCCAAGGCGTTTCCGCTTGCAAGCCGCAGCGTGCCACCATCGATTCGGTTGCCGCCCGTGTAGCTGCTCGATCCCGAGAGCGTGAGCGTGCCTGCCGTCGTCTTCACGAGGCCGGCACCGTTGTTGATCTCGCCGATGTTCGAGAACGTGCCCGACTGGAAGTTGGCCGTGACCGTCTGGCCAGCGCCGCCGATCGCGAAGCCGCCCATGTCGAGCGACCCACCGTTGAGCGTGAGCGAGGCGGCGCCGCCACCGAACGAGCCCGACGACGTGACGTCGCCGCCCGAGACGAGCGAGCCGCCAGTGATGTGGAGTGTTCCGTTGGCGGTGCCGAAGCCGCTACCGCTTCGCAGGATCATGCCGGAGTTGGCGCTCACGACGCCGCCGGAGATGTTCACCGTGCCCGATGCGGTGGCTGTACTGGCGCTCGCAGCATTCACCTGAGCAACGGTCCAGCCGCCGGTGACAGTGACGCTCGTATTCGCCCCGGCGATGTTCAGGGTGGCGACGATGCCGGCGGCCACGCCCGAGTTGGAGGCCATGCCGATCGTGCCGATCGTGGATGTGCTCACCAGGTTCGCGACACTGCCGAGATTGACAGTCGCAGAAGGGGTGCCGGTGGCTCCGGAAGGGCGTGCCGCCATCGTCAGCGTCGTGACATCGAGCGTACCCCGGTCGAAACTGAAGGTCGATGCGTAACTGGCGCCAGGACTTCCAGTCAAGTTCGTAATATTGAGCGTTCCTACGAGCAGGTCGGCGTCATGGCCGGTCAGATCCATCGTCGATGTAACAAGCGAGCCAGTGCTTGGATTACCGCTCAGCATCGAGATGTTGGCCCGGCCCGTGCCGTTCTGGGCGCGGAGCGTCACGGAACCTGTCTCGCCCGCGAATTGAACCACGGCGTTCCCGCGACCAGCGCGGTTGACTTCGAGGAGATCGGTGTTCAGTTGCTGCACGCCGCTCCCCAAGCGCAGCGTGTAAGTTCCTGCGTTTGAGCTGTCGGTCAGCAACCCGATCCTGCCGACCGTGATCGTGCTGGATGCCGCGAGCGTCAGCGTTGAACTGCCATCGACGTTACCATTGTTTCCGTTGGCTCCTATCCGAAGCACACTGTTAGCTGCCGAGTAATTCAAGGCGAATGCGCCGAGGGTGGACAGATCGACGGTCACTTTGCTCGAAACATTTGTCGCGCCCGTCGTGTTCAGTGCAAACGTCGCGGCGCTGGCAGTGCTGGAAACGGCCCACGTGCCCACACCTGCTGAAGCTCCTGCAACGGTCAGGTTGGTCGTGCTGGCAGCATTCGGACCGACGGAGACATTGCCCGAGGTCGTGAGCGTCTGACCGCTGCCGACCGTGATCAGGTTTGTGCCGGTTGAGTTTGTCCGTACGACGAGAGCCCCAAAACGAGCGCTTGCGTTCGTGAGGTCGAGCGCACCGGTGTTCGTCGCGCCGGCCGACGCGCCGAATGTGAGGCCGCCGGCGAAGGCGGCCGTGCCGGCCGACGTGATCGAGAGCGTGCCCTGGCCGATGGTCGTCGTGCCCGCATAGTTGCTGGCCGTGCTACTGCTCAGGCCCGTCAGGGAGAGCGCGCCCGTGCCTGCCTTCACCATGCCCGCCGTACCGGTAAGGAGCGAGCTGATCGTCGTGGTGCCTGCGGCGTTCACCGTGACCGTCGGCGTCGTGCCTCCCAGGCCGATCGTGCCGCCGGAGAGCGTGTAATTGCCCGATCCGGCGGCGTTGAACGTGAGGCCGTTGGTCGTCACCGACCCGCTCACTGTTACGGTTCCCGCCGCACCGCTCCCAACGCCGAAGAACGCCACGTCGGAGGTCGTGTTGCCCCACGCGCCGTACGTCGTGCCGTTGAACCAGTTCGTGCCACCAGACGAGGCCCATGTGCCCGCACCGTCGTCGAGCGGATCACTGCCGCTGGCATCCCACGTGTAGTTCGCAGCATGTGCCGGCGAAATGAAGATGCTCGAAACGAGCAGGCACATGCATGCAACCGCGAATTGTGACGCGACCGGGGTCAAACTCACGCGAACTTCGGTCGATGTGCGTACAGTCATGGCCACCCACCCTCTCGGATTGAAAACATCCCGGACCTCTTCTTTTGAGTCTAGGTCTGGGCCGCCGTCGGCCGCCATGGTCCGACAGGACAGGGGGGATGGTTTCGCCTGTTCAAATGGCTGGAAAATGGGGCGAGATGCCCCTCGGATGGGCTACCGCCCCGGCGTCTCGGCTCGCAGGATGCCGAGGTCGAAGGCCTTGGCGACCGCGCCCGTCCGGTCGGTCTCGCCGAGCTTTTCCAGGATTGATTTCACGTGCCACTTCACCGTCCGCTCGGAGATGCCGAGCGACCGGCCGATCTCGGGATTGGAAAAGCCCCGCCGCAGGAGGAGCAGCACGCTGTATTCACGGGGCGAGAGGAGTTGGCCGTCACCCGCATGGGCCGCCAGCGAGACCCCGCGGCGGATCCCGCTCACGCCGCGATGCACGTCGCGGATCGTCGCCACGATCTCCGGAAACGGAACCGCCTTCGTGAGATAGCCGCTCGCCCCCGCGGCCAAGGCCCGATCGGCCGCATCCGCCGTTTCCGACGAGGTGAGGACGATCACGCGGCAGGTCGGGTGTTCCTTCCGCATCCGCGCGAGGGCTTCGGTGCCCCCCATGCCGGGCATGCTGAGGTCAAGCAGGCAGACATCGGGCTTGTGCTGTTGAAATAGCCGCAGGGCCGCCTCGCCGCTCCCGGCCTGCGCCACCACCGCGAGGTCGGCTTCCACCGCCAACAGGTTCGCCAGCCCCGCGCGGAGGACGGGATGGTCGTCCACGAGCATGACACGGATCGGCCGGCTGGTGCTGACGGGGCTCATGGAAGCATTCAACCATGGCCGACCGGTTCGGCGCCTGTCCTGTCGGGCAGGTCGTCTTCGGTCGCCTGTGGAGCGACGGCCGTCACGGTCGTTCCCCGGCCCGGTTCGCTGGAAATCCGGCACTCGCCGTCGATGCCCTGCATCCGGTCGTGCATGCCGTCGATGCCGAAGTGGCCCTGCATCGACCCGGGCTGCTCGCCGTAGCGAAAGCCCCGGCCATTGTCCGAGACCGTGACCGTGACCGTATCGTCGGTGCCGTATCGCACCGTCACGTCGATGGTGCTGGCCGCCGCATGCCGCAGCGCGTTGGTGACCGCCTCCTGCACCACGAGCAGGAGTGTGGCGACGACGGTTTCGGAAACTGGCGATTCCAGGCCCTCGGTGTGACAGCGAATCGACGTTTCATGGCCTTCACGCAGGCGTGCCACAACCGTCTCGATGCTCGCGGGAAGCGGCTCGTCGCCAGCGGGTAACGCGTGCAGCGCCCAGACCGTGCCGCGGAGCTGCTGGATGGCGTGATCCACCATGCGATGGGCCACAACCAACCGATCCCGCTCGAACACCCCGCTCCGTTGCCCCTCGGCCTCGCAGGCCTGGAGCTGGTAGCCGATGCCGGTGACGGTCTGGAGCACCGTATCATGGAGGTTGGCGGCGAGCCGATTCCGCTCGCGGAGCGCCGTCTCGAATTCGATCGTCGCTTCATTCTGCGACCGCATGGCCTCGGCCATCTCGGACGCCTGCTTCCTCACCTGCTGCCGCAGCAGAACCAGCCAGGCGATGGTTCCCACCAGCACCGCGGCGACGCTCGCGAGCAGCGCTGCCAGCCGCCGTGGCGTCCACCACGATGGCGGGAGGACGAGCACGACGTCGCGAGGCGAACGCAGCAGGAGCGACAGCCGATCTGCTGGCCGACTCGACGCCTCGGCGTCGAATGGTTCATTGCCTACGGCGTCGAGCTGCATGATGCCGGTGAGTCGCACCACGCTTCCGGTGGCGAGCGATGCCACATCGAGGCCGCGGGAGTCGTCCATGTGGGCGGTGAGCAGAGACTCGCGATTCGACACCACGAGATCCGTTCCTGGTCCGCGCTGCTTGGCTTCGATCACGGTCGCCTCGAACCGCACGAGGCAGCCGTCGTAGTTCCCGGGGCGGGCGATCGAGGCCCGTCGCCGGGCCTCGTCATTCACCCGCACGATTTCGTCGGGCGTGATATCGAGCGGTTCTGTTTTCTGGTCTCCGAAGACGACGCGAATCGTCGCCTCGGCGAGCCCGGCGACACGGCGGCTCATGTCGAGAAACCCGGCCACCTCCACCCGATCTCCCACCACTGCCTGGGCCGTGCTGACCGTCGCCACACGGACGCCGGTGAGCCCTTTTTGCACGAACAGGAAGCCCTGCGGCGACGCAAACGTCACGACGCCCGTCGTCCGGAGGCGATGGCCCGACCAGGGCACGGGGCGAAACGTCCCCAAGGCCTCGAGATCGACCTCGGGTGCGGAAAAGGGATCATCGGGAGGCGGGCGGACGACCGCCACGTCTTCCGTGCGGGCGACCAGCAGCGATGGCCCGAGAAACTCGCCGCGAGTGTTGCGGATGGCCCCCGTCACGCCGGTCACGCGGACTTCGGCATCGATGAGAGACCGCGGAGCCTCGGGCCACAGCGTCTTCGGAAGTTGGACCGGAATTTCACGACTCGCGCACCACACCTTGGCGACCCAGAGGTCGCCCTCGACGGCCGCAGGAACCTGCTGCACGATGCCTTCGATCTCCACCCGCGCGGCATTGTCGACGCCGCTGAAGAGACGACCAAGATCCGCTAGCTGGGCGGGAGGCACGTCGGCCTGTCGGACAATTTCAATTCGTTCGGCCTGGATGTGTGGTGCATAGGCGCCGGGATCGAGCCCGCCCACGACTCGCAATACGGTGCCCAGCCGGACGTGATCACGGACTGCGGCCCACGATTCCGCCCCCGTCTTTCGGCTGAAGCAGTTGATCCAGATGGCGCCGGAATCATCCGCGAGTGCCACGGCACGCCGTCCTGGAATCACCCACGTGACGGTGCCCTCGACGAGCACGTCACCCGCGGCGGCGCGGTCACCGGGCGATAACGCGAGCAACTCGCCGATCGATCGGGACGCCGTCCCGTCAGACGCAGTTTCCTTCGATGCAGGGCCCGCGGCTGTGGCCGCTTGGGCACACAGCATGAGGAAAAAAGCGGCCCTCGTGCCGATATTGTTCATTGCTCGATGCTACGAAGACCGGCGGTGTAGGTCGGCAGGTGGCGGTAGGGAACTTCCAGTGCGAGCAGGTGGAGGGCCGTCACGTAGACGCGGCCACCGTATTGCCCCCAGCGGTCGGGTTCTGGGCCGAGCGGATTCCAGCTGCCGGCCTTCGGGCCGGCCGTCTCCTGCGTGGCGGTGAGCGTGTCGACGAGGCCGCGATACCAGCGATCCCATTCCGGCCCGCCAGTGTGTACGAGCACCTGTGAGGCGTAATACCAAAGATACGCGTCGCGGGTCTTGTCGGTGGCCGAGCCATAAGACGCGGGGATCGCCGCGAGTGCCCGGGCCGATGCCGTGACCCGCGGATCGGCCGGCTGCCAGCCGGTATGGAGCCGCATGAGCGTGCCGACCGCCGTCATGCACGCGGAGGACAGCCGCGATGGCCGCTGCTGGGGATTCCGCGGGTTGTAGAGATAGCGGGCCGGTTCGCTCGGCGTGTTCGCCGCATCGAGCAGCGTGCGGACACCTGAGAGCGTCTTGGGATCGGTGTCGATGCCGGCGAGCGAGCCGGCACGGAGGGCCACGAGCATCCAGCCGCTCACCGAGAGATCCGCGTCGCTCGCCGGCGTGTACCGCCAGCCGCCGCGGTCGGGGTGCTGGCTGGCCGCGATGAACCGGCAGGCCTTCTCGGCCGCCGGCTTCACGCGGGCGTCGCCCGTCATGCCCACGGCCTCGCACACCGCCATCGCCGCGATGCCGTGGCTGTAGAGCCACGAGCAGCTGTTGGAGAGGTCGTCGGCCGGAATGTAGAGGTCGCCGTCGGGCTTCTGCGCGGCGATCAGAAACTCGAGGCCCCGGCGGACCGTGTCTTTATACGGACCGTCGAAGTGGTCGTGGCCGGCGCCCAGAAAGCTCAGGAGCGCGAGGCCAGTGGCGGCCGTCTCGCTTTCGAGTTTGGGAACGTCAGCCGGAGTGCCGCCGGCGAACCGTGCCAGGCTCCAGCGACCATCGGCCTGCTGCGACCGGGCGAGGAAGTCGAGCCCGCGGTCCACGACGGCGTCGGCCCGGGCGGCGGTGGCGGCGGACTCGTCGCCGGGGGACCCGGCGCGGCGATCGGCCCGCTTGTCGGGCGCGCGGCGGGCGAACGCCTCGGCCACGTCGCGGACCCGTCCCTCGGCCGGGAGCGACACGGCCGCGATCCGGTCGAGTGGCACGGTCGCCGGTCCGAGCGGTGCGGGGGCGGTCACGTCGCCCTCTTCGGTGACGGACAATTCCTCGCCGTCGTCGCCGGCCGCGGCCGCGCCGCCGCGGGTCACGCCGGACGTGTCGTCCCGCGGCAGTCCACTTCCACCAGCGGTGCGGCCAACGGCGGCCGGTGCGAGCCCCGCTGCGGCGAGTCCCGATTGCGCCAGCCCTGTAGTCGCCGCACCACCGCCAGCGGCACCGGTGGCCGCGGCCGTCGATGCGGCGAGCTGCGGAGCAAGCATGACTGCCGATGCGTCGATCGCCGCGGCGCTTGCCCCGGTCGAGCGGCCAAGTACCGCGCCGGCTGGTGCTACGAGCGGTGCGGCGTTGCCTTGGTCGCGGCCGATGGGCGAGTCGCTCGCGACGTCACCCATCCCGGCACCCGCTCCCGCGAGCGGGCGGCTGATCGTCGGCAGCTCGGCGACCCGTGCGGGCAGCGGGCGTGAGAGCGGCTGGGCGGCAGGTGCAGCGGTCGCGGCCGCGGAAGCGGCGGCGGGAGCGAGCGGCGCCTGGGCGACCTCGGTCGTGAGCCGCGACGCGACCGTAGAGGATCGCGCGGGAGCGGCCGCAGCGACGGCGAGCGGCATGGCTGCCTCCGCGGGCTGCCGCGGCGTCGAGGCCGCGGCCAGGCGCTCGAGGAGCGCGACCTCGCGGGGCCGGGGGGCGGCGACGACGGCCGCAACGGCCCGCTCGGCCGCGGCGAGGGGCGCCGCGGCTGCCGGCGACGGCTGCACGGGAGTCTCGCCAGGTGCCGCGGCGCCGACGACCGATGTGTCGACCTGCTCCTGCGGCGCGGTCGCGCCGCCGCGGTCGAGGGCGGCTGCCGCCTTGAGCGGCTGTGGCGCCGCTTCCGGCCTCGCGATCGGCTGCAGCGGCGGGGCATCGGCGGCGCGGCGGGTGGCCACGCGGCGATCGGCCGGATTCGGCGCCGCGACCGTCCGCGGGGCGGCCTGCGGCGGCGCGACTTTCACGTCGAGCGGCCGCTCGTGGGCAGGGCGATCTGTTCGCGGGGAGGCGGGCACCTCGAGCCGGTAGTCGCTCCGCCGCTTCGGCTTCAGGATCTTCACCGCGGCGGTGTCGGCGGCCTGGTTGCCCTCGAGGCCGAGATGCGTGACGGCGAGGCCCCGCGCGAGCAACGCATGCAACGCGAGGCTCGCGGCCGCGGCGACGAGGAGCCGCCGTCTGTAGCCCCAGAGCGTTTCGAGCGGCCCGCGTCGTGCCATGCGTGAGTCGCCCTATTGCCGCGGGGTGTCTGCCGCCGATTGCACCTGATAATCGTCGATGCCCGCCTGCACGCAGGCGTCCATCGCCGCCACCACGAACTTGTGCAGCGCGTTCTCGTCGGCCCTCAGGATCACCGTCTGCCGGCCAGGATTGTCGGCGGCCGACTGCTTGAGCAGCTGCTGGAGGTCATCGAGCCGCACGGGCCGGGCGCCGGCGTAGTAGTTGCCGTCGCGGTCGATGTTGATCACGAACTCCCGCGGCCGGGCGGTGAGCGGCTGGGCAGCGCTCGCTTGTGGCAGGAGTACCTCGATCGAGCGGTCGTCTTCGTCGAGCTTGCTCGCCACGAGGAAGAAGATCATCAGTAGAAACACGATGTCGATCATCGGCGTCATTTCGAGGCCGCCGCCGAATCGTCCCTTGTCGATCGTCACGCTCATGGCTTGCCCGCTCCCGCCGGCTCGGCCGCCAGCTGCTCGGGCGTGACGCGGCCTTTGCCCTCGTACCGCTCGAGGCAGGGCAGCACGTCGTCGACGACCGCATCGACGTCGCGGAATCCGCGGAGAATCCGTCCCTCCAGCCAGTGGGCGATCATCGCCGCCGGGATCGCCACGCAAAGCCCGGCGAACGTGGTGATCAACGCCACGTAGATGCCCTGGGCCAGCTCGGCGGCGCGGTTGGCGCCGGCGTCGAGCGTGGCCGTCGTGTAAAAGGCGATGATCATGCCCTGCACGGTGCCGAGCAGACCCAACAGCGGCGTGACCGTGACGGCCAGCGAGATCGGCCGGATGTTGGCGTAGAGCCGCGAGGCCTCGCGATCCTTCACGACCTCGGCGACCCGCTCGATCTCCGGGATCGGCCGGCCGATCTTCTCGAGCATCGACGTGAGCATGTCGGCGACCGCCGACGGATACTGCCGGCAGAGCCGATAGGCCTTCCGTGGATCGAACGGGCCTGGAGCCACGAGCGCGGTGATGCCATCGCGGAGCTTGCGGGGCACGAACCGCGACCGTCGCAGGGCGACGAGCCGTTCGAGGCCGAAGGTCACCACCACCAGTGACATCGCCACGATCGGCCACATCAGCAGGCCGCCGGCGAGGAACAGCTGCCAGAGGGTCTGCACGCGTTCGGAGGCGTTCACTTGGAGGCTTCTCCCGGGGGCGCCGCGGGGGCGGCGAGGGCATCGAGCCGCTTACGGGCGGCGGCGACGTGTTCCGACTGTGGATAGCGATCGACCAGCTCTGCGTAGAGCTTCCGAGCCTGCTCCGCCTGGCCGAGCACCTCGAAGCAGCGGGCCGCCTCGAACGTGGCCTGCGCCTGCCAGGTATGGAATGCCGGCGGCGCGGCCTGCTCGCCGAAGCCGTAGGCGGTCTTGAAGAAGGCCTTGATGGCGTCCTTGTGCCTTCCCTGCTCGAAGAGCACCTCGCCTTCCATGAGCCGCGCCCGCGCGGCGAGTTCGGTGCGGGGGCCGTCGGCCACGCCCCGGTAGCCCGCGAGCGCCTCATCGAGCTTCCCGAGATTCTGCTGGGCCCATGCTGACGCGTAGCGACCGTGGTCTCGCTGCGGCGACTTGGGCGCGGCAGCGAGAAACCGTTCCGCGATCGCCAGCGACTCGGCCCACTTCTCCTGGGCCGCGGCCGCCTCGGTGGCGCGGATGAACGTGGCATCGCGGAGCGGCTCCGACGACAGGCTCACGGTTTCGGCAAGCGCCTGCGCGAATGCCTGCTCGGCCTCGGCGGCACGGCCGAGCGCCAGGAGCGACGAGCCCAGCATCGCCTGG
>CAZXIG010000017.1:0-23333 GCA_964640405.1 uncultured Candidatus Kuenenia sp.
AGCAGGACGGCTCGATCCGGGCGCTCCGCGACGAGGTGCTCAAGCACTGCAAGGCCGGCAAGCAACTGCTCGACGTTCGCAGCCCCGAGGAATATCGCGGCGAGCGGATGCACATGCCCGACTACCCGAACGAAGGCGCGGTTCGCGGCGGACATATCCCCGGCGCGGTCAACGTGCCCTGGCCGATGAACTGCAACGACGACGGCACGTTCAAGTCGGCCAAGGAGCTCGAGAAGCTCTACATCAAGGAGCTCAAGATGAAGCGGCGGTCGCCGACGATCGCCTACTGCCGGATCGGAGAGCGGTCGAGCCTGACCTGGTTCGTGCTCCACTACCTGCTGGGCTTCGGCAACGTGAAGAACTACGACGGCTCGTGGCTCGAGTGGGGCAACTGCGTGCGGGTGCCGATCGCGAAGGGAGCCGAACCCGGTGGGGTGAAGGCCGCCGCGGCGGCGACCCCCGCCTGATGTTTCGACCGCAGGCCCATCGTGAACAGCGTGCAGGACAGGCTTGATCGAATCGTCGGCGAGTTCGCCGACCTCGACGGCCGCGAAAAGCTGGAGCTACTCGTCGATTTTGCGAACGGCCTGCCGCCGCTGCCGCCCGAGTACGAGGCCCGCAAGGCCGCCGAGGACCGGCGGGTGCACGAGTGCCAGACGCCCGTCTTTCTCTGGACGGAGGCCGAGGACGGCCGCGCGAAGCTGGTCGCGGAGGTGGCCCCCGAGGCGCCCACCGTGAAGGGGTTCGTCGCCATCCTCGCCGAGGCGGTGAATGGCCGTCCGGTCGCCGATGCGGCGTCGCTTTCCGATGACTTCCTCGACCGCATGGGGCTCGTGGACGTGTTGGGCATGATGCGGGCCCGGGGCCTGCGGGCGATCGTCGCCCGCGTGAAGCGTGGCTTCGCCCAGTGTGCCGCGATCGGCGGGTGAGCCCCCGGGATTCGCACCAGGAAGCGAAAGGAAGAGCGTGTCTGCTGCCGAGAAGATCGTCGCCGGGATCGACCTGGGGGGCACCGCGATCAACTACACGTTTCTCGATGAGCGAGGCCAGTTCCTCATCGACGGGCTCTGCGAGCATCCGGCACGCAGCGTCGAAGGGCCCGATGTGTGTCTCCGGCAGATCACCGAAGGCTTGACCATCGCCGCCGACCGGGCGGGGGTGTCGCTGGGCAAACTCGTCGCCGTGGGGCTCGACACACCGGGGCCCGCCAGCAACGCGGGCGTGCTCAGCCGCCGCGGCTCCACGAATTTCGTGCACCCAGCGTGGGCGGGTTTCGACATGCGAGGCGGACTCGAGGCCACGCTCGGTTTGCCGGTGACCTATCTCAACGATGGGAATGCCGCGGCCCTCTGGGGACACGTTTCGCTCTTCGGCTCCGAAAACGACGCCACGAGCGTGTCGGCCATCGTGGGCACGGGGCTGGGGGGTGGCGTCGTCACGGGTGGACGGGTCGTGACGGGCCGCAACGGATTCGGCGGCGAGCTCGGCCATGTGCTCATCCCGTTTCAGGCGATACCCGGCATCGAGGGCATCTCGCCGGCCTGCAACTGCGGCCGCACCGGTGACCTCGAGTCGCTCTGCTCGCTGACCGCCATCCGCCGCACGCTCCTGCCGCATTTTCTCGCCGGCAACCCGGATCATCCGCTGGCCGCACACTCCGACATCGGAGCGGCTGCCAAACTCGTGCGGGGCATGGCGGAGCAAGGCGATCAGCTCTGCCGCGACATCTTCCGTGTGCAGGCAAAGGCCCTGGGACTCTTCTTCGATGAAATGATCAACGTGTTCGACCCCGACGCCTTGATCGTGGGGGGCGGCGCCGTGGAGACGACGTCTGACTTCCGCCAGTGGTTCATCGCCGAGATCCGCGGCGGCATGCCGTCGCAGCGGGAGGAGCAGGCCGACGTCCCGATCCACGTGATGCCCTGCGGCGATTCCGCGGGGGCTCGCGGGGCGGCGCTCGATGCGGCGCGGCTGGTTCGCGAGCAGGCGCTGTAACGGCCGGCCTCGCCTATTGCAGGATCGGCAACGCGGGCAGGCCGTTCGACTGCCGCCGCGGGGGCGTCGCAGGAGAGGGCAGGGGAGCGGCGGCGGAATTCCGGCTACGCGGCGGGCCGAAGATCATGAGCCGCGCCGTGGCCAACAGCCCGCCGAGCGAGCCGAACGTGGCCTCGACGGCAGCCGGCTCGTAGCCGCAGTGCACCATGCAATCCTGGCACTTGGGGTTGCCGCTGGCCCGGCCGTAGGCGTCCCAGTCGGTCTCCTCCATCAACTCGCGAAACGTCTTCGCGTATCCCTCGTCGAGCAGGTAGCAGGGCCGCTGCCAGCCGAAGAGGTTGTAGGTGGGCGTGCCCCACGGCCGGCATTCGAGATCCCAGGCGCCTTTGAGGAACTCCAAAAACACGGGTGACTGATTGAACCGCCACCGGCCGGACGGCGCGTCGAGGATGCTGCGGAACAGCTGCTGGCTCCGCTGCCGGGGCAGGAAGTGATCCTGGTCCGGTGCTTTGGCATACGAGTAGCCGGGGGAGATCATCATCCCCTCGACCCCCAGCGCCATCACGTCGCCGAAGAATTTCCGATACCGGACCGGGTCGGCATCGGTGAACAGCGTCGAATTCGTGGTGACCCGGAAGCCCGCCTTGCGGGCCGCGCGGATGGCCGACACCGCCATGTCATAGACGCCCTCGCGGCAGACGGCGTGATCGTGCTCCTCCCTCGGCCCGTCGAGGTGCACCGAGAACGCGAGGTAGGGAGACGGCCGGAACCGGGGCAGCATCTCCTCCAGCTTGATCGCGTTGGTGCAGAGGTAGAGATAGCGTTTGCGGGCCACGATGCCCGCCACGATCTCTTCGATCTGCGGATGCAGCAGCGGTTCACCGCCGGGAATCGAAATGATCGGGGCCCCACATTCGTCGACGGCCGCGAAGCACTGCTCCGGCGTCAAATGCGACCGGAGGATCTCCGTGGGGTGCTGGATCTTGCCGCAGCCGCCGCATGCGAGGTTGCAGCGAAACAACGGCTCCAGCATGAGCACGAGCGGGTAGCGGTCGTTTCCGCGGAGTCGCTGGGTGGCGATGTGCCTGAGCACCGCCAGCATCTGGCCGACTGGCACGCTCATGCGTCACCCTCCATGGCCGTGAGTTCGTCGGCCCGAGCGAGGGCCACGAGCGGAAAGTAGATCGAGTACCAGTGGTAGTGGAGATAGAACACTTTCGGAAATCCGGTGCCCGTGAACTCGCGTTGCTTCCAGGTGCCGTCGGCCTCCTGCCGTTCCGCCAGCCACTGCACGCCGCGGCGGACGGCGCGGGAGTCGCCGCGGCCCGCCGCGATGAGCCCCATGATCGCCCACGCCGTCTGAGATGCGGTTGGCGCACCGACTCCGGCGAGGGACGAATCGGCGTAGCTGTCGGCAGACTCGCCCCAGCCGCCGTCAGGCTGTTGGTGCATGAGGAGCCAGGCCGCGGCGGACGCCACCATCGGGTCGTCGGCCGGCACACCGACCGCCTGCAGGCCGACGAGCGCCTGCCAGGTGCCGTAGATGTAGTTCACGCCCCAGCGACCATACCACGCCCCGTCGGCCTCTTGCGTGCGCCGCAGGTAGTCGCAGGCACGGTCGACGGCCGGATGGCCGCACCGCAGGCCCGTCTTGCCGAACGCCTCGAGAACTCGCCCCGCGAGGTCCGGGGAACTCGGGTCGATCATCGCGTTGTGATCCGCGAACGGCACCTTGCACAGGAATTCGACGTTGTTGTCGCGGTCAAATGCACCCCAGCCGCCGTCGCTGTTCTGCATCGCCTCGAGCCATCGCCGGGCGCGGGCGATCGCGGCGTCCACTCGCGCCAGCCGCGGGTCGCCCGTCGGCCGTCCGACGCGGTCGCGCCACGTCGCCAGGGCGATCACCACCATGGCCGTGTCGTCTACGTCGGGGTAAAAGCGGTTGGCGTATTCGAAGCACCACCCGGCGGGCTCGGCCGATACCCGTCGAGACCAGTCGCCGGCCGCGCGGATTTCATGGTCGAGAATCCATTCGACCGCCCGCTCGAGCGATCCATCGCCGCGATCGGAATCCGCATCGCGGCTCTCCACCAGGGCGATCAGCGTGATGGCCGTGTCCCAGACCGGCGACCGGCAGGGTTCGAGCCGGCGCGTGCCGTCGGATTCCACCTCGACGAGCCGGTCGAGCTGTTCCCAGCACTCGCGAACCTCGGGCGAATCCTCGTCGCAGCCCATCGCTCGCAGGCCGATGAAGCTCCAGACGATCGGCGGAAAAATCGCGCCGAGTCCGTCGCTGTCGTGAAACCGATCGAGCATCCAGCGGCGGCAGGCCTGTACGGCCCGCGTTCGCAGGGGCGTGAAGCCGACAAATTCGCAGGCCTTCATGAATCGATCGACGCCCCGAAAGAATCGAGCCCAGCCGCCGCGGTCGACCGTTCTGCTCCCGTCGTTTCGCGGCCGATCCGCGAAGAGTTCCGCGATGCCGCGGCCGGCGGGCACCTCGCGCAGCGGCTTGAAAGCCCACATGAGCGACAGCGGCACGATCATCGTTCGTGACCAGGCCGACACCCGATAGAGGTTCACGGGAAACCAGTCGGGCAGGAGCACCGCTTCCGGAGGCACTGCCGGACAGGCCGCATACGGAATCTGGCCGAGCAGCGCGAGATAGAACTTCGTGAAGCTGTTGACGGCCGACGGTCCGCCGGCCTGGGCGATCGCGGCTCGGGCCCGGCGCATCTCAGGAGCCGCTGAATCGTGCCCCGTCAGCTTGAGGGCGAAGTAGGCCTTCACGCTGGCGCTCACGTCGACCGGTCCGCCGGGGTAGATGGACCAGCCGCCTGCGGGCAGCTGTTGGGCGAGGATTCGGCGGGCACACCCTGCCGCATGGGGGCTGTCGAGCCGGCCAGCCCAGGCCAGCAGCAACAGGTATTCGCTTTCGAGGATCGTGTCGCCCTCGAGGGGCGCACGCCAGTGGCCGTCGGTGGCCTGCCGGGCGAGAAGCCATGCCACCGTGCGACGCTTGAGGCTGCCGTGCGCCGCGGGGCCGCTCTCCGCGGCCGTGCGGCCGTCCGGGCTCGGGCTTCGCCGCCACGCGACCCGCACCGATCCTGGCGAGGACTCGACGTGGTCAGCGAGGGTCGTTTCGTCGGAGCCTGCCTGCGCCGCGATGAAGTTCATGCATCCATCCCTGTTGCAGCTTGCCCTGTTGCGGCGTGCGCGGGGCGATCCTTCGCCCGCAGAGCGGGAAACCAGCGGAGGATAGAGAACCCTGCAGAAAGCGACAAGGTCTTGGCGAGGCTCTGCGATGCCCCGGCGGGGAATGAAACCCGTCAACCAGCGAGACTGGGAAAGCTATGACGGCAGTTCGTCGGTCAGGCGGCCGGTGCGACCGGCAACGAGATGGCGACACTCGTTCCACGCCCGGGGCGTGGGTCGATCTCGACCGTCCCACGATTGATCGACACGAGTCGCCACGCCTTGGGCAGCCCAAGCCCGATCCCCCGGCCTGCCTCGCGGCCGCTATAGAACGGATCGAACGCCCGCTGCAGCAGGTCGGGGGCCATGCCGGGGCCGTCGTCGGTCACCGTCACCACGCACGCGGCAGCCCCGGTCGGGGAAGGGCCTGCCACCCGCAGGGTCACCCGTCCGGCCGCCGCTTCGACGGCATTGACCGTGATCAGGCGGATCGATTCGGTGACGTGGGCGGCATCGACTTCGACGTGGCAAGGCTCCGGAGGCGGACTGTATTCCAGCCTGACGCCCTTGCCGTCGGCCAAAGGCCGGACGGCATCGAGAACGGGCGTGAGAACCGCGTCGACCGCGACCCTCGCCGGCATCGGCTTGGGGGGGCGGGCGTACACCATCAGGCCGCCGATCATGTCCCGGGCCCGAAATGCCTGATCGACGATGGTTGCCAGTCGCCGTCGGCGCTCCGGATCGGTCTCGTCGATCAGAAGTGCCTGGGCTCGCGCGGCGATGTTGGCCAAGGGATTGTTGATTTCATGGCCTGCGCCATACGCGAATTCCCGCAGTGCCTCCAAGCGGGCGGCGATCACGTCGGCATCGACCTGCTCGGCCATGTCGCGATCTCGTGAAAGCGAGCCGCCCGCGTCCGATGCGGAACGCGGGCGGCTCTTGAATGTCAGTGAACCCTGCGACCTCGCCGGCCGATCACGATCCCGCCACGCCCGACTCGATGTCGAGGAGGCTGCAAATCCGATCGACGAGCACCTCGGCCTCGAACGGCTTCTGCAGGAACTCGTTGGCTCCCGAGGCCTTGAGGTCCTCGATCTTGTCGGGCTCGCACATGCCCGAGATGCAGATGATCCGCACCTCGTCCATCGTCGAGTCGCTGCGCACCCGCTGGCAGACTTCCTTGCCATTGATATCGGGCAGCATCACATCGAGCACGATGAGATCGGGACGATAGTCCTTCACCATCATGCCGGCATCGAAGCCGTTGTTGACGCTGCGGGTCTCGAACCGGCCGTCCCGCTCCAGCACGTCGGTGATCAGCTCGACGAGATCCTGGTCGTCGTCAACGACGAGAATCTTGCGGCGGCCGCTCTCGAGTGCATCCGTCGGGATGCCGTTGTCACGCATGAACAGGAACAGCTGGTCGCGGGGAATCCGCCGGAAGCGGCTGCCCGGAACCCGAAAACCCTTCAGCTGTCCGGAATCGAAGCAGCGGATGATCGTCTGCTGGCTCACCTTGCAGATCTTCGCGGCTTCGCCGGTCGTATACACGGTCTTCTGCATCGCTTACCACCCTCTCCCTAGCCGTGGTACAGCTAGTCAAAACGGTATCCGGAGCGTCCTCGACGGTGAGTCAGCCCCGAATGCCTAGGCCTCCTTGCTGCGAACCTTCAACCTGGCTGCCACATCGCACGCCAAACACGTCGCACTCCATACTGACGTGGCTTGTCGGGGCCAAGACGCCTGAGCCGGGGCGGAGAGAACCAGGACTCCGTTTCCTGCGACCGCTTCCGTGCTTGCCATCCTTGCCTGACAGACCAACTCTACCGGGATCGCGCGGGCCGCGTCAATATCGCCTTGGTCGCCACAACTTCTTGTCGCGTAAGCAGTTCGGCGAGATGGCGAAAAGCGGCGAAAAGCCTGTTTCGCCCGAGCCGATGCAGTCCGCCCCGCTTCACGTGGACTCGATGCCCGCGACGATCTCGAGCAGCTCCACAGCGGCCCGGCCGGCGACGGCGATCGAGGCAACGCGGCCGAACGTCGGCTGCGGGCCGATCAACTCCGCGAGATGCGGGCCGGGCGTTACATCAAGAAGCTGGACATTCTGCACGTCGCAGAGAACTCCCGCCGCGATCAGCACCCGGCCGAGCGGTGTGTCGGCGGCGCGGATTCTCGCGGCGACCTCCGCAGGCACCAGCGTGAGATCGATCCGCACGATTCCATACTGGACGGGGCGTCCCCGCGGATCGAGCAGCAGGATCTCGCGGGCGTAGGCCTCGTCGGTCGCAGATGGCGGACACGCGGCCACGACCCGCAGCGAAACCGGTTCGCCGTGGAATCGCTCCATGGCCACGGTCATGTGGCTGTGATGGTCAAGCAGGCGGCGATGCGGCTCCGGCACCCGCTCGGGTGCGACCGACCGCAGCGTGCCGAACCGCTCGGGCGCGGCGAACAGGCTGGAGAGCGAGGCGGCTCGAGCGGCCGCGTCGGGAGGAGCTGTCATGGACGGGACATGCCGGGATGGTCGAACCGTATTCTCCCGGTGCCGAGCCGTCGCGTGCAAGCGTCAGCGAGAGAACTGCGACGCGGCGTCCTCCGGAACGGCGAGGTCGAGCAGAAACTCGAGCACATCCCGCAGCCGTGACAGACGGCAGGCGGCCACGGCCTTCGCGGCGGCGGCCCGTTCCCCGGCCACGATCTCCGCGGCTCGGGCGAACACGCCGGCCTGTTCGTAGAGCTGTCTCACTTCCGCCACGCATGCGGCGACCCGCTCCTCGGAATCGCCGTCGGCGGCATCGGCCGCCAGCGAGCGGAGTCGGTCGATGGACGCGGCCGGCAGGCGGTCGAGGGCCAGGGCCCACATCAGGGTCGGGCGTCCGCCCAGCAGGTCTCCGGCCGCCCGGCGGTTGTTCTCGAGATCGCCCGCCCAATCCTTGAGGTCATTGAGAACCTGGAAGCCTGTGCCGACGTGCAGGGCGTAGCGGGTGACGTCGACGACGGCGACGGGCGCGACTCCGGCGAGTCGGATGCCGAGAGCCACCGCCGCCTCGAATGCGGGCGATGTCTTGAGCCCATACATTTCGAGCGATTCAGAGGGTGCGAGCCGCTTGTCGCCGGCATCCCGCCACCAGAGTTCCGCTCCCTGGCCGCGGGCCAGGCGGACGTGGGCCGAGGCGAGGATGCTCGTGAGGTCGCGGGCGGTGGCCGGGTCGATGCCCGGCAGTCCGGCGATGATTCGATATCCGACGCCGAGAAGATAGTCGCCCATGTTGATCGCCGACGCCACGCCGTGTTCCTCGTGGAGCGTCGGTCGGCCATACCGAACCCGATCGGCGTCCTCGATGTCATCGTGCACGAGCGACGCCTTGTGAAACACCTCGATCGCCACGGCAGCGGCCTTCACGGCGTCACGCACGATCATCTCGTCGGCGAGATAGCCGGGTTCACGGGCAACCGCGGACTCCCGCAGATCGGCCTGCACCGCATCGAAGGCGGCCAGGGCGACGAACGGCCTGAGGAACTTGCCTCCACGCGACACGAACTCACCCGACACCGCCGCCGTCGCGGCAAGGGGCGAGAGGGGTCCGGTCGGAGGCCCGGCCAGGCCGAACGCCGGATCCATGCCAAGCCGGCTCGCGAGCGCCTCGAGGCCGGCCGCCGTGAAGCTCTCGGCAGCCTCCCGCAACAGCGGCAGATAGTCGCCGACCGGCGCTGCCGAGCCACCGGCGACACCGAGCAGTCCCAGCACCCATTCCACGTCGATGGCCGCCGCGGCGAGCCCCTCGGCACAGGTGCCACCAGCCTTCGACTGGGATTCACTTCCGGACGATTCGCACGGCGCTGCCGCCACCGGCAAGGCGAAGGCCGGCAGCATCGCAAAGGCTTTCTCGAGATCGGTCAGTCGGGCCACGCCGAGGACGCCGTCGTATTGTCCGGTGAGCAACGAGCCGATGGCCCCGACCGCCTGCCGTGTCGACTCGACCACCCAGCCACTGTCGCGGGCCGCCGACCAGATCGTCGCCAGTCCGCAGCCGGGGCCGCACACGTGGGGCACGGGAGAATCGCCCGAGGTCGTCGCCATGGGGCAATCGGGCAAGAGCAGTAGCCGGCGCCCGTTTGGGCCGGTGGCCAGTCGGTCGCGCCAGAACTCCGACACGATCGTGACCATCGTCCAGCCGACGAGGTTCGCCGTGCCGCCGGCGCGGGCCACCAACGCCTCCGCCTGCTGCCGCAGGCCCGCGGACGTCTTGATTCCGGCGGGAAGCCCCTGCGCTTTCCACGACGCGACGAGGTCCGCCGCCATGGCGCGGAGCCGCTCCCGCAACTGCTTGCTTTCGGGGCAGGCGTGCGTCGCCGGGAAAACTCGAGACTCGGTCGCGGCTGCGACGGACGATGCGGATGCACGCACGGAATGGCTCGCTTGCTGACTGGGTCGACCGGCCGAACACACGGGATGAAACCGCAGGTCGCCGCCGATGCTAACTAGGCCGCCGACGGCTCGTCGACGGCGGGCTCGAAAAACCGGGGCAGCAGCGAATCCACCTCCAGCAGACCACGGCGGGAGAGCACGACCGGGGGGACGGGGGATTCGAGGTATCCCTCCGCCGCCAACCGCTGCCACTCGGCGGCCCACTCGACGAGCGGATCGACCCCGAATCGGCGCACCAGCCGCTGCGTGTCGAGTCGGCCTCGCTTGAGCCCGAGCACGAGCTGGCGAATGAGCAGTTCGCGAGGGGTGGGTTTCAGGCCCCGCGAGATCGGCAGGCGGCCGGACTCCACGGCCGCGAGGTAATCGTCCCAGTGCGGGGCATTCTGGTAATGGACGCCGCCGACGTGGCCGAAGCTGGCCACGCCGAGCGCAGCCAGGTCGCTGCCCTCCCAGAGCATGTCGCGGTAGCGAAAGTGAACCCGCGCCGGATCGCGGACGAGCGTATAGCCGCTCGAGACCGAGTAGCCGCGGGCGAGGAACCGCTCGAACGCCTCGTTCACCCAGGCCCGCTTCGTCGGCCAGTCGGCGACCGTCACGGAGGCCGTGCCACCCTTCGCGTCCTTCACGAACACAGTGTTGAACGGCAATTCCATCTGGTAAATCGTCACGCTGTCGGGTTCGAGCGACAGCGTTCGCTCGACCGTCCGTCGCCACGAGTCCTCCGTCTCGCCGACCATGCCGGCGATCAGGTCGATGTTCGTGTTGGGGAAGCCCGCCGCCCGGATCCAGTCCCACGCCCTGAGGATTTCCGCCGAGAGGTGGGCGCGACCGTTCGCCTCGAGAATCGCGTCGCTGAAGTTTTCGACACCGAGCGAAATCCGGGTCATGCCCAGATCCTTGAGCGCCCGCACCTTCGGCTCGGAGAGCGTGCCGGGCTCGCACTCGAACGTCACCTCCTCCGCACGATCCCAGCCAAAACTGCGGTGCAGCCCGTCGACGAGCCGCTGCAACTGTTTCACGCTCAGGAACGAGGGTGTGCCGCCCCCGAAGTAGACGTATCGCAGCTCACGGCCGGCGAACGCCGGCCGCGCCGCGGCGAGCGCGGCCTCGGCCACGAGCGCCTGCGTGTAACGTTCGACGTCGGCCGCCGCGACGTCGGTGTAGACGCGGAAGTAGCAGAACTTGCAGCGTTTTCGGCAGAACGGCACGTGCACGTAGAGGCCGAGCGGTTCATCCGCCGGCTGGGCATTCAGCGCCCGTTCGACATCGGCCACGGCCCCGGTGTGCCACCGCGCGAACGGCGGATAGTTGGCCACGAAGTAGCTGCCGGGCTCCGTGGCCTCGCTCATAACCCGCGGGCCGCCAGGAGGTCGTCGAAATCACGAAGGTGGTAGGCCACATTCGTCTTGTCGAGCACCCGGCACAGGGCCCGCAGTGCGACGCCCATGCCGTCGGGTCCGCTCGTGCCGCCGAACTGGCCGCCGCCGCGGACGTGCGGTTCGAGATCGACGAACACGCCGGGAATCCCGCGGCGCTCGAGCTTCTTCGAGAGGGCAGGCAGCATTCCCCGCAGATCGGAGAGAATCCGCTCGTGGCCACCGGCCCCGATGTCGGCCGGGACGAAGTTGGCGAGATGATCCTCTTCCACGTGCCGGCCGCGGGCCTTGCCCGACACCTTCTTGTAGTCCTTGATATGCACCCAGCCGAGGCCGGGCTTCATCGCCTCCCACTGCTTCCAGACCTCGGCCGTTGAGAATCCCTGCACGATGAGGTTGGCGGCGTCGAACACGAGCACCAATCCGGGGTGGTTCACCCGGCGGTGGATCTCGGCGAGCAACTCTCCGGTGCGGCCCACGAGGTTGGCCTCGACCTCCAGTCCGAACGTGAGGTCGGAGCGATGGCAGGCCTCCGCGATTCGCCCGATCCGATCGACGGCCTCCTCCAGGTAATCTTCCGGCCGTGCGCTCCGCGGAGGGTAGAAGGAGAAGCCGCGGATCAGTTTGGTTTCGAAGGCGTGGGCGAGTTCACAGGCCTTGGCGACATCCTTCGTGAGATACTGCTTGAAGGGCACGTAGGCGTTCTTCGTCCCGTCCGGCTCGTCGGTCAGCTTGACCTTGCCGATCGGCGAGGCGATCGAGGCCACGTTGAGGCCGTATTCATCCTCGAGGTGCCGGATCTTCTGGATCTCGCCGAGCGTGAGCTTCATCACGTTCTTCACGCCCTTGCCGACGTCGATGAAACGCAGGCTGTAGTACTCCAGGCCGAGGGCGGCGAGGGCGGAAAACTGCTCCACGGCCGAGAGGTGGAAGGCCGACTCGTCGGCGAGGGCGGAGAGGAGGACGCTGGGCTTGGGCATGGTGACTGCTCGGGGGAGATGGGGATGCGAAATGCCGCCGAACCGTTCACGACGGGCTCGGCAGGTGGTCGCCGGCGGGATGCGACACGGCGATTCGCGAACTGATGCCACCGCGCGGCGTGAAGTGGGCGACGAGCGTCATTCGCCGGGGTTGCACCACCGCGACGAGGTCGTCGAGGATGCGGTTGGTGACGTTCTCGTAGAAAATGCCTTCGTTGCGGAACGCCTGCAGATACAATTTCAGGCTCTTGAGTTCCACGCAGAGCCGATCTGGCACGTATCGAAAGGTGAGCGTGCCGAAGTCGGGCTGCCCGGTCTTGGGGCAAACCGACGTGAACTCCGGGCAGATGATCTCGATCGTGTAGTCGCGGCTCGAAAACTGGTTGGCGAACGTTTCGAGCTGGTCGCGGGAAGGTGTGGTGAGGTGCGTCATGATGCAGGCAAGTGTGGCATGAAAACCGGTTCTACGATAGCCGCGGCCCGCGGCCCCGGGCAGGGCGGCCGGCCGGAACGCTCCGCGATCGTGCTTCTTTCGGGCGGCCTCGACTCGGCCACTGCCGCCGGCTGGGCCCGGGCCCAGGGCTTCGGGCTCTGCGCCCTGTCGGTCGATTATGGCCAGCGCCACCGCGTCGAACTCGACGCCGCCCGCGACGTCGCCCGCTCCCTCGGCATCGCACGGCACGTCGTCGTGCCGATCGACCTGGCGGCGTTCGGCGGCAGCGCCCTGGTCGATGCGTCGCAGCCAGTGCCGAAGGGCCGCAGCGACGCCGCCATCGCGGCCGGCATTCCCGTCACCTACGTGCCGGCCCGCAACACGGTGTTCCTGGCCCTGGCGCTCGGCATGGCGGAGGCGACGGGCGCGGAGGCGATCGTGCTCGGCGTCAATGCGGTCGATTACAGCGGATATCCCGACTGCCGGCCCGAATTCATCGAGGCCTTCGCGCGGCTGGCTGCGCTCGCGACGAAAGCCGGCGTGGAGGGACGCCCGATCGAGATTTGCGCGCCGCTCATCAGCATGACGAAGGCCGACATCATACGCGCCGGACTCGCCTATGGCGTGGATTACGGGCTGACCACCAGTTGTTACGACCCGCTGCCGGGTGGCCGGCCGTGCGGCGAATGTGATTCCTGCCGCATTCGCGCCGCCGGCTTCGCCGCGGCGGGCGCCATCGACCCGCGATGCGATCCGGCGCGGTGGTGCTGAGGGAGACGCGGCCGACCGTGCGCATCGCCGAGATCTACGAGTCGCTGCAGGGCGAGGGGCTGCTGGCCGGCACGCCGAGCACGTTTGTGCGCACCAGCGGCTGCAACCTCCGCTGCACCTGGTGCGACACGCCGTTCACGTCGTGGGCGCCCGAGGGGGAGGAGTGGCCCGTCGCGCGAATCATCGACCGCGTGCTGGCCGCCGGCACCGGGCATGCCGTGATCACCGGCGGCGAGCCGTTGCTCCTCACCGAGACCGTCGAGTTGTGTGCGGCGGTGCGCGAGGCGGGCGTGCACGTCACGGTGGAGACGGCAGGAACCGTGCTCCCCGGTGGGCGAACCGTGGCGGCCGACCTGATGTCGATCAGCCCGAAGCTCGCCTCGTCGACGCCGGCAGCCGACACGGCCGGCAGCTGGGGGCCTCGGCACGAGGCGGCCCGACGGCGCGACGACGTGCTGCGCACGCTGATGCAGGCCAGCCCCTGGCAGTTGAAATTCGTGATCGACGGTGAGCCCGATCTTGCCGAGGCGCTCGAGTGGCTTGCGGCCCTCGGCCTCAATCCCCACGACCGGCGGCGCGTGTTTTTCATGCCGCAAGGCCGCTCGGCAACGGAGCTCGAGCAGACGAGCCGGTGGCTCGAAGCCGCCTGTCGCAGCCACGGCGTCGGCTTCGCCCCGCGGCATCACATCGCCTGGTTCGGGCACGCGCGGCAGACCTGAGTGGGGGCTCTTAGCCGGCCGGCTTCGGCGCCGGCGCGTGGCCGCGGGGGCCGAAGGCGAGCACGATCGCGGCGCCGGCCGCCACGACGAGCATGCCGGCCAGAAAGAAGGGGCTGACGGCTCCCGTCGGCGTGTGGGCCAACGCGATCGTCGCGAGGGTGTTGATCACCGGCGCGCATCCGAAGACCACCGGCATCACGGTGAACGGCTTGCCGCCACAGGCGAAGGCGAGGATCGTGCCGAGCGCGCCCAGCGCGCCGAGCGAACCGGCGGCGAGGCTCCAGAGCGCTCCGCCGACGTTCCACTGTCCCTGGTCGCCCAGCGGTCCGAGGAGCAGGAGCGGCAGGACGACGGCGATCACGAAGTATGCCCCTCCGACGCAGACGAGAGGCCGGAGCCGGCTGCCTCCCATGCCGGCCTGGCCGCGGTGGAGGACGGGGCCGTAGGCGCCCCAAGACACCACGGCCAGAGCGATCGAGAGCAGAATCTCGACGAAGCGTTCGGAGGCGCGGGCCGCGGAGGCGACGGGGGCAGGCATTGCCGCGGCGGCGGCTTCCCCGGCGGCGGCGGGCTGCTCCACGGCCGCGACGGAGGGCTGCGGCTTGAACACGAGCACCGTGACGGCACCGAGGATGACGAGGATCAGCCCCGCGAGAAACGGCGCCTTGAGCTGGTTGAAGGCACGGCCGAGCGCTGCCGAGAGGAGCGTGTTGACCACCGGCGCGCCGCCGAACACGAGCGGCATCACGTAGATCGGCTTGCCGCCGAACCCGAGCGCCAGGATCACGCCGAGCGCGCCGAGCGCGCCCGCTGAACCGGCGAGCAGGCTCCAGAGCGTGCCCTTGGCCGTCCAGGCGCCGCGTTCGCCGCCGCGGGCCAGCAGGAGCAGGGGAACCAGGACGGCGATGACGAAGTAGGCGGCCCCCACGCACACGAACGGGCGAAGACTCGAGTGCATCGCCTCGCGGCCGAAGTGCAGCACGGGACCGTAGGCCCCCCAGCAGAGGGCCGTCAGGCCGATGGCGGCGAGCATTCCGATGAACTGGAACAAAGCCTTTCTCCAACGAACGGCAGTCGGCAGCGGAATCCGCTGCGGGGCGGCGAATGATACCACGGAGTGAAGTCGTTCACGGCAAGGTTGTCGGGTGCCGGCCGCACGGGTACCGTTTCGGCTCCAGCCAACCGGGATCGTCCCGCGGCTCGGACGCAGGCACGTGATGGCTGAACCCTCGACCGCTCGCCGCCGAATCCTGGTGCGCACCCCGAACTGGATCGGGGATCAGGTGATGGCCTACCCGTTCTTCCACCGGCTGCGCGAAGTCTTCCCGGAAGCGCACATCGCCGCGTTCTGCGTGCCCTGGGTCGAACACATCCAGTTTCGCAATCTCGTCGACGAGGTCATCGCCGTGCCGGTGCCGCGGCAGCGCAGCCTGTGGGAAAAATGGACGTCGCTCGAGGCCGCCGGGCACGTCGCACGACTGCGAGGGCCGTGGGACATCGCGATTTCGCTGCCCAACTCGCTCACGGCCGCCTGGCAGATCTTCCGTTCCGGGGCGAGCGAGCGGTGGGGGTATGCGGGAGATACGCGGCGTTGGCTGCTCACGCGGCGAGTGAAGCACGACGGCCAGACGCGGCACCGGGCGGACACCTACATGCAGATTCTGCCGGAGTCTCTGCGGCCGGAGTCGTCGGCATGCGACTTCTGGCAGCCCGTGGCTGGCGACCAGCGCCGCTTCCCCGCCGACGAAGCTTGGGGCGGCTTTCCCGTGCTCGCCCCACCGCAGCGTCCCTTTTGGATCCTGGCTCCGGGATCGGTGGCCGACTCCCGCCGCTGGCCGGTCGAGCGGTTCGGCGCGTTGGCCCGCCGGATCGTCGCCGAGACGGGGATGCAGGGCGTCGTCATCGGCGGCGACAGCGACGCGCCGCTCGCGCGATCGCTCTGCGCCGACTCGCCGGCGTCGTTGATCGACTACACCGCCCGAGGTCCGATTCCGATCCTGCGGCGTCACCTCCAGCAGGCGGCTTTCACGGTCGCCAACGATTCCGGCCTGGCCCACGTCGCGGCGCTCTGCGGGTCGCCGGTGCAGGTGATCTGCGGCGCGGGGAATCCCCGCCATACCCGCCCCCTCGGCCCCGGCCGCGTGCAGGTGATCTCGACGCCGATCCGCTGCTGGCCGTGCGAACGCAACACCTGCGAACGCACCGACGGGCCCGCCTACGAGTGCCTCGATGCGATCACCCCCGAGGCGGTGTGGCGGCAGATTCGCGACGGCTTGCTGTCGGGATGAGCGGTGTCTCCCGACGACCGCGGGCTTCACGCAGCCCGGGGGCGTTCGGGAATCGCCTGCCCGCGACAGCTGAGGAGGCTGGCCGCCGCCGCACTCGCGAGCGCGAGGCCGCCCGCGACGGTCATCCACGCAAGTGGCACGCGTCCCGTGCCGCCGGCCAGCAGCGGTGCGACGGCCAGGCAACCCGCGACACTGCCCGCGGCCAAGCCCAGGCCGACGGTCGTCAGCGTCTCACCCACGATCAGCCGCCGGAGCGTCGCCGGGCGAAATCCGATCGCCTTCAACACGGCCAGCGTGTCGAGCCGCTCGAGCAGTCCTTGAGCCTGCACGGCCGCGACGCCGGCCGTACCGAGCAGCAGGCCCAGCGCGGCCAGCGCCTGGAAGCCGCCGAGAAACGTGTTCTGCACCGCCTGCAGGCGGCGGAGCCGATCGACCGCCGCCGTGAACGAGCAGCCGGCGTCGGCCCAGGCTCTCCTCAGCGTCGGCACCAGTTCCGCCCGCACTCCTGGATCGACCCGCGTATCGTCGACGAGCGCCAGCCCATATCCGGACCGGGTGGGAAACATCCGGCTGAAGTGGCGATCCGAGGTGATCACGAAGCCCTGCAGGATGCCGCCGTCGATCAGCCCCGCCACCTCGCACGGGATCGCGACGCCGTCGTCGCCCGTGACGCTGAACCGGCTGCCCACGCCGCCGATCCGCAGGGCCCACTGGGCGGTCGCCTGATCGAGCACGACGGGCACGGCACCGCCGGCCGGTTCGCGGTCGAGCAGCCGCCACGGATTGGCCGCGATCGCGCCGTCTTGCGGGTCGGCATGCGCGACGAAGCGGAAGCCGCCGCGGGTGATGAAGTCCGAGCCCACTCCGATCACCGTCGGGCGAATGGCGGCATAGAGGTTCGTGCAGCTCGCGTCGTCACCGCCGCTGGTGCGCACGAGCGTGATGTCGCATGCCGCCACTGCGTCCGCTCCCCGCGATGGGAGGCCGAGGCGTTCGCGAATCACGGGGTCGAGAGGGTTGAGCGAGGTCGGTTCGCCGAACGTGGCGATCGTCGTCCAGCCGCCGGTCGGCGAGCGTCGATCCCCAAGGTCGATCGGGGGCCGCAGTGCGAAGGCCGAGACCGCGACGATCAGAAACTGCGCCACGCCGACGATCGTGGCCACGGCGAGCGGACGGCTTGGCCGGTGGGCGAGTCCGCGCCGGGCGAGTCCCGCCAGTGTGCGGATCGGCCGGAGTCGTGAGCCGCCGATCAGCCAGAGCTTCAGGCAGGCGAGCATGCCGGCGAGCGAGGCGATGCCCGACACGAAGAATGCGGCCACGGCCGTCGCGGGAGTCGCCCGTGTTCCCAAAGCGGCGATCACCACGCTCGCGAGCAGCGCGGTCAACGCGGCGAACAGGGTCGCCCGCCGGCCGAGCCGCGGCATGGCGGGGTCGTCGCGGCCGCGGAGCAACGCGAGCGGCGGCTGGTGACCTGCCCGCCATGCCGCCGCCGCGAGCGCCGCGAGCGACGTCACCAGCGCCGCCGCGGTGCCGAAAAAGAGTGGCTGGAGGGCGAAGGCCGACGACGTGAACACCGCGGCCGCCCCACCGGCGACATCCCGCGTCCATGCTCGCGCCAGTGCCCAGCGCAGCGTCGCCGCCCAGGCCGGGCCGATCAGCAGGCCGAGGCCGGCGCCGATGACGGCCGCTGCCGCGCCGACGCCGAGCAGCAGCCGGGTGAGCCGGCTCGGCGACCAGCCGACGGCCGCGAGCAGCCCGATGTCGTGACGGCGGGCGGCGACGAGGAGGCGAAACAGGAGCCAGATGAGCACGAGCCCGGCAACGACCACGAAACTCGACAACGCGAGAAAGAGGCTGCCGAACGGCGTCGAGCCGCGCGAGGCGGCGAGGGCCTCGGCCCGCAGCGGCACGACGCGGATGCCGAGCGCTTCCGGCCGCAGTGCCTGCTCGAGCTGCCCGCGGAGGGCCTCGGCATCGAGGCCGGAACCGGCCGGCAGATGCCATGCGGTCGAGCGACCGAACCGGCTGCCTGCGAGCCGTTCGGCATCGGCCAGGGAGACGAACGCCTTGGGGGTGGCGCGATACGCCTTCCAATACCGGTCGTCCTCGTCGTGAGGCGGCGTCGTGCGCACCTTCGACTGATCGAACGGGAAGGGGGGATCCCAGTCGGCGATCGACTCCTCGTCGGTGATCCCTTCGACATCCGGGACGAGGTCCCGCGCGACGGCCGCTCCGCGCATGGCGGCGATGCCGGAGATGCGAAAGGTCGCCGTCGTCTCCTCCACCCGACCGTGTAGGGTCTCGGGCAAAAAGCAGCGCACGTCGATCTCGTCGCCGAGGGCGATCGGCCGGCCTTGGGAGGCAAGATCGTCGGCGAGCCACTGGTCGACGATGATCTCGCCGGGCTTCGGCGGCGGCAGGAGCGCGCCGGCCGCATCGACGAGGTCTCCCACCGGCAGCGAGGTGGAGTCGATGCCGAGCACGGTCGAATACGGCACGGATGCATGCACTGGCTCCGCGCCGACGGGCCGCGGGGCGAGCGACACGGCGAGAAAGGCGAGCGATCGGCGGCCACCGAGCGGGGCCAGCACATCCGCGGCGACCTGATCGATCTCCGGGGCGAGGATCAACCGGCGACTGGTGAGCCGGAAGCTTCGGCCGCCCGGAGGCTCTGCCGCCCACGTGAGTCCGTAATCGTCGAGGGTCGGTCGCAGCTGCCCCCAGCCAGCCGTCGAGGATGTCGGGCCCGTTCCCACGAGGAAGACCGTGTTGGCGACGCCATCGCGCCGCAGCATCGTGCGGGCGGTGGCCAGCGGCGTGACCACCAGCGGCGCTGTCTCCTGCGCCGGCCGCAGCGAGAACCGCCCCAAGCCTTCATCGGGCAGCACCTCGGCGACCCGAAGGCGGCGACCGGCCGAGGTCGGATCGCGTCGGCCCAAGGGGCTGTCGGAGGGCACGGCCGAACGCTGCGGGATGCGCAGCACCACCGGATCGCCCGCGCGAGCACCGATCGCCGCGGCCAACGGCGCATTGAGCAACAGGCCGTCGCCCCCGGGGCGCGTTGCCGCCGTCGGCGTGCCGGAAAAGCCGAGGCCGGCGACGTCGTCGCAGGCCAGCAGGGTCGCTCGAGTCGGCCGGCCACTCGCGGCCGCTTCCACCGTGACCTCCGTCACGATGGCCGGAACCGCGAGGGCCGATGGCTCGGCCCGTTGCACGAGCGAGGCGGCCTGGGCCGCCAGACGGTCGGTGAAGAGGTCTGCGCCGAGCACGGCCGCATCGATGCCGCCGAGTCGCTCGACGGCCAGCGTCTCGAGCCCGCGTTGCACGCCATCCCCCACGCCGAGTGCGCCGACGATCGTCGCCGTGACCACACCGCACGCGGCCGCAAGCGATGCCACCTGCGGCCACCACTGGCGGGCCAGCCGGCGAGCGAGCGCTCCGGCGGAACGCACGGGGCGAGGTGGCGATCCTGTGAATCCGACGTTCGTCATGCTTCGAGCCGGCCGTCGATCAGTCTCCGCGCGGCGCCGACGCGATCCGCCACCGTCGCGTCATGCGTGACCACGATGAACATGCCCCGCTGCTCGGCCGACAAATCGACGAGGAGTTCGGTGACGACCGCAGCGGCGCGGGAGTCGAGCTGGCCGGTTGGCTCGTCGGCGAGGATCAGCCGCGGCTCCAGCAGCAACGCGCGGGCCACCGCCACCCGCTGCCGTTCGCCTCCGGAGAGTTCGCTCGGCAGGTGCCGGATGCGGTCCGCGAGGCCGACCCGCGCGAGCAGCTCCGCGGCACGATCGACGAGTGCGGCGGGGATCGTGCCCCGAGCGAGCGCGGGCACGAGCACGTTGTCGAGAGCCGTGCACCCCGCGAGCAGGTGGTGATCCTGAAACACGAATCCGATCCGCTCGTTGCGGAACTCTGCGCGGAGGGACGGTGAAAGGGCGAACGGGTCGAGCCCGTCGAGACGAACCGTGCCGCTGGTCGGCGATTCGAGCCCGCCGATGATCGCCAGGAGCGTGCTCTTGCCCGACCCGCTCGGCCCCATGATGGCGAGCCGCTCCCCTTGAACGAGCGAAAAGCTCACTCCGTCGAGCACCCGCACCTCGGATCCGGGAGCGCCATAGGTCTTCGTGATGCGGTCGACCTGCAGCACGTCACGCTCCGCCATCAGGCCGGACCTGCCAGGGCATCGGGCAGGCGGTATGGGGCGAGTCTGTCGAGCAGTTCCGTCGGGATGGCCACGGGCTGTGGCTTGCGGCCGGGATGCATCAGGCAGCGGACGGCCACGATGAGCCCTTCCGCGACGGGCCGGCCCTCGTGCGTGAACCGAAAGCCGTAGGTCAGGCTCGTGCGGCCGATCGAGGCGATTCCCGCCACGATCTCCATCTCGTCGCCGAACCGCACGGCCGAGGTGTAGTCGCACGAGGCCGACACCCGTGGCCAGCTCACCTCTTGGCCATCCCCGTCGCGGTCGACGACCGCGATGCCGGCGGCACGCAGCAATTCGTGCTCGACCGACTCCATCCAGAAGAAGAAGGCGGAGAAGTGCGCGATCCCCGCCGCGTCGGTATCGCGGAACTCGACGCGGCGGCGGGTCGTGAACGCCACGTGCGTGGCTCCCGTCTGGACTGGCTGCCTGCTGGCGAAGCTATTCGCCGACGTACGGCAGGAGCGCCATGAACCGGGCCCGCTTGATCGCGCGGGTCACGGCATGCTGGCTGGCGGCGGTGCAGCCGCTCTTCCGCCGGCCGATGATCTTGGCCTGCCGGTTCACGAGCTTGCCGAGCAGTTCGAGATCCTTGTAATCGACATAGAGCGGGCGGGGCCGGGCGCCGTCGATGAAGATCGGATCCTTCCGCTTCACCTTGGCACGGGGCTTGGCCTTCTTGCGGGCCATCTTGGCCGCCTTCGCTCGTGGACCTCCGAAACTCATCGCAACTCTCTCGTCTTCCGTTGGGGGGATTCTGGTTGTGAAGATAAGTCGCGGGAGCCGCCTCACGAACAGGCCGGCTCCCGCGCGAAAAATACGTCAATGTCCGAGATGGCAGGAGGCTTAGTACCGGTCGCCGCCGCCGCCGTAGCCGCCACGGCCACCGCCGTAGCCACCACCGCCGCCGCCACCGTAGCCGCCGCGGCCACCGCCGCCGCCGCCACCGTAGCCACGACCACCACCGCCGCCACCGCCACCGGCGCGGGGCGTCCGCTCGCGGGCCTCGTTCACCGTCAACGGACGTCCGTTGACTTCATGCCCGTTGAGCGCGCTGATCGCCGCCTGCAGGCCGTCATCGGTCTCCATCTCAACGAAACCGAAACCACGCGAGCGTCCGGTCTCACGATCGGAGATCACTTCTGCGCTTCGCACGGCGCCGTGCGGAGCAAACATCGCTTCGAGATCGGCCGACGTGGTGGACCAGGGGAGGTTCCCCACGTAAATCTTCCGGGCCATAGCAAACAAAACCTCTGGGACTCGGGAACTGATCGAGAAACAAATCGACTCAATCGACCATCGCCGAAGCACAAACCGCAGTTCCCGAACGGACAGGAGTGCGGACGAGAGTCAGTCGAACGTCGAAAGTTTTAGCATCCGGCCGCAATCCCCACAACACCGGGGGCCGGCCCGGCTCCGGCCACAGCCCCGTGGGGGCTCGTTTTCACCCCCGCGCACGGAGGCGAGCCGCTCGGCTTTGCCCTGGCAGGCCAGGGGCCCAAGCCCGAAGGACAGGGCGTTTTCGCGTCGCCCGGTGCAGAAAACTGCCGTGGCTTTCCGCTCACCGGGGCACGCTCGACGAGCTTCTCGCGGCCGCGTTGCCGCGGATTCGACGACGGGGTGTCAGTCTTCGCCCTGGGCCTTCGTGAAGCCGTCGGCGCCGTCGATCCGCAGGAGCCGCTCGATGTGGCAGACCTCGTGCGTCTCGTTGATCTTCCGGGCGAGGGCCAGGGCGTCGTCGAAGGCGATCGGGCTGCCGCTCCGCGTCATGAACCGGCAGCGGTGCTGGCTCACGCAGTCGATGTTCGGGTTGCCGTCGGGATACACCTTCGTGCCCCGGTTGGAGATCATCTTGAGCTTGAGCGGCGCCTGGGCGGCGATCGCCTCGAGCGACGGACCGAGCTCCGCCGGCACCACCGCGCTCTCCACGAAAATATCGGCCCCGACCACTTCCTTCGTCTTGGCCGGGCGGAACACCTGGTTGCGGCTGAGTTCCGGCATCTTGATCGGCTTGGCCGTCCGCACCTTCCAGCCCTCGGCCTTGCGGCCGAGGTTCTTGATCACGGCCTTCGTGTACTCCGACGTCTTCACGCCCTTGTCGTAGCCCACCACGTCGCCCGTGAGCTTGCCGTCGAGGAGCGTCGTGAGCACGGCGTGCTCGATGGCCGCCGCCGCCTCGAATTCGCCGAGATACTTGAGCATCATCACGCTGCTCAGGATCACGGCCGTGGGGTTGATCACGTCCTTGCCGGCATACTTCGGGGCCGAGCCGTGCACCGCCTCGAAGATCGCGATGCCGTTGCCGAGATTGGCCGAAGGGGCGAAGCCGAGGCCGCCGACGAGGGCGGATGTCAGGTCGCTGATGATGTCGCCATTCATGTTCGTCGTGACGATCACGTCGAACTGCCCCGGCTTCTTCACGAGCTGGTGGGCGCAGTTGTCGATGATCACGTGCCACGACTTGATGTCGGGGTATTCCGGAGCGATCCGCTCGAACGTCCGCTTCACCTCCCCTTCGGTGAGCTTCATGATGTTGGCCTTCGTGGCGCAGGCCAGCGACTGCCTCCCCTCCGACCGGGCGAACTCGAATGCCGTGCGGATGATCTTCTCGGAGCCCTTGGCGCTGATGAGCTTCAGGCACTGGGCCACGTCGGGCGTCTGCATGTGCTCGATGCCGGCGTAGAGATCCTCGACGTTCTCGCGGACCACCACGAGGTCGATGCCCTGGCCGGAGTAGGGGGTGGCCACGCCGGGCAGTTCGCGCACCGGGCGAATGTTGGCGAAGGTCTCGAAGAGCTTGCGGAGCGTGACGTTGGCCGACTTCTCGCCGAAGCCCACGGGCGTGCCGAGCGGGCCCTTGAGCACCACCCGCGTGCTGTTGATCGAGTCGATCGTGTCCTGCGGCACGCCCGAGGCGATGCCCTGCTTGAACACCCGCTC
>CAZXIG010000018.1:0-21674 GCA_964640405.1 uncultured Candidatus Kuenenia sp.
GGCCTCCTCACGATCGGGTGTCGGCTCGGGGCTGGCCTTACCCTGTCGCCGGCGTTTGCTGGCAAGCGCAGCCAGGATGGCGAAGCGCAGCCAGCATCGAGCGAGCGAAGGGCATGGATGCCCGTAGCGAGCGTCCGGCGAGAGGGTAAGGCCAGCCCCGAGCCAGTGCGCAACTGAAGACGCGGTATGCTGGGCCGCATGGGAAAAGAGCAAGAGAGTGAGGCGGTGCCCGATTTGCATGGGAAGACCGTGCTCGCGCTCGATACGCTCTCGCGGGTCTACCAGCTGTTTCATGCGCTGCCGGAGATGACGGCGCCCGATGGCCGGCCCGTGTCGGTGGTGTTCGGGCTGACCCGCGACCTGCTCGACATCATCGAGAAGCGGAAGCCCGACTATCTCGTCTGCGCGATGGACCCGCCGGGGCCGACGTTTCGCCACGAGAAGTTCGAGGCCTACAAGGCGAACCGGGCCGAGATGCCGGCCGACCTCGTGCCGCAGATTCCGCTCGTGCGGCGGCTGCTCGAGGTGTTCGGCATCCCGTGCCTGGAGGTGCCGGGCTACGAGGCCGACGACGTGCTGGCCACGCTCGCGACGCGGACGGTGGCGGCGGGGGGCAGCTGCACGATCGCGACTTCCGACAAGGATGCGCGGCAGCTGCTCGGGCCGCAGGTGACGCTGCTCAACCTGCGGACCAATCAGCCGCTCGGCGCGCAGGAGCTGGCGGCGGAGTGGGGCATTCGGCCGGATCAGGTGGTCGATTTTCTGTCGCTCGTGGGGGACGCGGTGGACAACGTGCCGGGCGTGCCCGGCATCGGCCCGAAGATCGCGTCGGAGCTGATCCAGAAACATGGCACGCTCGATGCGCTGCTCGCGAACGTGGAGAGCGTGTCGGGGGCGAAGCGGAAGGAGAACCTGCGGCTTCATGGCGACACGGCCCGCGCCGGCCGCGAGCTGATCCAGCTCGACACGGCGGTGCCCGTGACGATCCCGTGGCAGGCCGCGGCGTTGCATCCGCCCGACACGCAGGCGCTCGCGGAGCTGCTGCGGGAGTTCGGCTTCCGGAGCCTGCTCGGCCGCGTCGTGCAGGGGGGCGAGGCGAAGGAATCGCCGGCGCCGCAGCCGGCTGCCGCGGGGAAGTCCGCCGCCACGAAGAAATCGGGTGGGCCGCGGACGCTGTTCGACATGGACGGGAGCGGTGCGGAGCCCGCGGCCGTGGCGCTGCCGACGGTCGCCGAGCCGCGGGATTCCGCCGAGATCGCGGCGACGGTCGCGGGATTGCGGGCGGAGGCACCGGTCGCGGTCTGCGTCGCGCGGCCGGCCGGCGCGACGATCCGCTCGCGGCCGCTCGGCGTGGTGCTCGCCACGGCCGGCATCAGGGCCTGGTTCGACGCGGACGTGCTGGCAAAAAGCGACGAGGTGCGTAGCCTGCTGGCCGATCCGGCGGTGCCCAAGCAGGGCCATGATCTGAAGCGGCAGGACGTGGCCCTGCGGACGCTCGGCGCGAGACTCGGCGGCACGGCGTTCGACACGCTGCTGGCCGCCTATCTGCTCGAGGCCGGCGAGCGGAACCTCGGGCTCACCGAGACCGCCTACCGTCACGGTGTCGGCGGCGTCGATACGGCGGCATCGGCCGCGGTCGACAGGCCCGTCGATGCGGCGCATGCCGCGCTCCACTGCCGGCTCGTGCAGCGGCTGGCGGCCGCGCTGCCGCAGCGGCTGGCCGAGGCGGGGCTGGCCGATCTCTATGGGCACGTCGAGCAGCCGCTCGCCCGCGTGCTCGCCGACATGGAGTGGCGGGGCGTGCGGATCGACGCGGGGCGGCTCGCGGCGCTCTCGGCCGACTATGCCGCGCGGCTCGCGACGCTCGAGCGGGAGATCCACGAGCTCGCCGGCCGGCCGTTTTCCATCGCCTCGCCGATCCAGCTGCGGGCGGTCTTGTTCGACGAGCTCGGCCTGCCCGTCATGAAGCGGGGCAAGACGGGTGCCAGCACCGATGCGGAGGTGCTCGAACAGTTGGCTCCGCTTCACCCGCTGCCCGCGAAGCTGCTCGAGCATCGCAAGTATTCCAAGCTCAAGAGCACCTACGTCGATGCGTTGCCCGCGCTCGTCGATCCCGCCACGGGCCGCATCCATACGTCGTTCAACCAGACGGTCACGGCGACCGGCCGGCTCAGCTCCAGCGATCCGAACCTCCAGAACATCCCCACGCGGTCGGCGGAGGGGCAGGAGATCCGGGCCGCGTTCCTGCCGGGAGAGGCCGGCTGGCGGTTCATTGCGGCCGACTATTCGCAGATCGAGTTGCGGATCCTCGCCCATCTCTCCGGCGACGAAGCGATGAAGGGGGCGTTCGCCGCCGGCGAGGACATCCACCGCCGGACGGCCGCGGCCGTCTGCGGCGTGGCTCCCGGCGACGTGACGGCCGCGATGCGGCGGATCGCGAAGGCGGTGAACTTCGGCATCCTCTACGGGCAGTCGGCCTTCGGGCTCGCGAAGTCGCTCGGCATCTCGCAGGCCGAGGCCGCCGAGTTCATCGCCGGATACTTTCGTGTGTTCGCCGGCGCCTCCGCCTTCATGGACGACGTGCTCGATGGCTGCCGGCGGGACGGCCACGTGGCGACGATGCTCGGCCGTCGGCGGGCGATCGTCGGCGTGCGGGAGCGGGAGAAGCGGCGGAACGCGGCCGGCGTGCTGGCGCTCACGCTCCCGGAACGCGAGGCCGTCAACACGGTCGTGCAGGGATCGGCGGCCGACCTGATCAAGCTCGCCATGCTGCGGGTCGACGCCCGGCTGAAATCGGAACAGCGGCGGGCGGCTCTCGTGCTGCAGATCCACGACGAGCTTCTCCTGGAGACGCCTGCCGACGAGCAGGCCGACGTGGAGCGGCTGGTGGCCGAGGAGATGCGGGCCGCGATGACGTTGTCGGTGCCGATCGACGTGTCGGTGCATGCGGGGGATACCTGGGCGGCCTGCGAGAAGGGATGAGCGAGATGCTGATCGTGGGGCTCATCGGCCGGATCGGGGCCGGCAAGTCGACCGTCGCCCGGCTGCTCGCCGAGCGGGGCGCGCACGTGATCGATGCCGACCGGATCGCCCACGAGGAACTCGAAACCGCGGACGTACGGGCCGCGATCGCGGCCCGATTCGGCGCCGGCGCGCTGACGTCGGAGGGGTTGGTCAATCGGGCTGCGGTCGCGGCGGCCGTCTTCGGCCCGACCCCCGACCACGAGGCGGCCCTGCGGGATCTCGAGGCGATCGTGCATCCGCGGGTGCACCGCCGGATCGAGTCCGAGATCGCGAGGATTCGGCGGGCAGGCGCCCCGGCAGCGGGGCGGCGGGTCGTCGTCCTCGACGTGCCGCTCCTGGTGCGGGCCGGCTGGGCGGGGCGGTGCGACCGGCTGATCGTGGTCGAGTGCGACGAGGCCGAGCGGCGCCGCAGGCTCGCCGCCCGCGGCTGGAGCGCGGAGCAGCAGGCGGCCCGCGAGGCCGCCTGGAACCGTGGAGCGACCCTGCCGGAGGAACTGGCCGCAAAAATCCTGCGATTGGATGCCTCGGGGGATCCGTCCTATACTTCGAGGCAGATCGCGAGCATATGGGACGACCTTCAGCGGCCGTGAGCCGGGGCCGTTTCAGCTGTTCGCGGTTCCCGTCCCTGGGGTTTTCAGCGACTCGGCGAGGGGCTTCGCGGCCGGACGAACATCCGGCCCCGAATCCACGAGTCTCCCACCCGAATTCCCCGTTCCGCATTCCGTTTCGATCCGCGCCCTTCCGCCCGCCGTCCATCCTCCCTCCGTGGCCCAAGGGCCACCGTTCGCATCAGGTGCAGCATGCAAGCTTCCGATCCAGATCAGCACGCCAATGACGAGCGGGAGCCGATGTCGCTCGCCGAGGAGATCGCGGCGGAGGTGAAGGACGGCATGGACGTGAGCGACCATTACGAGGCGCTCAAGAAGGGAGATCCGTCGATCGCCGGCCTTCAGGCGCTCTCCATGCAGGAGTTGGTCGAACTGGCCCGCAAGGAGAACATCGGCGACGTCACCGGCGCCAAGAAGCAGGACCTCGTGTTCCGCATCCTCAAGGAGCGGATCAAGCTCAACGGCCTGATGTTCGGCGAGGGCACGCTCGAGATCCTGCCCGATGGCTTCGGCTTCCTCCGCAGCCCCGACTTCCACTACCTCTCCTGCCCCGACGACATCTACGTCTCGCCGAGCCAGATCCGCCGCTTCGGCCTGCGAAACGGCATGACCGTGGCCGGACAAATCCGGCCCCCGAAGGAGAGCGAGCGCTACTTCGCGTTGCTCCGGGTCGAGGCGATCAACGGTGAGGATCCGGCGAAGCTCTCGACGAGAACGTTCTTCGACGAGCTGACGCCGCTGCACCCGGACGAACGGATCGTGCTGGAGACGACGCCTGAGGAGCTCTCGACCCGTATCATCGACCTGATCGTGCCGATCGGGTTCGGCCAGCGTGGGTTGATCGTAAGCCCGCCGCGGGCCGGCAAGACGATCATGCTTCAGAAGATGGCCAAGGCCGTGCTCGCCAACTATCCGGAGGCCTACGTCTTCATGCTGCTCATCGACGAGCGGCCGGAGGAGGTCACCGACATGGAGCGGCAGGTGAAGGGGCCGTCGTGCGAGGTGATCAGCTCCACGTTCGACGAGAACGCGAGCCGCCACGTGCAGGTGGCCGACATGGTGATCGAGAAGGCGAAGCGGCTCGTGGAATACGGCCGCGACGTGGTGATCTTTCTGGATTCGATCACACGGCTGGCCCGGGCGTGGAACTCCGAGGTGCCCAACTCGGGCAAGATCCTCTCCGGCGGCGTCGATTCCAACGCCCTGCAGCGGCCGAAGCGGTTCTTCGGCAGCGCCCGCAAGGTGGAGCAGGGAGGCTCGCTCACGATCATCGCGACGGCCCTGATCGATACCGGCAGCCGGATGGACGACGTGATCTTCGAGGAGTTCAAGGGCACCGGCAACCTCGAGATCGTGCTCGACCGGCGGCTGGTCGACAAGCGGATCTATCCCGCGATCGACATCAATCGCTCCGGCACCCGCCGCGAGGAGATGCTGCTCGAGCCCGACGAATACCGTCGGATCTGCGTGCTGCGTCGCGTTCTCGGCGAGATGAACCCGACCGACGCGATGGAGTTGCTCGTCAATCGGCTCTCGAAGACGAAGTCGAACGCCGACTTCCTGGCGGCCCTGAAGTCCTGATGGGCGGACCGCTGGAACCGAGCGCGAAGGGAGAACGGGCGTGAGCGATGTGTCGTCATACCGATTGCTGGGAGATTCGTCCGGGCGTCTGCCCGGTGGCGCCCGCGTCGCAGTGGTCGTGTCCCGCTGGAACGAGCAGGTGACGCGGCGGCTGCTCGACGCCGCCATCTGGCGGCTCCAGGCGGCGGGGTTCGCGCGGCACGCGATCGACGTGGCCTGGGTGCCCGGCTCGTTCGAACTGCCGCTGGCTGCCGATCGGCTCGCGGCCACCGGCGACTATTCGGCCGTGCTCTGCTTCGGGGCGATCATCCGCGGCGAAACGGAGCACGACCGGCACATCGCCCAGGCCGTCGCGCGGGGCATCGAGGAGTCGGCCCGTGTGCGGGGCCTGCCCGTGCTCTTCGGCGTGCTCACCTGCGAGACGCTCGCCCAGGCGCTGGCCCGGGCCGGAGGCACCTCGGCCGACGGCTACGCCGGCAACAAGGGGGTCGAATGTGCCGGCGCCGCTCTCGACATGATCGCGTTGCTCGGCTCGCTGCCCCGCGAGTCCGCCTCCACCCGCTGAGACAACCGTCGCATGCCAGGCCGCAGCCGTGCCCGTGAAGTCGCCCTCCAGGCCCTGCACCGGATGGAGTTCAACCCCGGTTTCGACACGGTCGAGGATGGGCGGGCGCTCGAGACCTTTCTGCACGGCCGTCTGCATTCGGGCACGCTCGCCGAGTTTGCCGCGAGCCTGGTGCACGGCGTGGCCCGGCAGCGGGCGGAACTCGATCGCGAGCTCGACTCCCGCTCGACCCGCTGGCGGGTGTCGCGGATGGCGGCGACCGACCGCACGGTGCTGCGGATCGCCCTCTACGAACTCCTGCATACCGACACGCCCGGCCCGGTCGTCGTGGACGAGGCGATCGAGCTGGCGCGGCGGTACGGCACCGAGGCGTCGCCGCGGTTCGTGGCCGGCATCCTCGGCAACCTGCTCGAAGTGCCGCCGGCCAAGGCGGGGCCGGCAGCCTCGATCGGCAGCTGACTTCAGGAGATCCCGTAGCCATGGCCCTGTTTCGGTTCGGACGCAAGCCCGAGGATGAGTCGACCCGGACTGCCGCCTCCGAGTCGACGGAGGCCGCGTCGGCCGAGGCGGAGGCACCGCCCCGCAGCTTTCTGGACCGGCTCAAGGCGGGGCTGGCGAAAACGGCGAAGGTGCTGCAGACGGACGTCCGCGACCTCTTCAAGCGGGAAGGCCGGCTCGTCGACGAGGAGTTTCTGGAGGAGCTGCGGGCCGCGCTCGTCCGCACCGACATGGGGCCGGCGGCCGCCGAGGCGATCGTGATCGACGTGCGGGACCGGCTCCGGGCCCGCGTGGTCGATCCGGAGGTCGTGCTCGACTCGATCCGGCGGCAGCTGCTCACGCGGCTCGCCGGAACCGGCGCCGGCGTGGCGGCTGCGGCCAGCGGGCCGACAGTGATCCTCGTCACCGGCGTGAACGGCTCCGGCAAGACCACCTCGATCGCGAAGCTCGCGCGGCTCTTCACCCGCGACGGCAAACGGGTGGTGCTCGGCGCCGGCGACACGTTCCGCGCGGCCGCGGTCGAGCAGCTCACGATGTGGGCCGGCCGCGTGGGGGCCGAGATCGTGCGCGGCGAGACGGGCTGCGACCCGGCGAGCGTCGCCCACCGCGCCGTGGCCCGGGCCATCGAGGGGGGGTTCGACGTCTGCATCGTCGACACCGCCGGCCGGCTGCAGACGCAGTCGAACCTGATGCAGGAACTCGGCAAGATCCGCCGCGTGATCGCCAAACAGATTCCCGAGGCGCCCCACGAGACGCTGCTGGTCATCGACGCGACCGCCGGCCAGAACGCCCTCTCGCAGGCGAAGGGCTTCAAGGAGGCGGCCGGCTGCACGGGCATCGTGCTGGCGAAGCTCGACGGCTCAGCCCGCGGCGGCGTGATCGTGCCCGTCGCCGAGCAGTTCGGCCTGCCGGTGAAGTTCGTCGGGGTGGGCGAGGCCGCCGACGACCTGCAGGCCTTCTCGGCCGAGGAATTCGTGTCGGCCCTCCTCGACGGCATGCTGGCAGCGGCCACCTGACGGCGCTCCCCCGCGAATCGGCGGCTCCAGGCGGCACGGCTTTTTTGCCGGCAAGGTTTGCCCGGCTTGCCTACGGGTCGGGGAAACCTTGCGGCCTCGTGGGGCGGGGCTGCGGGCGGCGAGCGGGGAACTCCGATACCGGAAAACGGGCGGGGGTTCTTGCGTCACGGTTGGCGGACCGTGCGCTCGGCGACCCGATCGGTTCCGAACGCAGCGGTGGGCCGCGAGGGTCGCGGTTCATGCGCCAACGCCTTCAACTGGGAGTTTCCGTGACCATGCGATTCCTCAAGTTCAAACTGCCGCTGTGGGTGGCGGGCGGCCTCGTGGCCCTCACCGTCACCTCCGCCGAAGCCCAGGTGCCCGTCGTGCCGAACGTGCCGCAGGAGGATGCCTACCAGCTCCGCGCCCTGCCGCCGCAGGAGGCCGCCCAAGAGGCTGCCGCCGCCGAGGAGGAGGGGCCGACCCGCTACCTCGAGACCGAACTGCTCAAGAGCCGCGGCATCAACACCTACGGCTGGATCGCGGCCGGCATCGGTGCCAACAACTGGGGCGCGCCCTGGAACGGTCCGATCACGTTCAACGACCGCAACTGGATGGGCCAGCTCAACCAGCTCTATCTCGTGAACGAGAAGACGCTCGACACGGGTGACGGCGGCTGGGATTGGGGTGGTCGCGTCGACCTCCTCTACGGCACCGACTACATCTACACGACGGCCCGCGGTCTCGACGCCAACCGGGCCGGCTATCCGATCGGTGCCGGTGCGCCGCGGTGGGGCTCCAACAAGTACTACGGCCTGGCGATGCCGCAGCTCTACGGTGAGCTCGGCTACAACGACCTGGCCGTGAAGTTCGGTCACTTCTACACGATCATCGGGTATGAAGTGGTGCCGGCCATCGGCAACTTCTTCTACACCCACGCCTACACGATGCAGTACGGTGAGCCGTTCACGCACACCGGCGTGCTCACGACGTGGACCCCGAACGATCAGGTCGTGTTCTACAACGGTATCACGAATGGCTGGGACAACTGGGACGACGGCATGACGGCCTTCGGCCCGATCCAGAACACCAGCTATGCCGGGTACAACAGCAACGCGGCTTACCTCGGCGGCGTGACGTTCAAGGATTCGGAGGAGACCCAGACGCTGACGATCACCACGTCGACCGGCAACGAGTTGCCGCAGTTTGGCGTGCCGATCGCCGGCAACCGGTCGCTCATCAGCACGGTCTACGTCAACGAGTTGACCGACAAGCTGACCTACGTGTTCCAGAACGACAACGGCTGGCAGTTCAATGCGTTCGGGCCGATCGACAACCTGCAGACCGCCCAGTGGTACGGTATCAACCAGTACCTCTTCTACGCGTTCAACGACACGTGGACCGGCGGCATGCGGTTCGAGTGGTTCCGCGACAACAACGGGTATCGCGTGATCAACCCGCTGCGGAACTGGCTCTTCGGCCAGCAGCCGCAGTACGGCGGCTATGCCGGCAACTTCTGGGCGCTGACGTGGGGCCTGAACTACAAGCCCAACGCCAACTTCATCATCCGCCCCGAGCTGCGGTATGACTGGTTCTCGGCCGCCAACGGCGTGACCAACAGCCCGTTCGGCCGCGGCGACAAGGACGCGCAGCTGTACGGCGGCTGCGACGTCATCTGGCAGTTCTAGTTTCACGGCTGCCGGGCCATCCATGGCCCCGGCAGCCTTGTGGCCAGCCGCGGGCATCCAGCCCGCCTGACGTCGAGATCACTAGCGAGGCCCGCCCGAGTTCTCTCGGGTGGGCCTCGCGGCTTTTCGGGCCGGATTTTCTGAGAACGAGCGAGGGGGTGGGGCGACGTAAGTGCAGCCGCAGGCACCACCCAGGGGGGCCTGCGTAATCTGCAAAAGCTGCGCAAGCGGCGATGTTTTACAGCCCGGCACGATCCCGATAGCCTGCTCGAGCCGTTTTCGGCCCATGACATCTCGCGGACTGGGTTGGTCCCACCCGATGAGAGAAGACACGGGTTCAGGGAGGCAGAGCATGAGTTTTTCACGGACGATGAGTTTCACGGGCGGCCGCACGGCCACTTCATTCCGGACCGGCATCTGGGCCGTGGTTGCCCTGCTGGCTGGCGGAATCCAGGCGTTTGCCGCGGAAAACTGGCATACGAGCTACGAATCGGCCCTGGCCGCCGCGACCGATTCGGGCCGGCCGGTCCTGACCGTGTTCACGGGCAGCGACTGGTGCGTGCACTGCCGGCACCTCGAGGAAAACGTGTTTCACACGGCGACGTTCCGCGACTGGGCCCGGGACCGGGTCGTCCTGCTCATGATCGACCTCCCCCAGCAGGGCATCTCCCGGGAGGAGCGGCAGCAGCGTTCCCAGGTCTGCATCAAGTACGGCGTCCGCACGTTCCCCAGCGTGCTCCTGATCGCCCCGGACGGCAGCAAAATCACGGCCCAGAGTGGCTACACCGGCCAGACCGCCGCCACCTGGGTGGCCGCCATGGACGGCCACGTGCCCCAGCCCCAACCCCAGGACCAGCTGCAGCAGGCGGAGGCGGGCGATCAGGGCCCCGTCCTGCCGTCGCTCGACGACGCCGTGGCCGAGGCGAGGGACGCCAAGCGGCCGATTCTGGTCATGGTGTCGCGGTCGAGCGACAAGGCCGCCAAAACGGCCGTCGCCAGCCTGATCAAGGATCCCGAGTTCGAGTCGCTGACCCGCGAAAACTTCGTGGTCGCGGCCGTGCCTGCGGCCGAGGAGCCGGAGGCGGCGGAGCAGGTCGACCAACTCCTTGGCGGGGTCGAGTTGCCGCCTGAGAGCGTCGAGATCATCGTGACCGACGACGGCCGTACGCCGCTGTACGCCGAGTCGGGCACCCAGCCCCCCCACCGCGTCGTCTCGGGGCTGCGAAGGTTCCTGGCCGGGCGATCGCGGATCACCCGCTCCGGAGGCGAGTCCGCTCTGCGTTGAGTTCGTCGATGACCCGATGCAGGTCGTCGAGAGCCGCGGTTTCGGCGGTGATCGCTGCCGCCGATCGAGTGATTTCGGATCGGACGCCCTCGACCGCCTCCTGAATCCGACGCGACGCCTCGGCCTGCGACGCCATGCCGTCGTGCACCTCGTCGAGTGATCGGCTGACCGCATGCACCGGCTCGATGATTCGGCCGAGCTGCTCGCTCACGGTCGCCACCTCCCCGATCCGAGAGGTCAACTCGTTGCGGAAACGGTCCATCTCCATCGTCCCGCCCGACACCGCTCCCTGCATGTCGCGGACCATCCGCTCGATGTCCTTGGTCGACATCGCCGTCTGGTCGGCGAGCCGCCGAATCTCCTGGGCCACGATGCGGAAGCCCCGGCCCGATTCACCCGCCTTCTCGGCCTCGATCGTGGCGTTCACCGACAGCAGGTTCGTCTGGTCGGCGACCTTGGCGATCGTGGTGACCACGGCGGTGATCCCGGCGGCCCGCTGACTGATCGTCGCCAGCTTGCGATTGAAGGCGTTCATCGCCTCGTCGAGATGCTCCATCGAACGGGCCATCCGATCGAGGCCACCCCGGCCTCCGTCCGCGAGATCGGCCGCCTCCCGGGCGATATCTCGCACGGCGTGGGTCGTGCTCACGAGCCGGTCGTTCGACGCCGCGAGCTCCGCGACCCTGCCGGCCACCTGGTCGGTCGTGCCGCCGAGGTCGCGGGCCGAGTGGTGCTGCTGCTGCACGGCTTCCTGCGCCGCGGCTGCGACCTCGCCAAGGTGCGAGGCGATGTTCCCGACCCGTGCTTCACACCCGACCCGGGCATCGGCCGCGGCCAGTTCAGCGGCTTCGATCGCCGCGTTGACGTCAGCCAGCAGGGTGCGGCCGAGCCAGTCGGCCACGAGCGCCGCGGGGATGGCGACGGCTGCTGCGGCGGCGAGGGCGGTGCCCGCGAGCCGTTGCAGTTCAGCCATCGAGAACGTGCGGAGGTCGGGATACCGCGCGACGACATGCGCCGCGAGCGCCGCGCACACGGCGACGACTAGCACGCCCAGGGCCAAGGCGACGATCCGCAACCGAAGCGACACACACGTTCTCCGCAGGGGGCCGACCGGCTCCCTGTGGCAAAGCTAGTTCGTGGGTCGGCCCCACGCCACCTGCCGGTGGCCGGCGTCCATCGGCACGATCCGTACGACCGGCACCAGCGGCACGGCGTCGGCCATGGGGCGGACCGCGGCCACGCCGGCCTGGGCGGCAGCTGGGCGGTGCAATCGCGTCGCCAGCCCGCAGCCCCCGATCGGTAGCAGGGCAAACGCCGGGGCCGCCAGCCACGGCAGCCAGACTGGCAGCGGGCGGGAGGGCAGGGGGGGCGAGGAGGACGGAGTCGCGTTCGTCGGCATGCCGGGGAAATAGCCGCCGCCCCGTGGGCAAATCAAGGCCGGCAATCGCGACCGCAGTGGCCGAGGCGGGGCTCGAACCCGCACGGAGATCGCTCTCCACAGGATTTTAAGTCCCGTGCGTCTGCCAGTTTCGCCACTCGGCCGGAGTGACGACAGAGTGTATCGCCGCGAGGGGCGTTACACTTCGGAACTTTGGCAGCCCAGGCAAGGAACGAGCTTTGAACGAGGAAGTGACGCAGGTCGGTGTCGAGGGCCGGGGAATCGACGGGTTTCTGGGCACGCGGGCCTCGATCGGCATGGACGTGGTGCTCGTGGGGCTCATCGCCCTGCTCCCCGTGATGGCCTGGAGCATCGCGCTGGTCCGCCGCGGCCACTATGCCCTCCACAAGCGGCTGCAACTGTTCATCGTCGCGGCGCTCCTGTTCGCGATCATCGTGTTCGAGATCGATATCCGGCTCGTGAGCGACTGGAAGCTGCGGGCGGCCGGCGGGCCTGAGTGGGGGGGCGAGCCGAATGCCTGGTGGCCGAGGGGCGTGCTCGTCGCGCTCGCCATCCACCTCGTGTTCGCGATCTCCACGCTCGTGCTCTGGACCTGGGTGGTCTGGGAGGCGGTGGCCCGGTTTTCAAAACCGCCCGTCCCGGGCAGCCACGGGCCCAGGCACCGCCGCATGGCCCGCCTGGCGGCGCTCGATCTCGTGGCCACGGCCATCACCGGCACGATCTTCTACTGGCTCGCCTTCGTGGCCTGAGCGAGCCGCGGCCGGCGGCCCTCGTCGGCGGCGCCGAACCAGCGGCAGAGCCCGAGGCCGCCGAAGTAGAGCAGGCAGAGCGGCACCGCCAGGAACAGCATGCTGTAGGGATCGGCCGGCGTGAGCACCGCCGCCACGACCACGATCACCAGCACGGCGATCCGCCACTGCGACGCGTAGGTCGCCGCGTCGAACACCCCGATCCGCTCCAGGAACAGCATCACGAGCGGCAGCTGGAAGCCGAGGCCGAAGCCGATCGGCAGCACGAGCACGAACCCCAGCCACTCGCTGATGCGGGGGTCGGGGTCGAGGCCGAGCCAGGCGTTGAACTGCAGCAGGTAGTCGAGCACGAAGTCGAACACGAAGAAGAAGGCCAGGAACACACCCGCCAGGAAGAGGCCGATGCTCACCGGCAGGAACGTCCAGACCCACTTCTTCTCGTGCGGGTAGAGTCCCGCGGCCACGAACGTCCAGAGCTGGTAGAAGATCCAGGGGCTGGCGAGCACCACGCCCACGAGCAGCGCTGCCTTCACGTAGATGCCGAAGGCCTCCTGAGCCGAGAGCGTGGTGATGCTGACCCGCGGATCACGCGCGAGCGGCTGCCAGAGCAGCACGGGCACGAGCGACTCCATGTCGAATCCAGTTTTCGCGTCGTCATTCGCGTCGTCATCGGACGCGGACGTAGCGGCCGTGCCGCCGCCGAGTGCGCGGGCCAGCCGGTCGGCGTGAAGCTCCCGCAGTTCGAACGAGAGCCCATGCCGCTCCACGGCGTCGATCACTTCCCGCCGCGAGTAGGGGAGCGTGGCCCCGCCGGCCCGCCTGGGCTGCCAGGCGTCGAACTGCTCGATCGCCCGCTCCGTGTAGTAGTCGCCGAGCGCCTTGCGGAGCGGCTGCTCGATCAGGTGCACCACCGGGCGGGCGACGAAGAACCCGAGCAGTACCGCGACGGCCAGGCCCGCCGCCGCGCGGATCAGGCAGGTGCGCAGCTCCTCGAGGTGCTCGCCGAAGGTCATCGTCGAGCTGTTGAAGAGATCGTCGTCGGAAGGGCGGGGCATGGGGAAACCGGGGCTGCGATGAGTCGCGAAAACACTCGACTGTACTTCAAAAGCCAGGGTTGTGCCCGGTGATGCCGCCAGTCGGGGGCACGTGCTCGCCGCCGGCGGATTTTGACGAATCACGCTCAACTGATGTGGTGCGCTGACTCTGCCAGTCAAAATTCACCGGCGGCTGCGCGCGACCCCCGACCGGCTCCCCGTGTCCTGCTCCTGGCCCTGCTCGCCTGCAATGCGCCGTGAGGGGCTGCCCGTGCCCTGGGAGCCGGCGTGAGCTGCCAAGCGCAGCCAGGATGGCGAAGCGCAGGCAGGTCCGAGCGAGCGAAGGCATGGATGCCGTAGCGAGCGTCCGGCGACGGGGCATGGGCAGCCCCGAGCCCACGCCAGTTGGCGTGAACCGCCAGGGAAAGCTACGCCCCGTACTTGCCGAACCGCTGCGCGTGGGCCATTGCGAGGAGCATGAGGTGCTTGGCCGGGAAGATGCCGAAGCCGCCGCGCAGGCAGTCCCGCTCGGAAAACTTCGTCAGGCCGTCCGGGCGGCAGGTGTCGGCCGCGAGCAGGGTGGGCACGGGGTGCCAGGAGTGGCTCTTGAGCTTGCTCGGCGTCGAGTGGTCGCCGGTCACGATCAGCACGTCGGGCTTCAGGGCCTCGATCCGCGGGATCGCGGCGTCGAGTTCCTCGATCCGTTTCACCTTCTGCTCGAAGGCGCCGTCCTCGCCAGTCGAGTCGGTGTACTTGAAGTGCAGGAAGAAGAAGTCGTAGTCGTTCCAGCACTTCGCCAGTTCGTCGATCTGCTCCCCGAGCGTCTGGGCCTTGCCCACGAGCGTCATGCCCACGAGCCGCGCGAGGCCCTTGTACATCGGGTAGACGGCGATCGCCGCCGCCTTGAGCCCATACAGCTCCTCGTAGGAGGGCAGGGCGGGCTTGGCCGCGAAGCCGCGGAGCACCATGCCGTTGGCCTTCTTCTCGTCCTTGAGGATGGCCCGCGCCTGCCGCACGAACTCCTTGGCCACGGCGGCCGTCTTGGCCGCGGCCGCATGCGCCGGCTGCGGATCGAGCGGGGCCACGCCCGTGGCCTGCGGGTCGGTGTCGGCCACGCGGCCGTCGAGCCCCGGTCCGCGGAACACCACCACGAACCGGTGCTCCTTCACTGGCTTCACGAACGTCTCCACGCCGTCGATCTTCACTCCCTGCAGCTTCTCCACGACCGCGAAGCTCTCCTCCGACGGGATTCGGCCGGCCCGGCGATCGCTGATCAGCCCGGCGGCATCGAGCGTGCAGAAGTTGCCGCGGGCCGCCACGTCGTGGGGGCCGAGCTCGAAGCCGATGCCGGTGGCCTCGAGCGCGCCACGGCCGATCTTGAACTCGAGCGGGTCGTAGCCGAAGAGGCCGAGATGGCCCGGGCCCGAGCCGGGCGTGATGCCGGGCAGCACCGGCACGCTCGAGCCGCTCGTACCGCGGGCGGCGAGCCGGTCGAGGTTCGGCGTCTTCGCCGTCTCGAGCTCCGTCTTGCCCCCCGCCTCCAGGGGCAGGCCGCCGAGGCCGTCGGCCACCAGCATCACGATCTTCGAGCCATTCTTCTCGGCCAGTTCGCGGATCAGGTCGTGCTCGGTCACGGTGCGGCGGCTCCTTGGGGTGATGTGGCTTCGGATGAGGCTTCGACGGCTGGCGGGCGGTCCGTTGCCGCCGCCAAATCCCGTGGGCTACAGTGCCGCGACAAGCCTACCGCCTTTCGCCGCGACCGCCACACCGCCACCTTTCCCCGAGGCCTCCCATGAGCGTCGTCCGCCCGCAGCCGTCCACCGATCCCATCCGCTACGACCCGGCGGCCGTGCTGGCCACCGGCGGCCTGTCGCAGGCCGACCTCGACTCCCTCGCCGGTCGGCTCGACGCCGCCCGCGCCGAGACCCTCGCCGACGTGGACCGCTGGCGGAACGGCGGCACCCGGCCGGGCGAGGTGCTCGACTCCGCGTTCATCGACCTTCCCGACCGGCTGCTCGCCGACTACCAGACGAGCCGCACCACGAGCGAGCTGTTCGCGATCCTGCAGACGGCGCGGCGGATCCGCGAGGCCGTCGATCGCGTGATCGTGCTCGGCATCGGCGGCTCCTACATGGGCACGCGGGCGCTCTTCGAGGCCTGCTGCCATCCCTTCCACAACGAGCTGCCCCGCGGCGAGCGAGGGGGGCGGCCGCGGCTCTCGTTCGAGGGCTACAACATGGACAACGACTCCGCGCAGGGGCTGCTCGATCTCGTGGCCCCCGCCGGCGCGTCCCGCGGCGACGACCTGCTCGACCGCTGGGCCATCCTCGTCGTGAGCAAGAGTGGCGGCACGCTCGAGACGGCGGTGGCGACGCGGCTCTTCCTCCAGGCGCTCGCCGCGAGCGTCGGCGGCGACACGGCCGCGCTCGCCCAGCGGGTCGTGCCGATCACGGGCAAGTCGGGCAAGCTCGCCGACCTCGCCAAGGCCATCGGCTGTCCCGACGTGTTCGACATTCCCGACGGCGTCGGCGGCCGGTTCTCCGTGTTCACCGCGGTGGGCCTGCTGCCGGCCTCGATCGTGGGCATCGACGTGGTGCGGCTGCTCGAGGGCGCGGCCGCGATGAACCGCCGGTTCCGCGAGGCGCCGGTCGCGGAGAACCCCGTGCTCCAGTACGTCGGCGTCTGCCATCTCGCCGAGGCCAAGATGGGCGCGACGATCCGCGTGCTCTCCAGCTGGAGCAACCGCCTGGAGTCGCTCGGCCTCTGGTACGACCAGCTCCTCTCCGAAAGCCTCGGCAAGGACGAGAAAGGCGCCACGCCGCTCACGGCCGTGACCACCCGCGACCTGCACTCCCGCGGCCAGCAGCATCAGGACGGCCGGCGCGACAAGCTGATCACCAACCTGATCGTGGACGAACCCCGCCGCGACCGCCTCGCGCTGCCGAAGCTCGGCCCCTACGGCCATGACCAGGACAAGCTCGACGCCCTCGTCGGCACGACGTGGCCGCAGATGCTGGCGGCCGCGGTCGGCGGCACGAACGAGGCCTACGCCCAGGCGAAGCGGCCGACGGCCGACATCCTCCTGCCGCGGATCGACGAGCACGTGGTGGGCCAGCTCCTGCAGATGCTGATGCTCGCCACCGTCGTGGAAGGCCGCCTCGTGGGCACCAACCCCTACGGCCAGCCCGGCGTCGAGGCCTACAAGAAGTTCATGATGGCCCGCCTGCGACCTGCCTGACGACTTGTCCAAGGTATGCCAGGAGGGGCTGCCCACCCCCTGAGAGCCGGCGTTGCTGACCAGCGCAGGCCAGGATGGCCGGAGCGCAGTCAGCATCGAGTGAGCGAAGGGCAGGATGCCCGCAGCAAACGTCCGGCTCTCGGGGGGTGGGCAGCCCCGACCCACGCACGAGCCATGCACTTGTCCGCATTGGTTCGGCCGGCGGTGGCGTGCTCGCCGCCGGCGGATTTTGACGTCGCATGCTCAACTGATGTGGTGCGCCAACTCTGGCAGTCAAAATTCACCGGACGGCTGCGCGGCGCCCCCGACCGGCCTCCTCACGATCGGGAGTCGAGGTTCCACTGCAGTTGTTCGGCATATGGCCAGCGCGGATATAGTTGAGACTCAACGACACCCTGCGGAGGCTTTTTTCATGCCCGTCACGCTCACCTGGACCGGTCACGCCACCTGGCTCGTCGATACCGGCGCCGGCACGCTGCTCGTCGATCCGTTCTTCGACGAGTGCCCGACCGCGAGCATGAAGGCGGCCGACGTGAGTTGTGACGCGATCCTCGTCACGCACGGCCACTTCGACCACGTGGCCGACCTCGTGGCGATCGCGAAGCGAACCGGGGCGAAGGTGTTCTGCACGTTCGAGATCGCGCAGTGGCTCGGGAAGCATGGTGTCGCCAATGTGCAGCCGATGAACATCGGCGGCCGGGTGGCCGTGCCGGGCGGGACGGCGAAGATGGAGATCGCCTGGCACTCGTCGAGCCTGCCCGACGGGAGCTACGGCGGGAATCCGGCCGGCTGGCTGCTCGACGTCGGGGGCGTGCGGGCGTATTTCGCCGGCGACACGTCGCTCTTCTCCGACATGGAGCGAATCGGGCGGCCGCACGGGGGCCGCGGGCTCGACGTGGCCGTGCTGCCGATCGGCGATCTCTTCACGATGGGGCCCGACGATTCGCTCGAGGCGATCGGGCTCTTGAAGCCGAAGCTCGCGCTGCCGAGCCACTATGGAACGTGGCCGCCGATCGAGCAGGATGCCGCCGCCTGGGCCGCTCGGGTGAAGCAGGCGAAGCTCGCCGAGGCCAAGGTGCTCGCGCCGGGCGAGTCGGTCAGGATCGGGTAGCCGGCAGTTCGACGGGCTTCGCCGGCGGCACGCTCACGCAGATCGAGTCGCCTTCGAGCCGCACCGGGAAGACATCGACCTTCAGCTTCTCGTTGTCGCACCAGGCGCCGTCGCAGGCGCGGAATCGCCAGGCGTGCCACGGGCAGGTGACGACGCCGTCGACGAACGGGCCCGAGCCGAGCGAGGCGCCCATGTGCGGGCAGAGGTCGTCCATGGCGTGGTAGGCGGTGCCGTCGAAGAACACGGCCACGAGGCGGCCGTTCACCTCGAACGTGCGGCCCTCGCCGGCCGGGATCGTGCCGGCCTTTGCGACGGGAGTGAAGGGCTGTGCGTGCGTAGCGGTGATGTCGTCCATCTGCGGGAGCCTCCGTCGCTATCATAACGGGCATGAACGCTTCGTCGGAGCAGGCCTCGTCGCGGATTCGCCTGCTCGTGCTCGACGTCGATGGCACGGTCACGAATTCCCGGCACGAGATTCCCGCGGGCACGCGGGAGGCCGTGCGGCGGGTGCGGGAGGCCGGCATCCGGGTGATGATCGCCACGGGCCGCCGCTATCGCGACACGCTCGCCGTGGCGGACGTGCTGGGCATCGACGCGCCGCTCGTCACAGCCTCCGGAGCGCTCGTGAAGTCGCCGTCGTCGCACGCGACGCTCCATCGGGCCGAGTTCACGGCGGGGGTGATCGAACGCGTGGTGGCCGAGGTCGTCGCCGCCGGCCACGAGCCCGTGCTCTACACCGACAGCTATGCGGAGGGCTTCGACTTCCACTGCCGGAAGTGCGACCTGCCGCCGGCCGGCGAGCAGGGGCGGGGGCTGCAGGAATACCTGGCACGCAACGCGGGGCTCGCCCGGGTGCAGCCGGATCTGCACGAGAAGCTGCCGGCGGGTGTGTTCGCCGGGTTCGCGATGGGACCGGAGTCGGAGATGCGCAGGCTCGAGGCGACGCTGGAGGCGGCCTGCCCAGGCCGGCTGTCGGTGCACGTGATCCGTAGCCCGCGGTATCGCGACTGGCTCTGCGAGATCGCGCCGGCGGGCGTGACGAAGTGGTCGGGTGTGACCGCGGTCGCGCGGCAGTGGGGCTTCGAGGCGTCCGAGATCTGCGCCGTGGGAGACGATGTGAACGACCTGCCGATGCTGCGGGCGGCCGGTCTGGGGATCGCGATGGGCAACGCCGTGGCCGAGGTGCGGGGGGCGGCCGACCGGGTGGTGGGGACGAGCGACGGCGACGGGATGGCCGACGTGGCCGACCTGCTGCTTGCCGGGCTTGCCTAGGCTGCGTCGTTTCGGCGTGCGGGCGGCCCGTTGTGGGGCTGCGATTGTGGGGTTCGGGGGCCGACCCTATATCCCCGTCGCCATGGACATCAAGATTCATCGCCCGCGCGGGACGTGTGCGCACAGCGGCCGACCGTTCGTGGCTGGGGAGGTGTTTCATTCCGCGCTCGTGCGGTCGCCGGCTGGCATCGAGCGGGTCGACGTGGCGGTCGAGGCGTGGACGGGGCCCCCGGCGAACACGTTGGCGGCTTGGAAGTCGGCTTATCCGGCCGCCGATGCCGCGGGGCCGGAGCTGGCGCCGCTGGATGTGCTGCTCGACGTGCTCGACGAACTGGAACGCAATCCCGAAGATGCGGCCGTGCGCTACCTGCTCGCGCTGCAGCTCGTCCGCCGCCGCGTGCTGAAGATCGTCGATCCGCCGGCGGGGGCGGAGCCCACCACCGATCTCGTGCTGGCCTGCCGACGCCGCGACCGTGAATATCGCGTGGCGGCCGTCACGGCGGCAGAAGCGGCCGCTCCCGGCACGAACGAACGGCTCGCGGCCCTGCTCTGGTCGGGGGAGGCCGCCTGATGCCGTCGCGTCTCATCGCCTTGGCGCTCGTCGTGGCCTGCGTCGCTTCCAGCGGCGCGTCGTGCCCACGGGTGCTCCGCGGCTACCAGGTGGGCACGATGCCGCTTCCTCGGGCATTGCCGCCGCAGCCGACGCTCGATCAGGTGATCGCGGCCGTGCACGACAACACGGCCCGGGTGCGGAGCGTGGCGGCGCCACAGGCGGTGCTCGTGGTGCCGGGCGTGCCCCGGCTCTCGGCCCGCGTGGCCTGCGAGCCGCCGCGGCGGTTTCGCCTTCAGGCCCAAACGGCGATCACCGGTCCCGAACTCGACATCGGCAGCAACGACGACCTCTTCTGGCTCTGGCTCCGCCAGCACACGCCGCCGATCATCGCCTTCTGCCGCCACGAGCAATACGCCCAGTCGAGCGCCCGCCGGTTGCTGCCGATCCGGGCCGACTGGATGCCGGAATTGCTCGGGCTCGTGAACTTCCGCCCGGAGGACTCTCACGAGGGCCCGTTTCCCACGCCCGACGGCCGGATCGAGATTCGCAGCCGGATCCGCGACGCCGAGGGGGAACTGCTCAAGTCGACGATCCTCGACGCCACCACCGGTCTCGTGGCCGAGCAGCATCTCTTCACGCCCGCGGGCGAGCGGCTGGCGAGCGTGCGGACGACGCGGCACCGGGTCGATCCGGCGTCGGGGGCGGCGCTGCCGCACGTTGTGGAGGTGTCGTGGCCGACGGCGCAGGTCGACTTCAAACTCGAACTGGCGAGCGTCACCGCCAATCTGCCGACGGCCGACCCGGCCCAGCTTTGGCAGATGCCCGCCTATCCGGGCTACGAGCCCGTCGATCTCGCCGACCCGTCGGTGACGATCGGTCCCCCGGCGAAGCCCTGACTCACGCCCGCATCTTCGCCTTGGCGCGGGAGAGGGCGGGGCCGATCGAGCCGAGCGGCATGCCGGTGAGCCTGCTGATCTCACCGTAGCTACGGCCCTCGAGGTGATGCATCCGCACGAGTTTTGCCTCGTCGCTGTCGAGGCGGTGCAGAAGCGACTCCACCTGATCGCGGTCGACGGCCCGCGCGAGGTCGTCGCGATGGGCAGGGGATGCGGCGAGCGTCACGGGAGCGGTTGTCCGGTCCCCCGATTCGAGCCGCCGCACGAGGGCTCGAACCACGATCCGGCGGGCGACAACGGTGAGGTAGGTCGGCAGGCTCGCCCGGCCGGCGTAGGCCCGGAGCACGGCGGCGTCGTTGCGGACGCATGCCAACAGGACGTCGGCCACGAGGTCATCGCGGTCGGCGTGCGACAGGGGCATCCGCCGGCAGGCAGCCGTGCGTTCGGCCACGTGTGCGAAAAGCCCGGAGAACCGGTCTACGAACGCGTTCCACCCGGCCGGGTCGCCCGTGAGGCAGGCGGCGAGGAGTTGCCGGTCGGCGGGCGTGGCGAGCGAGCCTGGGGGATTGTGCGGCGATATTGGCTCGTTCACGGCTCACCGCTCCTTCATTTCGCCATAATAGGAATCTTGGGCGACAGCCTCCAAGACCGTCGGAAGGCCGATTCACGAATTGCCCGACGGGCGGCCGACATTCCATTCGTTGACAGTATTTCGCGGTGCACCTAGGATGCCGCGCAGATCCGAAACGGGCCGTCAAGGTCACCCGATCTTGCCCGGCCCGCCGGGTCGAACGTTTCACCCTTACCTGTGTTTTCATCCTTCGCCCTGGAGCCTCGCCGACCATGACCCACGTCGTCGCCGAACCCTGCTTCGCCTGCAAGTACACCGATTGCGTGGTGGTCTGCCCCGTGGAGTGTTTCTACGAGGGCGACCAGATGGTCTATATCCATCCCGATGAGTGCATCGACTGCGAGGCCTGCGTGCCGGAGTGCCCTGTGGAGGCGATCTTCCACGAAGACAATCTGCCTGCCGAGTGGAAGGACTTCACGGCTCTCAACGCCGAGATGGCCCCGCAACTCCCGGTGATCACCGAGAAGAAAGAACCGCTTTGCGGCGGTGAGTGAGTCGCGGTTCGGTCCCCGGTGTTCCATGGGCATGGGCACGTCCCCGGGCTTCC
>CAZXIG010000018.1:21774-23201 GCA_964640405.1 uncultured Candidatus Kuenenia sp.
CGTCCCCGGGCTTCCTCGGGCAGGCACTCAAGAAGCCCCCGGCGGGAGCCGGGGGATCGGCTCCGGACCAACCGATCAGCTCCGCGCTACGTGAGATCCGCGAGCCAGTAGGCTGATTCCACGAAGCTCTTCCAGCTCGCGTACTTCGGGTTGCCGAGTTTGAGCGTGAGGAGCGGGCTGCGCTTCGGCTTCGCCGGCTGCCGGACCAGTTGCATCCGGGCCTCCTGCGGCGTGCGGCCACCTTTGCGCACGTTGCAGGCGACGCAGGCGCAGACGATGTTTTCCCAGCTCGTCAGCCCACCGCGGCTGCGGGGCACGACGTGGTCGAGCGAGAGCTCGCTCATCGGGAAATGCCTGCCGCAATACTGGCAGAGGTTGCCGTCGCGGGCGAAGACGTTGCGGCGATTGAACCGCAGACCCTGCCGTGGGCTGCGGTCGCAGCCCACGAGGCGAATCACACGCGGGGCCTGCAGGTCGTAGCCGACGGCCCGCACCCAGTCCTGGTCGGGCCTGCGGAAGGCCGCCTGCATGGCCGAGAGTTCCCGCCACGAATCGAGCGAATAGGCGGCGTACTGCCCCTCCTCGATGTGCACCACTTCCGCGAGCTGGCGAAACAGCAAGGCGATCGCCCGCCGCACGTTGGTGATGTGGACGGCAACGAAGGACCGATTGAGCACCAGCACGCTGAGACCCAGCGTGCTCGGCGCTGCCTGCGACGGCAGTGCGAGTGACGACATGGCACCTCCAGCTGGACAGCCTGTGCGGCTGCCCGAACGAACCCCCATAGCTTACCGCAGCGCGGGGAACTGCCGCAAACCTCCCCGTCGCGCCGCCGAACCCGACACTTGCCTTGGCCGTCGCCGGGAGTCAGACTCACCCGTATCGAACACGCGGTCGGGTCGGCGGACGCCGCGGTCGCATCTCACGACCCTCTCATTCGCCCGGAGAACCACATGCTCCATTACTCGTGCGATCTCTGTAAACGGATGATCGACCCGCACACCGACCTCCGCCACGTCGTCAAGATCGAGGTCTTCGCTGCGATCGAGGATCAGCCCTGCTGCGGCGGCGAAGAGGCCCTCGTCGAGGACGCCGATCATCTCGAGGAGGTGCAGGAGATGCTCCAGCGAATCGACGAGGAGGAGATTGATTCCCTCGACGATGCCCGCTCGATGCGGTTCGATCTCTGCGACGACTGCCGGCGGCGGTTCGTCCGCAATCCGCTCGGCATCAAGTCGGGCAAGAAGCTCGACTTCAGCCAGAACTGACGGCAGCCTGCGGTGCCACGCGTGGCGGTTTTCAGGGGATGCGAAGTCGGCTAGATTCCCGGCTCCCGATATCCCCTGCGGAGCACCACGATTCCATGGCCGGAAAGACGCTGAAGATCGCCGCGATTCCCGGAGACGGCACCGGGCCCGAAGTCACCG
>CAZXIG010000019.1:0-22878 GCA_964640405.1 uncultured Candidatus Kuenenia sp.
GGTGAATTTTGACTGCCAGAGTTGGCCTACCACATCGTTCGAGCTTGCGTCGTCAAAATCCGCCGGCGGCGAGCACGTGCCCCCGACCGGCGGTTTTGGCTCGCACGCGCGGACCCCGCTCATGACCGCCACCGCCTCACATCAATCTCCGCGACCGCTCGGCATCAACGAGCTGATCGCGATCGGCGCCGTCGTCGCGCTCGCCGCCTGGGGAGTGCTCACCTGGTCGGGCCACGGCGGCACGCCGATCCCGCTCGGCCCCGTCGATCCGGGCCGCTGGTTCCCCGGCCGCAGCCTCTCGCTCGCCGAGCTGCCACTCGTGGCGATGCTACTGCTCGGCGGCGTGCCGCTGGTGTGGGACCTGCTCGCGAAGCTCGCAGCCGGCACGTTCGGCTCCGATCTGCTGGCCGGGCTGTCGATCGTGACGAGTGTGCTGCTCGGCGAGTATCTCGCCGGCGTGCTCGTCGTGCTCATGCTCTCCGGCGGCGAGGCGCTCGAGTCGCGGGCCGTGAGCCGGGCGGGCGACGTGCTCAATGCGCTCGCCCGCCGCATGCCCACGGTGGCCCACCGCAAGACCGCCGCCGGCCTCAGCGACGCCCCGCTCTCCGAGATCGCGGTCGGGGATCTCGTCGTCGTCCTGCCGCACGAGATCTGTCCGGTGGACGGCACGGTCGTGGCGGGGCGGGGCGGCATGGACGAGAGCTACCTCACGGGGGAGCCCTACCGGATGGCGAAGGCGCCCGGATCGACCGTGCTCTCCGGGGCGATCAACGGCCAGGCCGCGCTCGAGATCCGCACCGACCGCGTGGCGGGCGACAGCCGCTACGCGAAGATCATGGACGTGCTCCGCACGAGCGAGGAGCGGCGGCCGCAGATGCGCCGGCTCGCCGACTCGCTCGGCGCGCTCTACACGCCGCTGGCCGTGGCGATCGCCGCGGCCGCCTGGTGGGCCAGCGGCGATGCGGTGCGGTTCCTCGCCGTGCTCGTGGTGGCCACGCCCTGCCCGCTGTTGATCGCGATCCCGGTGGCGATCATCGGTGCCGTCTCGCTGGCCGCGAAGCGGGGCATCGTGATCCGCGATCCGGCGATCCTCGAGCGGCTCGACACCTGCCGCACGGCGATCTTCGACAAGACCGGCACGCTCACCTACGGCACGCCCACGCTCATCGACATCGCGCTCGTGGGGCGGCTCGGCGAGGCCGAGGTGCTGGCGCTGGCCGCGAGCCTGGAGGGTTATTCGAAGCATCCGCTCGCCGCGGCCGTGGTGCAGGCGGCCGCGGACCGGTCGATCCGGCTCTTGGAAGTGGAACAGCTCGCCGAGAAGCCGGGGCAGGGGCTCACGGGGCTCGTGAAGCGGCTCAATGGGAACGCCGCGGCCCACGAGGTGGCGATCACGAGCCGGCAGAAACTCGCGGCCCGCGACCCGGCTGCTGCGGAGCGACTGCCGCCCGCGGCCGGGGGCCTGGAGTGCGTCGTGATCGTCGACGGCTCGGTCGAGGCGGTGTTCCGATTCCGCGACGCGCCGCGGGCCGACGGGCGGTCGTTCGTCAACCATTTGAAGCCGGCCCATCGTCTCTCGCGGGTGATGCTCGTGTCGGGAGACCGTGAGAGCGAGGTGAAGTGGCTCGCCGACGTGGTCGGGATCACGGAGGTGCATGCGGGCATCCAGCCGGAGGGCAAGCTGAAGCTCGTCGAGGAGGCGACGGCGCTGGCGCCGACCGTGTTCGTCGGGGACGGCATCAACGACGCGCCGGCCCTCGCCGCGGCCACGGTCGGGATCGCGATGGGCACGGCCAGCGACGTGACCAGCGAGGCGGCCGGGGCCGTCGTCATGGACTCGTCGCTCGAACGGGTCGACGAGGTGTTTCACATCGGCGGGCGGCTGCGGTCGATCGCCCTGCAAAGCGCCGTCGGCGGCATGGCCGCGAGCGTGATCGGGATGGGCTTCGCGGCCGCGGGCCTGCTGCCCCCCGCGGCCGGCGCGCTGCTTCAGGAGGGCATCGACCTCGTGGCCGTGCTCAACGCGCTGCGGATGACGTGGAACCCCGGGGCGCTGTCGGACTACGACCGCGGATGACGGCGGCGGCCGCCCAGGCGCCGGCGAACCGGAGCACCGCACGGGCCGGTGACCGTGCCGTCACGGCCGCCAGCACGGCCCCGGCGACGACCGCCGCCCGTTCGGCCACGGCCTGCACCTGGCGGCTTGCCCGCACGCCGGTGGCGCACCACGCCGCGAAGTGCTCGCAGTTGTCGACGACGGGGCAGTAGCCCGGCCGGCCGACGTGGGCGAGCGCGCGGGCCACGACCTCTTGCGGGGCGAACACCGCCGGAGGATCGGTGACGACGCCCACGGGCATTCCGGATGCGAACTCGGCCCAGGTCGTCCGCACCACCCGCCCGCCGCCGAACGGCAGGCGAAAATCGTCGGGCCGCGCGTGCACGACCGTGCCGTCGCCGATGTCGATGCCGTGGTGAAAGTAGGTGAGCGCCGAGCCGAGCAGGCTTCGCTCCACCTCCAGCCGATCGCCCTCTGCCATGCCGAGTCGCTCCGCGTTCGAGGAATGCCTCGAGCCGCTACGCAGCCCACCGGCATCCGGTTCGAATCCTCGCGCCACCAGCATACGCCCCGACGGTCAGGCGACGGACTTGTTCCGGGAGCGGGGCGACGTGAGGATGCCGACCGCGGCGTGCGGCCGCCAGCGAGGCTGGTCACGGGCCGGAGAAACCGGCACAACATAACCGGTGCAGGCCTGCCGCGCAGGGCAGCCCCGCCGGAGCCACGCCATGACCGAGCGACGCAACGACCTCGACGCCCTCAGGGGTTTCGCGATGGCGCTCGGCATCGTCGTGCATGCGAGCCTCGCCTTCTATCAGGCCCCGTGGCCCGTCCATGACACGCGGCCGAGCAGCCTGCTGTCGCTTGTGTTCCTCGCGATCCACGGCTTCCGGATGCCGCTCTTCTTCCTGCTGAGCGGCTACTTCACGATGCTCGTCTATCGCCGCCGTGGCCTGCGCAGCCTCCTCGAGAACCGGTTCGCGCGGATCGCCGTACCGCTCGGGCTCGCGATGGCCACGATCGGGCCGCTCGACGGCATGCTGCAACGACATGCCATCCGCTCGAGCCGCCCGGAGCCGGCGATCGCCGATTTGCTCGCGGGCGACGCCGACGCGGTCCGCCGCCGGTTCGCCGCCGGGGCCGATGTCGAGGGCCGCGACGCCATCTTCGGTCGGCGGATGCTCTCGTGGGCGGCCTTGTCCAATCACCCCGCGGTCGTCGAGGCGGTGCTCGACGCCGGCGCGAAGGTCAACGCACGGGGCGGGCTGGGGGACACCACGCTCCACGAAGCGGTCGTCTTCGGACGCGACGAGGCGGTGCAGGTGCTCCTCGACCGCGGCGCCGATCCCCGCATTGCCAACCGTTCGGGCCGCACGCCCCTGGCAATGACGCTCCTCTCACCCGCCTTGGCAGCCGAGTATGCGCCGCTGCTCGGCCTGCCGCCGCTCGATGCGGACGAGATCGCCCGCGGCCGCGGGCGGATTCGCGAACGTCTCGGCGACGGCGCGATGACGGTTGCCGGACCGCTCGACCGCGTGGTCCTCGCCTACTGGCGATTCCTTGGATCCGACCGCTTCCAGTTCCGGCTCGGCGGCGAGCCGTTCCACCTCGTCGACACCAACATCTTCGACCACCTCTGGTTTCTCTGGTTTCTCGTATGGCTCGTGGCGGCGTTCGCGGTGCTCGCCCGCGCCAATCTCCTGCCGACCGGTCGCCGGCGCTTCTGGCTCGTGCCGCTGTCGCTCGTGCCGCAGCTCTTCATGGGCCAGTCGATGTCGGGCTTCTTCGGACCCGACACGTCATTCGGCCTCCTGCCACAGCCCCACCTGCTGCTCTACTACGGCTGCTTCTATTTCTTCGGTGCCGCCACGTTCGCGGCCGAGGGCATGGAGACCCGGCTCGGCGACCGCTGGCCGCTCCTGCTGCCGGCCGCGGCGATGCTCTACGGCGCCGGCGTCGCCACGATCGGCCTCCGGCCGGCCGCGGCCGTGCTTCAGCCTGCCTATGCCTGGGCGATGTCGCTGGGGCTGATCGGGCTCTTCCACCGGTTCTTCCCGCATCCGAGTGCCCGGGTGGCATGGCTCGCCGACGCGGCCTACTGGATGTATCTCGCACACGTGCCGCTCGTGATCGCGGCGCAGTTCGCCGTCCGCGATTGGCCACTGCCGGGGGGACTGAAGTTCGTGCTGATCCTCGCCGCGGTAACCGTGGTGCTCCTCGTGTCGTACGCCTGGTGCGTCCGCCCCACGATCATCGGCCGGATCCTCAACGGCCCGCGCGCGGATGTCGCGGTGCGGCCTCGGCGATGACCTCGTCCTGGAGCGAATGCTCCTCGAACTTGTACGGCACGCAGGGCTCTCGCGGCAGCCGATACTTGAGCACGAACGCCGCGAACCCACGCTCGGCCAGGAAGCGGGCCGAGCGCCACCAGCGGCCAGAAGAAAGCGATCCGCTTCGTCCAGACCCGCCGCAAGCTCTCGTCCCCTGGAATGAATCCCGCCAACACGAATCCGTCGCCGATGATCCCGACGGTGGCCAGCGCCGTCATCAGCGGCGTGCGGCCCCAGGTGAGCGTGTTGCGGCCGATCTCGATCTGCGCCGCCACCTTGATCGCACAGCCGATCACGATCAGCCACAGCAGTATGAAGCCCGCCTCCGCGCCGACGGTCGTGGCGGCGATGAACTCGCCCGATCCAACGATCGAACTGGCCAGGATGATCCCCGGCCCGAGGTAGGCGAGGGTGTCGCGGAGCGTGTGCGGCGGATCTCGTGGGGTGTCGTGCATGGTTCAGCACGATACACGCTCGTCGTGCCGGCGTCAGTTTCCCAACTCTCTCATGAGCCCTGGTACGAAAACCGGGAAGGGGTCAATGGCCCTGCAGCTCGTTCTGGCTCGGGAATCGGTGTCCGGGTAAGGTGATCACTCGATTGGTGCCGACTCAGTCGCTGCCTGGCTCACGTCGCGGATGAGGTACAAAATGGCAAGGACTTCAGCCTCCCAAGGAGGGCTGGCCGACTTTCTCGCGGCGGACGACATCGTGCCGTTCACGCCGCTCTCTGACGGCGACTGGAACGACGTGAGGTCGGACGCCACGCGAATCCTGCTGCGGCAGTTCTGCACGCTTCGCAATCTCTGGGTGCATCGCGGCACCTACATCCTCGACATGCTCGGCTTCGCCTGGGCCGGCATCTACCGGTCGCTCCTGGTCGGGTCGATCGTCACCACCTCCTACCGCAACGAGGGGCACGAGCGAGCCGGAGACCGGATCTTCGGCACCGGCGACTTCTTCCGGGGCGGCTTCCTGCTGCGCCGCGGGTCGGCGGAGTTCGCCGAGCTGATCCGGATCGTGAACCTGCGGCACCGCGTGGCCGGCGTCGTGGTGCCGCACGGCGACGGCGTCCGCGTGCGTGACGGCTACGAGGCCGACTATGCCTACGTGGCGACCGCCTTCGTCGAGGCGATCCGCCGCGGCCTGGCGACCTGCGGCCTGCCTCCCGACAGCGCCGGCGGCCGCGCGGTCGGCGAAATCTTCTGCGCGATCCTCTACCAGCTGGCCGGGCTGACCGGCCTCACGCGTGTGCCCCGCAACCTCGCCGCACACGGGCGGTTCCGCGACGCCTACGACCGCCACCTGCGGGAGCAGCCCGTCTCGCCGCGGGTGCGCCGGATGGCGCAGGAGATCGCCCGGCGGATCGTGCCGCTGACGGCCGCGATGGCCGACGAGGCGGTGCGCGGGCACGTGCGCCGCCACCTCGACGCGGAGACCGCCGCCTTTTTGTTTCCGATCGAGCCCGACGAGGAGCTTGAATCCCGGCGGCAGGAGTGGCGGCGCCGGCTCCGCGGCACGACCCGTGAGAGCGGCCTCCGCAACCGCTCGAAGGACCGCGCCGCCCTCTGGCAGCGTTCCGACGTGGCCGCCCTCCACGCCGCTTACGCGGCCGCCGCCCCCGACCAGGCGACCGACCGGCTTATCGGCGCCATCCTCCTCCACGCGCTCGACTCTGGCCGCGGGACCGAGCCGCTGCTCGAACGGCGCACGATCGACCTCGCCGCCGACGAGCCGCTCATCCGCCAGGGCCAGCCGGTCCGCGAGATGTACGTGATCCTCTCCACGACGGCGCCGCTGTGCGTGCTCGAGGCCGCGCCGGACTCGGCGGAACCGCGGGAGATCGCCACGCTGGCGGCGCCGACCGTCCTCGGGGAGATCGGCATGTGGCGAAACCGGCCGGCCGTCGCCTCGGTCCTCTCACGGCGGCCGACCCGGGTGGAGACGCTCGTGATCGACGCCGCACGGTTCGAGGCGCTCTCGCGGGAGCCGGGCTTCCGGGCGGCCACCGCCGCGCAGGTGCAGCGGCGGCTCGCGGTCAACGCCGCCCGCGTCGGCACGCTGCTCGACGACGCGGCCGCGAAGGCCGGCGACCCGCGACTGACTTCAATCGCCCAGCTCGTCCGCTTCCTGTCGGGCGACTCGAGCACCCCGCTCGACGCGGTGATCGACCTGCCCGACGACGCCACGCCGGCCGAGTGCGTGGAGGCGCTGCGGCAGCAGGCGCACGACGCGATCATGGCGGGCGGCCTGTCCCCCGAGGTCGTCCATCACCTCGAGCCGGTCGTGGCCACGATCGGTTGACCGGCGCCGCGGCCCCCGCGGAACGTGAGCGCGGCCACCGCCGCCGCGGCGGCCAGCAGCAGACTGGCGGTGTAGAACGGCGCACCGATGCGCCAGTCGCTGCCGGGCAGCCCCGAGACCGCCACGAGCAGCGCCGAGCCGATCACGGGCGACACCGCCGCCGCCACGCTGTTGAGCGCCGCGAGCGCCCCCAGCACGCGGCCCTGCCCCTGTTCGCCGGCCGCCTGGGAGACGAGCGTGGTCAGCGCCGGGCCGGTCATGAAGCCGAGCACGTTGCACGCGATCGCGGCGTAGACCACCCACGGCGCCCACGCGAATCCGTAGGCCGCGAGCGCCACCGAGCCGGAGACGAGTCCGGCGATCGCCACCCACCTCGGCGACCGCCGGGCCAGCACGAACCGCATCAACCCTCCCTGCGCGACCACGAGCATCACGCCGTAGGCGAAGAGCGACCAGCCGGTCTCCCGCGGCCCCCAGCCGAATTTGAATTGCATCACGAGCGCCCACGTGGCCGGCAGCATGAACTGCGCGAGATACGCGAGCACGATCACGACGGCGAGCATCCCCACCCCGCCGAGCCGCGCGAGGTCGTGGATCGCGACGAGCGGCGTGAGCCGCCGCCAGGCGAGCGGGCTGCGCTTGTCAGGCGGCAGCGTCTCCGGCAGCGTGCAGAAGCCGAGCAGCGCGTTGGCGGCGGCGAGCCCTCCGGCCACGAAGAACGGCAGCCGCAGGTCGAGGCCGCCGAGCAGCCCGCCGCACACCGGCCCGAGGATGTAGCCGAGCCCCACCATCGCCCCGACGAGGCCGAATCGCTTGCCGCGATCCTCGGCGGCCGTCATGTCGGCCACCGCCGCCTGCGCGATCGCGACGTTCGACTGCGAGAAGCCGCTCAGGAACCGCAGGGCGATGATCGCGGCGAGCGACCGCGCCAGCCCGGTGAGCGTGAGGCAGGCGGCCATGGCCGTGAAGCTCGCCAGCAGCACCGGCCGCCGGCCGAACCGGTCGGAGAGCGCCCCGAGGATCGGGGCGCCGAGGAAGTTGGCCACGCCGAAGGCGCAGGCGACGGCGCCGTACCAGAAGGCGTTGTCGGTCTTCGAGTCGGTGAACCGCCCGACGAGCGAGGGCAGCACCGGCATGATCACGCCGACGGTCATCATGTCGATGAGCACCGCCAGCAGGATGAAGAGCAGCGCGGCTCGCGGCGGAGGGGTCATCGGCACCGGTTTTTGCTATACACGTACGGCGGCTCTCGGCACTCGGCCACACGCATGAATTCCCCGATCATACAAACCTGCCTCGATGCGCTCGGTGCGTCTTCCGAAGGAGGGATGCCCGGGCTCCTGTCGCGGACGACGGTCGACCGGTTCGACCTCCTGCAGTCGCCCGATCTCTGGGGGCACGATCCGGCCGACAATTCGTATTGGCGCTCGCCAGGCGGCGGCCCGGCCCCGCTGCCTGCCGGCAGCCGCCGGTTCCTCGCCGCGATCGAGGACGTGATCGCCGGCGCCGAGCGGCTCGTGGATATCGCCTCGCTCGAGCCCTTCGCCTCGGGCGAGTTCGCGGCGGCGATCCGCCGCGGGCTCGCGCGGGCCGCCCGCCGCGGCCACGCCCTCACCGTGCGCATCCTCTACGGCCGGCATCGGTTCGTGACGCAGACCGACGCCGATTTCGAGGCGTCGATCCGCGACCTCGCGGCCGACCTGCCCGCGGATGGTCGTGTGCGCCTCCACGCCTGCCGGATGGAGACGTCGAACGATCAGAAGCGGCCCTCGTGGAACCACGCCAAGATCGTGGCGGCCGACGGCCGTGACGCGATCGTCGGGGGCCACAACCTGTGGCACGCCGACTACCTCGAATTCGCCCCGGTGCACGACCTCTCCGTCCGCATCGCGGGCACCGGCGCCGGCGCGGCCCATGCCTTCCTCGACCGGCTCTGGGACTGGGCAGCCCGGCAGCTCGCGACGCCGACGGACATCGGCAGCCTCCACGCGGTCCATTGGGCCGACGGCCGCATCGAGCCGGCCGGCCCGCCGCCGTACGTCGCGCTTCCCGCCGTGCCGGCCGGGCCCGTCCCCGCCCTCGCGGTCGGCCGCCTCGGCACGGGCGTGATCGCCGATCCGCGGATGGCGAACGTCGGCGCGGCGGTCGCGGCGCTCGCCTTCCGCCAGGCACGGTCGAGCATCCGGATCAGCCAGATGGATTTCGGCTTCCACTGGGACGGCGTCAACTTCTGGTCGGCCGACGTTGTCGCCGCGCTCGCCGACGTGCTCACCGATCCCGCGCGGGCCGTCGAGGTGCAGGTGGTGCTCAGCGAGCCGGGGGCGAAGACCGCCGCGGGCGGCCCCTATTCGTTCGGCACCACGCTCGCCGACATCGTCGCCGAGATGCGCCGCGCGATCGGCGACCGCCCGGTGACGGGCAGCATGCGGCTGGCCCCGCTGCGGTTCTCCGCGACCGGCGACCGCTGGGTGCACGACGGCACGGAGCTCAAGATCATCAACCACGCGAAGCTCTGGATGGTGGACGACCGGGCGTTTCACGTCGGCTCCGACAACCTCTATCCGCACAACCTCCAGGAGTTCGGCTATGTGGTCGAGTCGGCGGCGGTGGCCCGGGACGTCGTGGCGACGTATTGGGAGCCGCTCTGGCGGTGGTCGAGCCGGGCTGCGATCGCGGCGGTCGAGCCCGACGCCGCGCCGCGAGCCTGACGCCGAAGGCCGTGATCGGGTAGCGTGACCGGCATGAATGCCCCCCGCACGATCGTCATGGCCGAGGACAGCCGGATGCAGGCTCGCGTCCTCGAGCAGGCGCTCGAGTCGCGCGGCTACGTCGTCCACTGGGGCCGCACTGGCGTCGAGGCGCTCGAGTTGGTGCGCCGCCACCGCCCGACGCTCGTCGTCTCCGACGTCGAGATGCCCGAGATGGACGGCCACGAGCTGTGTCGGGCCATCAAGGCCGATCCCGGCCTGCGGTCGACGCCCGTGCTCCTGCTCACGTCGCTCGCGAAGACGAGCGACATCCTCACGGGGCTGCGGAACGGCGCCGACGCCTACGTGACGAAGCCCTACGACCCGCCGCAGGTGCTCGACCGGATCGAGCACCTCCTCGCCCACGCCGCCGCGCCCGACAGCCAGGGCGAGCGGCTCACGCTCGAGTACGCCGGCGAGACGATGCATCTCGACGTCACCCGGCGGCAGCTCCTCAACCTCCTCATCTCGACCTACGAGAACGTCATCTGGCAGAACGGCCAGCTCGCCGAGATGCGCGACCGCCTCCAGGAGGCCGGCCGGCAGCTCGAAGCCAGCCTGGCGCGGACCCGCGACCTCCTCCACCTCGTGCTGCCGCGAGAGATCGCCGACGAGCTCGCCGACCGGGGACGGAGCGAGCCGAAGCACTTCGACGCCGTGACGGTGCTGTTCACCGACTTCGTGGGCTTCACGCGGGTGGCCGAGACGATGCGGCCGCGCGACCTCATCGACGACCTCGACGACTACTTCCGGCGGTTCGACACGCTCGCGGCCCGGTTCGGCATGGAGAAGCTCAAGACGATCGGCGACGCCTACATGGCGGCCGGCGGCGTGCCGCGGCCGAACGCGACCCACGCGGTGGACGGGGCGCTCTTCGCGCTCGCGCTGCGGCGCTGCGCGGCCGACGTGGCCCGCGAGCGGGGCGACCGCGGCCTGCCCTCGTTCGGGATCCGCATCGGCCTCCACACCGGGCCGCTCGTGGCCGGCGTGATCGGCACGCAGCGGTTCACCTACGACGTTTGGGGCGACACGGTGAACACGGCGAGCCGCATGGAGACCACGGGCGAGGCCGGGCGGATCAACGTCTCCGACACCACGCGGCGGCTCGTGGAGCCGTGGTTCGTCTGCGAGCCGCGGGGCCGGATCGAGGTGAAGAACCGGGCGCCGGTGGAGATGTTCTTCCTGGAGCGGCTGCGGCCCGAGTTCAGCGCCGACACCGAGGGAACCGCCGGCAACGAGCGCTTCGCCGAGGCGTACGCGATCCTGCAGCGAGGGTGATGCGCCGCGAGGACCACGAGGATGTTCCCCTGTCGAGGCCAGCCATGAAGGTCGAACTGCTTCCGTCCAGCGTGCCGGTCTCCGACGCGCAGTTCCTCGTGTCGTTCCTCGTGAACGATACGGTCGCCGTCGACGCGGGCTCCCTCGGCCTGCTCGCCGACCTCGACCGGCAGCGGCGGGTGCGGCACGTCTTCCTCACGCACGAGCACCTCGACCACGTCGCGTCGCTGCCGCTCCTCCTCGAGAACGTGTTCGAGCCAGGACCCGACTGCGTGGAACTGCTCGCGTCGGCCGACGTGCTCGACCGGATCCGCCGCGACCTCTTCAACGGCCGCATCTGGGCCGACTTCTTCGCCCTCTCCACCGGCGCCGACCGATTCGTGCGGAGCACACCGCTCGAGCCGGGTGTGCCGGTCGAGCGGGCCGGCCTCACGGTCACTCCCCTGCCCGTGTCCCACAGCGTGGATACCCTCGGCCTGCTCGTGGACGACGGCCGCACGGCCGTGGCGTTTCCGTCGGACACCGGTCCCACGACCGATTTCTGGCGGAGGATCGCCGCCTGCCCGCGGCTCGCGGCCGTGTTCCTCGAATGCAGCTGGCCGGAGCGCATGGCCACGCTCGCGGCCGAGACGGGCCACCTCTGCCCCTCCAGGTTCGCCGCGGAGGTCCGCAAGCTGGATCGTGGCGTCCGCTGGATCGTCGTCCACCGCAAGGCCCGCCACGCGGCGGAGATCGCCCGCGACCTCGCGGCCCTCGGCCTGCCGAACGTGGAGTTCGTACGACCGGGCTTCTCCTACGAGTTCTGACGCGTCGGACCGCGGCGGCCGGATGTGCCGCGATTCCCCACCGGCTTCGACTCGCCTCAGGGGCCGATCCCATACCGGCGGCGGATGAGCCGGAGGAACATGCTCTCCGGAAGGAACTTCCGCAGCCGCAGCAGGAGCGGAGCCGGGGCGCCCACCGGATAGCGGAGTTTCCAACCGCGTTCCGTGATCGCGCGGACGATCGTCTCGGCCACCACCTCGGGCCCGCTGCCCCGCTCGCGACCGCCCGACAGCGAGATCGCCTCGCAGCGCTCGACCAGGCCGTCGTAGCCGGCACCCGACGGGGCCACGATCGGCTCCCGGCTGCGCCCGTAAAAGTCCGTGCGGATCGCGCCGGGCTCCACCAGGCGGATGCGGATGCCGAACGGTCGGAGTTCGAACGCCAGCGACTCGCTGAACCCCTCGACGGCCCATTTGGTCCCGTGATAGAGGCTGTAGAGCGGAAACGTGACCCGGCCGCCCATCGACGACACCTGCACGAGCGTGCCGCTCCCCTGGCGCCGCATCACGGGGATCGCGGCCCGCGTGACCCGCATCAGCCCGAACACGTTCGTCTCGAACTGTCGGCGGATCGCCGCGTCGTCCGCCCCCTCGAAGACCCCGTCGATGGCATAGCCCGCGTTGTTGACCACCGCGTCGAGGCGGCCGAACCGCGCCACCACGGACGCCACTGCCGCCTCGACGCTCTCCGGGCTCGTGACGTCGAGCGGCAGCACGGCCACGCCGGGGAGCGCCGCCAGGTCCGCGGCGTTTTCGGGACGGCGCATCGTGGCCGCCACGCTCCAGCCCCGCGCGGCGCACGCGGCGACCGTCGCCCGACCGATGCCGGAGGATGCGCCTGTGACGAGGACGACGGGATTCTTCATGGTGCTCTCCGGTCCAGAATATCGATTCCGTGCCCTAGCCGCCCATCTTTATGGTCCGCGGCCGCGGCGATCATGGGGTTGAGCACCAGATGGCTCGACAGCGGAGAGAGGATCCCCGCCGGGACGCTCACGCGAGCACCGGTTCGTTGGTGCGAAACGCCCGCTCCACGATGTCGGCCGCCCGAACGACGCCGTCGAGCCGCGCGATTTCCGCGGCCCGCGCACCGGCACGTGAGCGGTAGCCCGGGTCGCCGAGCACCCGCTCGACCGCGTGCCGCAGCCGCGCCGCCGTCAACTGCCGCGGCAGCACCACCTCCGCCAGCCCGAGCCACTCGAGGCGGCGGGCCACGCCCGGCTGGTCGTTCGTGATCGGGATCGCCACCATCGGCACGCCGCGGGCCAGCGCCTCGAGCGCCGTGTTGAGCCCGGCGTGGGTGATCGCGAGCGTCGCGCGGTCGAGCACCTGCAGTTGCGGCGCCACGGAGACGACGACGGGATCGCCCGGGCACCGCGCGGCGAGCGCCGCGGCGTTTTGATCGGCCGACCCGAGCGAGATCACGAGCTGCGCGTCGAGCGGAGCGACGGCCTCGGCGATCGTCGTGAACGTCTCCACGAGCCGGTTCTGGAGCGTGCCGAGCGACGCGTAGACGAGCGGACGGCCGTCGAGCCGCTCCCAGGGAAACGGCACGTCGCCGCCGCTACCGGCCGCGTGCCACGGCCCCGTGAAGTGCAGCCGCGGCTCGGGCCGAGCCCGTGGAAAGTCGAAAAAGGCCGGCTGCTGGGCGATCTCCGCGAGAAACGCCGGCGCCTCCTCGTGGCGCCGCGGCGCGAGCCCGTGTTGCACCCGGTGGGCGTTGATCGCATCGCGGACGGGCGCGGTCACTCGATGCAGGAACCAGTTGCCGGCGGCGTTGCGCAGCCGTCCGAGCGGGCCGGGCCGATACCGCCAGGGGAGCACGGCCGGCGGGCAGGCCGGGTCGCGATTGAGCGCGAGCGCGTTGGCCACCTTCACGAACGGCAGCCCCGCGATCTCGGCCACCGTGCCGGCCGCCGGGTTGACCTGGTCGACGAGCAGGGCCTCGATGCCGCACTCACGGCACACCGCGGGCAGATCCCGGAGCGTGACCTCGGCGGCCAGCCGCATCATGTCGATCGTGTACCGGAGCGCCTTCCCGGCCGTCATGCCGCCGAGCGCCGCGGCCTGCGCGGCAATCGCCCCGCGGGGAAACTCGGCGGCACCGAGGGCCGCGAAGCCCAGGCCGGCGGCGACGGCCTTCGCCTCGCCGTCGGGGCGGGCCACGACCGTCACGCGATGGCCGCGCCGCACGAGCTCGCGACCGAGCGTCGTCATCGGGTTCAGGTGCCCGGAGAGCTCGGGGCAGGCGAGGCCGATGTGCATGTCGTCACCCGTCACGCGAGCGCCGCCCGCTCCAGCCGCAGTTCGACCGGCCGCGACGTGCGGAGCGTGACGCGCGGCTGGGGCATGATGGGGGACGGATCGGCGAGCCGGGCCCTGAACCTCGCGAGGAGCGTGCCCATGATGATCTGCGACTCGATCATCGCGAAACTGTTGCCGATGCACGTCCGCGGCCCCGCGCTGAACGGCAGGTAGGCGAACTTGTTCTTCTGCTCCTCCCGGCCCGCCTCGAACCGCTCGGGGCGGAACGTTTCGGGATCAGGCCAGAGTTCCGGCAGCCGGTGGATCGCGTAGGGACAGAAGATCACGAGGTCGCCCTTGGACACCTTCGTGCCGGCGAGGTCGTCGGGGCCGAGCGCCCGCCGATCGAACATCCACACCGGCGGATAGAGCCGCAGCGTCTCCTGGATCACGGCCTTCAGCCGCGGCAGCTTCGGCAGGTCCTCAACCGTCGGGGCCCGGCCGCCCGTCGCGGCGAGGAGCTCGGCCCGCAGCCGCTCCTGCTCGTCGGGGTGGCGGTCGAGGAGGCACCAGAGCCACGAGAGGGCGTTGGCCGTCGTCTCGTGCCCTGCGATCATGAGCGTCATCACCTCGTCGCGGAGCTGGGCGTCACTCATCGCCTCCCCGGTCTCGGCGTCGCGGGCGAGCATCAGGATCGTGAGCAGGTCGCGATGCCCCCCCGGCGGCCCGCCACCCGTGGCCAGCCGGCTGCGCTTCATGGCGATCAGCCGCTCCACGATTCGATTGAGGGAATCGAGGGCCGGCCGCAGCCGCCGGTTGTTGGCGGTCGGCACCCAGGGCGGCGGCCGGATCGGCGACGTCACCCGCGCGGCGAGGCAGGCGAGGATCACGGGAAAGACGCGGTTGATCTCGTCGGCGTCCCCGGCGAGGTCATCGCCGAAGAGCGTCTCGGCCACGATCCGCAGCGTCACTTTCATCATGTCGGTGCAGGCATCCACCGGCGTTCCGGCCGCCGTGGCCCGCTCCCACTCGTCGGCTGTCTCGAGCGCCAGCCGGGAGATGATCGGCGCGAAGTGGCGGACGCTCTCGCCGTGGAAGGCGGGCTGCGCGATCCGCCGCTGCCGCTTCCAGAACGCGCCGCCGCTCGTGAGCATGCCGTTGCCGAGCACGACGCGCACGGCGTCGAAGGCGGGAGTGCGCTTGTCGTAGTTGTCGATGTTGTCGAGCAGCACGTGGCGAACAAGGGCAGGGTCGGAAACCAGGTGCCCCCGCGTCAGCCCGATCTTGAGCGGCACCACCCCCCCCTGCCGGGACCGGCGCACGAACTCACCGAGCGCATCATGCGTCAGCGCGGCGAGATCGCCGCCGATCAGTCGCGCAAGGATTCCCGGCATCGCACTTCCTGCATGTTGCGTTGCACCGCGAGCTGCAAGTCGATCACGATGACGAGAACGGCAGCCACGTTCCCCACGGTGTTTCGGCTATTCCAGACTACCGAACGACCGTTGCTCGTGTGAATGAAGACGACTCACCCCGCTCAACGCCGCCCTGGCCACGGCACACTCGACGGCTTCCTCGCCCGCGAGGGCATCGCCCCGGTTCCCGTGGTCAACGACCCACATGGAACACACTCCGGCAAGTCGCCCGCCGAGATCTTCAGGCGAGCGGTGCCCGCTCCAGCCGTAACTCGACCGGCCGTGAGGGGCGGAGCGTGACCCGTGGCTGAGGCTTGATGGGGGCCGGATCGGCGAGCCTGGCCCGGAACCGCGACAGGAGCGTGCCCATGATGAGCTGCGACTCGATCATCGCGAGATTGTTGCCGATGCAGGTCCGCGGGCCGACGCTGAACGGCAGGTAGGCGAACTTGTTCTTCTGCTCTTCGCGGCCCGCTTCGAACCGCTCCGGGCGAAACGCCTCGGGATCGGACCACAGTTCGGGAAGCCGGTGGATCGAGTACGGGCAGAAGATGACGAGGTCGCCCTTGGCCACTTTCGTGCCCGCGAGGTCGTCGGGCCCAAGCGCGCGGCGGTCGAACATCCACAAGGGCGGATAGAGCCGGAGCGTCTCCTGGACCACGGCTTTCATTCGCGGCAGCTGCGGCAGTTGGTCCACCGTCGGTGGACGGCCCCCCGTGACGGCGCGGAGTTCGTCGCGCAGGCGGTCTTGCTCCTCCGGGTGCCGGTCGAGCAGATACCAGAGCCACGACAGCGCGGTGGCGGTGGTTTCGTGCCCCGAGATCATGAACGTCATCACTTCGTCGCGGAGCTGGGTGTCGCTCATCGCCTCGCCCGTCTCGGGGTCGCGGGCGAGCATCAGGGTGGTGAGCAGGTCGCGATGCCCGTCCTGCGGCCCTCCCCCCTCGGCGAGCCGGCGACGCTTCGCGGCGATGAGCCGGGTGACGATCGCATCGAGCGCCGCGAGGGCCGGCCGCAGCCGCCGGTTGTTGGCGGTCGGCAGCCACACCGGCGGCCGGATCGGAGAGGCGATCCGCGCCGCGAGGCAGGCGACGATCACCGGAAACTCTCGATTGATCACGGGGGCGTCACCCGCGAGGTCGTCGCCGAAAAGCGCCTCGGCCACGATCCGGAGCGTGACCCGCATCATGTCGGTGCAGGCATCGACGGTTTCGCCGCGTGCCGCGGCCCGCTCCCAGTCGTCGGCCGTCTCGGCCGCCAGCCGCGCGATGACCGGTGCGAAGTGGCGAACGCTCTCGCTCGAGAACGCCGGCTGCGTGATCCGCCGCTGCCGCTTCCAGAACGCGCCGCCGCTCGTGACCAAGCCGTTGCCGAGCACCACGCGCAACGCATCGAAGGCGGGGGTCCGCCTGTCGTAGTTGTCGTTATTCTCGAGCAGCACGTGGCGGACGAGCGCCAGATCGGAGACGAGATGGCCCCGCGCGAACCCGATCTGCAGCGGCATGACCCCTCCCTGTCGGGAGCGGCGGACGAACTCACCCAGCGGATCCGCCGCCAGCGCGGCGAGGTCGCCACCGATCAATCGCGCGAGGATGCCGGGCATCGAAAGCTTTTCCTGTCACGTTGCACGGCGGCACGGCATTCCATCACAATCGTCCTCGAGCCGGCCCCGTCGTCAGCGAATCTAGTGCCGGTTCAGCCTCACGAATACCCCCTGCCTGCCCGAATGAAGACGACGACCTCCACGCCGCATCGCCCGCGCCGCGGCACGCTCGACGACTTCCTCGCCCCGGAGGACATCGCGCCCCTGCCCGTGCTTTCGGACGACGCGTGGAACACGATCCGACGGGTGGCCGGCGCCCAACTGGCCTGGCGGTTCTGCACGCTCCGCAACCTGTGGGTGCACCGCGGCCGCTTCGTGCCCGATGCCCTCGGCTTCGCCTGGGGCGGGATCTACCGCACGCTCCTCGTCGGCTCGATCGTGGCGACGTCGTATCGCAACGAGGGGCTGTTTCGCGCCGGTGAACGGATCCAGGGCACCGGCGACTTCTTCCGGGGCGGGTTCCTCCTGCCGCGGTCGTCGGCCGAGTTCCGCGAGATCGCCCGGCTCGTCAACCTCCGGCACCACGTGGCGGGGGTCGTGGTCCACCATGACGACGGCGGCTACCGCGTGATCGACGGCTACGAGGCCGACTATGCCTACGTCGCCACCTCGTTCATCGAGGCGATCCGCCGCGGCATGGCGGCCTGCGGCCTGCCTCCCGACAGCCCCCGCGGCCGCGCGCTCAGCGAGCAGGTCTGCACGGTGCTCTACCAGGTGGCGGGCCTGACCGGCCTGCGCCGCGTTCCCCGCGACCTCGCCGCCCACGAGCGGTTCCGCGACGCCTACGATCGGCATCTCCGCGAGCGGCCCGCGTCCGCACGGGTGCAGCGAATGGGCCGTGAGATCGCCCGCCGGATCGTGCCGGTCACCGCGTCGCACGCCGACGCAACGGTGGCCGACCACGTCCGCCGCCACTTCGATCCGGAGACGGCCGCCTATCTCTTTCCGGATGGCACCGGCGCCGACCTCGAGACGCAGCGGGAGGAGTGGGGGCGGCGGCACCGCGCCCGCAAGCCGATCGAGGCCATCCGGGCCCGGTCGGCCGCGCGGCAGGCCGTCTGGAACCGGCCCGACGTGGCCGCCCTCCGGCAGGCGTACGACGCGGCCGCCGCCGACAGCACCGACAACCGCCTCATCGGCGCGATCCTCCTCCACGCGATCGACGCCCATGACGACGCGGCCCGGCCACTGGAACGGCGCACCATCGAACTGGCCGCGGGCGACGCGCTCATCCGGCAGGGGGAGAGGGTGGGCGAGATGTACGTCGTGCTTTCCTCCACGGCGCCGCTCGTGGTGCTGCGGCGCACGGAGGCCGCGCCCGAGCCGCGGCAGGTGGCGACGCTCGCCGCCCCGATCGTGCTCGGTGAAATCGGCATGTGGCGCGGCCAGCCAGCCGTGGCCACCGTGCTCTCCCGCGAGCCGAACCGGCTCGAGATGCTCGTGATCGACGCCACGCGCTTCGAGTCGCTCAAGCAGGAGCCCGGATTCCGCGCGGCCACCGCCGCCGAGGTGCAACGGCGGCTGTCGTTGAACACGTCGCTCACGGGCACGCTGCTCGAGGACGCGGCCGTGCGCAGCGGTGACGCGAGGCTCGCCTCGATCGCGCAGCTGTTCCGCTACCTGACGGGCGACTCCCACGTGGCCCTCGACGCCGTGATCGATCTGTCCGACGACGCGACGCCGGCGGAATGCGTCGAGGCCCTCCGTCGGCAGGTCGACGAGGCCATCGCCGCCGGGGGGCTCGCGCCCGAACTCGTGCGCTACCTCCAACAGGTCGTCACCACCATCGGCTGATCAGCTGCTTCGGGTGGCAGGCATGGCACGGATCGCGATCAGCCTGTAGCGCACGGCGCGATTGCGGCCCAGGGCCGCTCGTTCCTGCCAGCGGAGCAGGAGGATCGTGATCAGCGTCGCCACCAGGATCTGCGTGAGGAGTGCGGCGTAAGGGATCCAGAGAGCCGGATCGTAGGTGCCGAGATTCTGCCAGAAGACGGGCACCCCCTCCCCTTCGCTGCGGCAGCCGCGATGCGCCCAATAGAGCGGCGAGAAAAGCTTCGCGAGCACGGCGAGCACCCCGCCCTTGATCGGCAGGATCGTGGCCCCGAGCAGGATCTGCGGCGTGATCAGCAGCGGCACCGCGAGCACGCCCTTGTCGGTCGAGCGGACGCAGGCCGAGACGACGAGCCCCATGGCCGCGCAGGCCACCGCGGCAAGCCAGTTGAGGCTCGCCGAGACGACCGCGCCGCGCCGGTAGATCTCGGCGGGCGACTCGCCGCCGATCGCCTCGCGAATCATGAAGCCCAGTTCGACAGTCGATCTGAAGACCGCGACCTGCGCCGCGAGCACGACGGCCAGCGCCGCGACCTTGGCGATCACGTAGGCGGCGTACCATAGGCCGTGCCGCCGCTCGAGGTCGAGCATCGGCCGCTCCTTGACGATCTCCCGAAACCCGGTCACGAACCCGAGGATGACCATGCAGATGCTCATCAGCGAGAGCCATTTGTACGTGCCGGCGGGATCGACGATCTCGCGATCCGGCGCGACCCGGAGCGTGTCGGTGAGGGCATGGCGGACGATCCGCTCCGTGGACGGCTCCCGCAGGTGGGCGAGCAGCTTCGGCTGGCTGTCGAGAAAGACGCGGATCTGACCGGGAATGCTGGCATCCTGTTCCGAGACCGACTCGGTGGCGATCGCCTCCGAGACCTCGCCCCACGCGTCCGCGAGCACGTCCTTCTCGCCGGGGTCGAGGAACCGCGTGAGCATGAGCGGATTCCGGAAGCGGACGTCGGCGAAGCCGGCGAGCACGGTGACCCCGAGCGCCAGCGGCAGGAGCGCCGCCATGAGAAGGCCCACGCGGTCGCGGACGAAGGCCTCGAGCTCCCGGCAGAAGAACGTGGCGAACTGGCGGCCGAACCCGGGAATCGAAACCGCCGCGAGCGATGCCACCCGATCCGGGTCCGCGGCACCGGCCGGCCCGTCGGCTTGCCGAGCCTCCGCCATCCGGCGGTCTTCGGCCTCCCGCTCCCGCCAGCGGGCCGACCAGAATCCGCGCGGCCGGTCTTCGATGGCGACGTACACGTCGGCGAGTCGATGCACCCCGAAGTGGCCGAGGGCCTCGACGCGGGAGCCGACCCACACCACCTCGCCGTGGCCGAGGATCAGGAGCTTGTCGGCCTTGTCGACGTTGTCCAGATGGTGCGTGACCGCGATGACGGTCGTGCCGGCCCGCGCCCGCTCGGCGAGCAGCGTCATGATCCGCGACTCGGTGGCCGGATCGAGGCTGGAGGTCGCCTCGTCCACCACGAGCAGGCCCGGGGCGGCGAGCAGCTCCGCCGCCAGGCTCGCCCGCTTCATTTCCCCTCCGGACAGGCTGCCGATCGTCCCGTGCCGCACCCTGTCGAGGCCGACCTCGGTGATCGCCCGGTCGATCGCGGCCCGGCGTTCCGCGGCCGACGCCTCCGCCGGCAGCCGGACCTCCGACGCGTAGTGAAGCGCGCGCTCCACGGGCAGCGCAGGCGGATTGACGTCACGCTGGGGCACGTAGCCGATCGCGCCCCGGAGGGCGTCGGCCTCGCGAAACACGTCATGTCCGCCGACGAGCAACTGGCCAGCTTCGATCTCTCGTTCGCCAAGCAACGCCCGCGCAAGCGTGCTCTTGCCCGCCCCGCTGGGGCCGAGCACGCAGATGAACTCGCCCGGCTCGATCCGAAAGCTCACGTTCTCGAGGAGCGCCTTCCGCTCCGCACCGCCGTGGGCATCGGCCACCGACACGGTCGCCGAATCGGCCACGACGGAGAGGCCTGTCTGTGTGGCGAGCGCCATGCGCTGGGCTTCCTTGCTGGAACGGTGGTGCTTTAGTAGCGGTGATCGTCGGGATCGAAGTCGGGTGAGATGCGTACATCGCCCTTCGGATCGGCAACGTACTTGTAGCGATGATCCACGAGCCGCCGCAGAAACCGCGACCGCACGACCGATGAGTAGAACTTCCTGAACGTGTCGCCTTTGGGATCGAGCGGCCGCTCGGAGACGAACGTGAACATCGGCAGCAGCATCTCGTCGTCGATCGTCTCGTTATGCCAGACGTTCTGCGGGGGATCGAACGGGTTTCGCGGGTTGGCGATGGAGTTGTCGTAGGCACACTCCGCCTCGAAACGTGTGCCAGCCGGGAACCGCATCGGTTTCGCGAGGTCGTAGGGCGACTGCCAGTTGTAATCCCACTGCGGCACCCGCAGGAGCATGAGTGGCCGCTCCTGGCCCGGCAGGTGGGCCCTGATCTCCACCCAGCGGGCCAGTTGGTGCGCGTGCGGGATGACGCCCACCATGTCCGCGTCATCGGGGAGCGTGTAGCTGCCCGTGACGCGGAAGTCGGTGACACCCGGGGGCACCACCGCAAAATCACCGGAGAGGTAGATCATGGTCGTAACCTTGCGCGGCGGCTGCTTCTCGAGCCAGATCCCGACCCGACTCGAATCGGTTTCGAGCTTCCCGGTGCGGACGTAGTGCACCTGCACCGCGATGTCGCAGCCCGCCGGGATCACCACGGCCGCGTCGGCAGGGGCGGCCACCGCCCGCACCCCCGGCACGAAGCCGCCGACGAACGAGGCCCGCGGCTGCCCGTCGTCGCGCACCGGCGGCACCCGAAACCCGATGCCGTGCGGATCCTGAAAGCCTCCCGCCCGGTCGTCCTCATGGCTGAAGCCCTCCCGCCCGCCATGGTCCCGCACCGCCTCCTCCACGGTCTCCCGCGGCAAGTGGCCGATCAGGGCATGATGCACGACCTTGCGATTGCCGGGCAGAAACTGGATCGCCCGCAGCTTCAAATCCTCGGCGCGATTGAGCTGAAAGATGATGTTCCGGTAGACGTCGTTTCCGTGTGCACCGAGCTGCGTCGGCTCGGGCTGCTCGAGCACGATGTCGGGGGGGCCGAGGTCCTCTTGGAAGGCCGAGTAGTCGGGCAGCGGCTCGAGCTTCGGCGCCTCCGCGGGATTCCCCTCCGGCTTGCCGGCCGCCACCCAGGCCCGCAGCATGGCTACCTGCGCTGCGGTCGGAGGCTTCGTCACCCGAAAGTCGAGGTCGCTCTCGATCTGCGCCGGCGGCATCCGCCGGGCGTCGATCTCCTCGAGTCCCAGGTCGATCCATTCGACGGCCTCGTCGTAGGTGAGCAGGTTGAACGGGCCGGCCTGATTCGGGCTGTGGCACCGCTGGCACTGGGCATGCAGGAAGGGGAGCACGTCGCGGTGGAACGTGACACGAGCCTCACCGGAGACGCTGGCCGGCGTCGGCCGTTCCGGTCGATCGAGCGGGCAGCCCGCCGCCTTCGTCCGCGGCTCACGGATCTCGCGACCGGCGAGGAGATCGCGGATCGCCGAACGCAGTTCCGAATCCGGATCGCCGGGCGTCATCACGCCACGCACCTTGTACCGGTCGTCGATCCGGCCGGCGTAGCGGATCACCCGGTCTCGGTCGACGAGCACCACCTCGGGCGTGACCGTCGCGTCGAGCGCCTCGGCCAGCGTGAAGTCGGTATCGAGGCGGATCGGGAACGTGATCCCGAACTCACGGCGATAAGCCTCGACCTCGCCAACATCGTCGAGTTCACAGACCACGCCCACGAAGCGGATGCCCTCACCGGCACACTCTTTGGCGAGTGCATCGAGCACCGGACCGTATTCCCGCGCTAGCGGACAGGCAGGATGGAGAAACGCGAAGCAGACGGCCCTGCCGTCGGTGCCGAGAGAGTCGGCGAACGGGATGGCATCCCCGGCGAGCGACTGGAGGCGCAACTGCTCCTCCGGGATCGGCCGGCTCTCGACTGGCTTTGCGTCGGCAGCGAGGAGCGCGCTGATGGCAAGCCATGGCAGCAGCCACACAGCACGGACACGTCGTTTCATGGGATGGATGATGAGGGCTTCAACCGAGCGAGACGGCTCTTGCATTCTTCTCGCCACGCCCGCTGAACGGCAGTGTAGCAATCACAATCACAAGGACGGCCCCGTCGGTAGCCGGCGCTGAGGCCGGCGCAACGGGCGAAATTCCCGCGAATTTGACCGGGACGCGAGCGGGGCTTAGCGTTGACGAAT
>CAZXIG010000020.1:0-22840 GCA_964640405.1 uncultured Candidatus Kuenenia sp.
AGTAGGCAGCCTCCCCGCCGACCGCCGCCCTGCCCACAGGCAGGCCGCAGTAGTCACAGGCGCAGGGTTGTTCCGAAATGGCCACGAGCGACGGCCCCGGGGCGAGGCGGTAGTGCTGGAGTTGATCGAGCGTCGGGGTTGCCCGTGCCCGCTCGTCGGCGTTGCTGACAAGCGCAGGCATGGATGCCGGAGCGCAGTCAGCATCGAGTGAGCGAAGGGCAGGATGCCCGCAGCGAACGTCCGGCGAGAGGGCACGGGCAACCCCGACGCGGGCCATCATGAGGGCCGCTGAATCAGCTCGATCTGCATGGCCGGCAGGAGGTAGCGGATCGTGTAGGTGACCGCGAAAATCCAGAAGCCGATCCAGATCGCGCGGACATACCACGGGATCGCGTTGCCGACGTAGTCGTGGAACCGGTTCTCCGCCTGCGGGGCGCCGGAATTGGTATCGGGCATGGAAACTCCTCGGTGGCGGTCAGGCGGCGGGCTCACGACGGTCGAGCAGCCGCTCGTTCTCCAGGAAATCGATCTTGGGCTGCTCGACGTCGCGGAACATGCCGTTCCAGGCGGCCCAGAGGAGCATGCAGAAGAAGCCGGCGCTGGCGAGCAGGTAATTCAGGATCGGGGCGACGGCGAACTCGCCGCCGCTGGTGCCGCGGTAGATGTGCACGAACTCGATGAACTTGCCGGCGAAGCCGTAGAGGCTCGGGATCAGGATCAAGACCGCCATCGCGATCGTGATCCAGGTCTTGCGGCGGCTTGCCGCGGATGCATCACGGGCATCACTCACCTGTCACCTCCGCGAGTTCCTCGTAGTAGGGATACTCGGGCAGCCACGAGCCGAGCCACTGGATGTAGGTGATCAGGGCCAGGCCGCGGCGATTGGGCTTGTCGGGCGAGCCGTCGAAGAACCACGGGTAGGCCGGCATCGGGGAGTCGGTGGAGACCGTCCGCGAATTGTAGAAGTGGACGGCGTGCCAGTCGTTGCCGCGGCGGCCCCCTTCGCGGGAGAGATCGGGCCCGACCCGCCGCGTGCCGAAGAGCACGGGCCGCTGGAGCTCGTTGTCGTATTCCTCGGTCTTCGACACGGGGCCGAACCGGCGCGACTCGTTGGACACCGGCCGCACGAACTGGCTGTGGCAGTGCCAGCAGCCCTCGCCGACGTAGATCTGGCGGCCCAGTCGCAGGGCCTCGGCACACTTCTCCTCGGACACCTCGCCGAAGGCCGCCTCGAACTGGTCGGGATACCGCTCGGCGAGGTCGCGGAACTGGTTCATCACCCGCTTGTTGACCAGCTCCTCCGCCGTCTTCTCCGGACGGTCCTTGTACATCAGCATCGGCACAGCGCCGTTGCCCAGGAAGGCCAGCAGAAAGAAACCGATGCCGGCGATGAAAAAGATGCCCGTCTTGCTCTCGAACATGCTCGACTCCGAATCACTCGTTCATCAGGTGCGGGGTGTCAGGTGGTCGCCGGAGCCAGGGTGGCGGGCGATTCATCCACGCTCTCCGCCCCCTTCGCCGTCATCCACAGGTTGTAGAGGAAGCAGAGCAGCCCGCCGAACATCGCGAGCCCCGCGAACACCCGCGTGATCCAGAAGGGCGTGGAGCCGTTCGTCGAGGCATCCCACGGCTGAAGCGAGGCCCAGTACCAGCCCTGGAAGACGCCCGCGAGCGTGAGATCGAGGAACATCACGAACAGGCCGCCCGCCGAGAGCCAGTAGTGGTACTTCAGCAGCTTCTGGCTGTACCACGGCCGGCCCAGCAGCCGCGGGAAGAGGTAGATCATGATGCCGAACAGCCAGAGGCTGAACACGCCGAACATCACGAGGTGGGCGTGGCCGACGACCCAGTCGGTGAAGTGGATCAGCTTCTGAAACGTGAGCGTCACCTGCAGGGCGCACTGGAAGCAGGTGATGAAGTAGAAGACCATGCCCGTGTAGAAGTAGCGGATCGGCAGGTTGTTGACGAACTGGTCATAGCCCTTGCTGCCGAGCGTGCCGAAAAAGTTGATCACGACCGTCGCGACCACGAGTTCCACGGCGATCGTGGAGATCACGGCGCCGTACTGGAGAAACATCGGGATCGGCGTGTAGAGGAAATGATGGATGCCCTGCAGGGGATAGAAGAAGGCCAGCCCCCAGAAGCCGACGAGCGACAGGCCGTGGCTCCAGATCGGCTTCTTGAGCAGGATCGGCACGAAGTAATACATGAGCCCCCAGCCCAGGGGCGTGACGAACAGGCCCACGAGGTCGTGGATGAAGAGGCCGCCGATCGCCCCGGCGCTCGTGCCGGCCACGGCGTATTCGGGCAGCAGGTTGCCCATCGCATAGGTGAGAAAAGTCCAGACGAAGGCCGCCATGAAGTACCAAAGCGTGACGTACATCGGCCCTTTGCTCCGGCCGATCGGCACCATGAAGTTCACGGCTACGAGCAGCAGGCCGAGGAGCGCCACAGGATCGATCCAAAACGGCGTCTCACCCCACTCGAGTCCCTGCGCGCCCAGGCCCATCGGCAGGTGCGTCTTTTTCGCCAGCTCCATCACCCAGGGCTGATCCTGAAGCGAGGGCCCGATCACGATCCCGGCCGCCGTGGCCAGCACGATCACCTGCCAGGCGTAGAAGATGAACCAACTCAGGGACTTGCTCGCGACCTTGTGGAACGTGAGCCGCGGCACGGCCCAGTGGAGCGTGCCCAGGAACGCGTTGGCCAGGAAGCCGTAGGCGATCGCATTGGTGTGGATCATCCGCCAGCGGCCGGGCGAGAGCAGCTCGACGCCGTTCAGCGGGTTCCACCGCACGAGCTGCAGTGCGACCAGGAGGCCCGCGAGCATCGAGATCGTGATGAAGGTCAGGGCCGCCACGTAGTAGGCGATCACGATCTTCTGGTCGACGAGGTCTGCCGGCACCTCGCGGGCGACGGCGGCGGTCGAGGGGCGGCTCATGACTGCTCCGACTGCGGGACGTAGGGAACGAACAGGCCCCAGGGGTAGATCAGCGCCATCGTCCAGCCGAACACGAGGTGCGTGGCCAGCGCGACCCACCAGGGCAGATAGACCGGATCGGTGCTCGTGATCCAGTTGCCGCCGAACAGGAGCGGCTGGAGCCACGACAGCAGCACGTAGAAGTTGACGAGCCAAACCGCGATCGCGATCGCCGACGCCCAGATCAACCGCCCGAGCAGCCCGGTGTACGACGCATAGCGAGTGAGGATCACGTGGAACACGATGCCCAAAAGCATGCCCGTCGCGATGTAGAGCACGCAGCCCATCGCCAGTGCGAGCCCGGAGTCGAACGCGGGGTCGAGCGCCCGGCCGCCGAGGCCGAACGTGAGATACACCTTGATGAGCTGCAGCGGATTTTCGCCGGCGATGCTCGCGCCGATGATGTTGAACATCAGGCTCACGAGCGCCGCCACCATGCCGAGGAAGAACCCGGCAGTCGCGTAGTAGGTGAGGTAGTAGCCCTTGCGGGCCCATTCGCCGGCCGCCTGGCCGAACCCCTCGGCATCGATCTCGGCCGCGAGTCGGGCCTGTTCGGCCTGGAGTTCGGCGAGGCGGGCCCGCTTGTCGGCGAGAGCATCGGGGGCGGGCATGTGATCCTCAACTCTCCTCTCGGCTCGCGCCTCGGGCGTCCCCGGCACCCCGCACGGCAGCGGCTTTCTTGGCGTCTGCCTCGGCCGGCTGTTCAAGCCGCTCGAGCGTCTCGTCGATCGCCTTTTGGGCGTCGGCCGGCACCTCGTTGTTTTCGATGATCGCCGTCACGAAATGGACGAGGTGCCAGATGCGGTCGGACCGCTGCTCGGGCGTCTCGTTGATCGCGGTGTTGGGATCCTTCGACGACGGCATCGGCGTGCCATTGATGCCCGAATAGATCCGCCGGTAGATGTCGACCGGCCGCCGGCCGCCGTGGAGCATCCCCATGGCGAGGTTGGCCGGATAGGCCGTCCGGCCCCAGATGTCCTGCCCCACATCGGCCGACTTGCTACCGCGGGCGTCGGGGCCATGGCACTTCACGCAATACAGCTCCGCGAAGGCCACCGCCCCCGCGTGGATCGTCTCCGGGGTCCGCGGTGGATTCACCGTCACGGGCCGCACGAGCTCTTCCTCGGCCCGATCCCACGAGGCCGAGATGTTCTGGACGTATTCGCCGACGACCTCCGGATCGAAGTCGTCGGCTTCGTCGAGCTCGTCGGTCGCTTCGCGAATGAGATTGATCTCGAGCTCACCACGGGCGGCGAGCAGCTGCACATAGTCGATCACGGCCTCCGTCTCCTCGTCGGAGAGAAAGCGGAAGGCGGGCATCGACGTGCCTTTCGCGCCGTATTTCAGGATTCGCCGCAGATCTTCCCGGCGGGGCTTCGAGCCCCGCGGAGTCGAGGTGAACTTGAACACCCCGTTGCGGTAGTCGCGCGGCGGCGGGTTGAGATAGGCGCCCGCGGGGCCCTTGCCGTCACCGGTCGTGCCGTGGCAGCCGGCGCACTGCCGCGTGTAGACCTCGCGGCCGAGTTGGAGATGCAGCCGGTCGTAGCCGGGCTTGTCGACCCTGGCGACGGCGGGGATCACAGCTGCTCCGGAGGGTGAAGCGGCGGGCGTTGCCTCGGGCGGTTCCGCCCCTTCGGCCGGGAGGGCCATGCGAGGATTCGACGGGGTGCCGTGAAACGCGGCGAGATAGGCCGCGATCTGGGCCTTGTGTTTCTGGGGAAGTTCCAGCTTCTCGGCGTCGGCCCGCAGCGTGTAGGTGGCGTCGGGCAGGCGGGAGCACCCGCACATCGCGGCGAAGGCCGCCGCACAAGCGAACCAAAGCTTCCTCATAAGACCACCGTTCCGAATACCTGACAAAGGCATCCGGAATAGTACTCGGTCGGCACGAAAGCTTCAACCGTCGGCTGCGCGCGACCCCCGGCCGGCTTCGCATGGTGAAAAACAATAGGCGTCAGGCGAGGATGCCCTTGACGATCTTGCCGTGCACGTCGGTGAGCCGGTAGCGGCGGCCTTGGAACTTGTAGGTGAGCCGCTCGTGGTCGATGCCGAGCAGGTGGAGCAGCGTGGCGTGGAAGTCGTGCACGTGCACGCCGTCCTTCACGATGTTGTAGCCGTACTCGTCGGTCTCGCCCCAGGTGACGCCCGGCTTCACGCCGCCGCCGGCCATCCAGATCGTGAAGCAGCGCGGATGGTGGTCGCGGCCGAACTCGTCGCCGGGCTTGTAGAGGCCCTGGCAGTAGTTGGTGCGGCCGAACTCGCCCCCCCACACCACGAGCGTGTCGTCGAGCATGCCCCGGTCGGCGAGATCCTGCACGAGCGCCGCCGCCGGCTGGTCGGTCTGCTGGCACTCCCGCTTGAGACCGCCCTTGATCCCGCCGTGATGGTCCCAGTCCTGATGGTAGAGCTGGATGAACCGCACGCCCCGCTCGGCCAAACGCCGGGCGAGCAGGCAGTTGGCAGCGAACGTGCCGGGATCCTTGGCGTCGGGGCCGTACAGGTCGAGCACGCTCTGCGGCTCATCGGAAAAGTCGGTCACCTCCGGCACGCTCGACTGCATGCGGAAGGCCATCTCGTAGTTGGCGATGCGCGCCGTGATCTCGGCGTCGGGCGTGCCGGCGAACTGGTGCTCGTGCAGCTGCCGCAGCCCGTCGAGCACCTTCCGCCGGCTCTCGGCCGACACGCCGGGAGGGTTGTTCACGTAGAGCACCGGATCGGGACCGGAACGGAACCGGACGGCCTGATGCTTTGCCGGCAGGAAGCCCGCCCCCCAGAGATGGCTCATCAGCGGCTGTCCCCCCTTGTTTTTCGTGATCAGCACGACGAACGAGGGCAGGTCGTCCTGGGCGTTGCCGAGGCCGTAGTCGAGCCAGGCGCCGATGCTCGGGCGTCCCGGAATCTGATTGCCGCTCTGCATGAACGTCACGCCCGGGCCGTGGTTGATGCTCTCGGTGTACATCGTGCGAATGAAGCAGAGCCGGTCGGCCACCTTCGCCGTATAGGGCAGCAGTTCCGACACCCAGGCGCCGCTCTGGCCATGCTGGGCGAATGCATAGGGAGAGGCCGCCAGCGGGATCGAGCTCTGGTTGCCCGACATCCCGGTGAGCCGCTGGCCGCCCCGGACGCTGTCGGGCAGCTGCTCGCCGTCCCGCTCCTTGAGCAGCGGCTTGTGATCGAAGAGGTCGAGCTGCGAGGGGCCGCCCGACTGGAACAGATAGATCACCCGCTTCGCCTTGGGCGGCATGTGGAAGGCGTCGAGCACGCCCCCGGTCGAACCCGGCGGCAGCGCGAGGCCCGCGGCCGTCTCCGCCCGGGCCGTCCGCGCGAGCATGTCGGCCAGCGCGAGGCCGCCGAACCCCATCCCGAACGACTGAAGCCACTCCCGCCTGTTCTGCGTCATCGCTTCACCACGCTTCCGTCGTAGTTCATCAGGGCATTGATCACGCTGGCCGTCGCAGCCACGTCGGCCGCGGACAGCGACTCATTGCGTTGCTTCGCGCCGACGGCCACGAGCCGGCCGGCCTCCTCGGGATGGGAGCGGTAGAACGCCAGCTGATCGGCGAGCATTCGCCCCACGATCTCACGTTCCTCGCCGTCGGGCACGCGGCTCGTGAGCAGCTCGAACGCGCGGGCGACCGCCTCTTCAGCAGCGCCCGACCGCTCGGCCAGGAGCCGCTCGGCGAGCACGCGGGCGGCCTCGACGAACTGCGGCCCGTTGAGCAGCACCAAGGCGTGCAGCGGCGTGTTGGTGGTGTCGCGCTTCGCGACGCAGACCACCCGCTTCGGCACGTCGAAGCTCTCGAGCATCGGTGCCGGACCCGTCCGCCGCCAGTAGGTGTAGAGGCTGCGGCGATAGAGGTCGTCTCCCGTGCCGGCCTTCTCGGGCTTGAACGACTCCGGCATGTCGTAGGTCTTCACCGGCGGGCCGCCGACTTTCTCGACGAGCAGTCCGCAGGCGGCGAGTGCCGCGTCGCGGATCATCTCTGCCGGCAGGCGATGCCGCGGGCCGCGGGCGAGCCAGACGTTGAGCGGGTCGTCGGCCATCGTCTTGGCATCGGCCATGCTGCGCTGGCGATACGCGCGGGAGAGCATGATCGTCTTGACGAGCCGCTTCATATCCCAGCCGAAGCCGCCGTCCGCGACGGGATGCGAGAACTGCCAGGCCAGCAGGTCGAGCACCTCCGGATGCTCCGGCCGCGTCGACTGGCTGCCGAGATCCTCCGGCGATTGCACGAGCCCGAGGCCGAAGAGCGACTGCCAGAGCCGGTTCACGGTCACCCGCGCGAGCAGCGGATGATCCGGCTCGATGAGCCATCGCGCCAGCCCCAGGCGGTTCCGTGGCTGATCGGAGGGGAAGGGGGGCAGCGAGGCGGGCGTGTCGGGCTCCACCGGCTCGCCCCGTTTGTCGTAGTCGCCGCGCTCCAGGATGTAGGCCATCTTGGGCGTGGGGAGATCCCGCATCACCATGATTTCGAGCGGCCGCTCCGCGAGATCATCCCGGCCGCGGCGGGCGGCCTCGAGCGCGTGGCGAGCGACAGCGGCCCCGGTGTCGAACGCCGCGGCGACGTAGCCACCGATCGCTTCGGCATCCTGCTTCGCCACGAGCGTCGCCTCGAGCGTGCCGGGCGCGGCGAGCTCACGGATCTCGAGCGGTGAGAGCGTCCGGGCGAACACGCGGAAGTCGTCGACGAGCCCGTTCTTGAATCCGTTGTCGCGCATCCGTTCACCGATCCGGATGTGATCGCCGCCGCCACCGGTGATCTCGCGAGTGAGGCTGTCGCGCACCACATCGACGGCGGCCGGATGGCCGTCGACAAAGATCTTCAGTCCGGACGCCTTGCCCGAGCCGTCGCTCGTCACGGTTACGTGCACCCAGTCGTCGAGACGCAGCGGCTCCTGCATCCGCACGCTCACGGCGTCGCCCGGCCAGAAATGGATGAGCGACCAGCGAAGATGGCCGCCGTCCACGAGCAGCTCGTAGCCGCGGCTGCCGGCGTCGGTCCAGGCCTGCGAGCGATGGAAGATCACCGCGCGGTCGTACTTCGTCGGAGCCTGCAGCCAGAGCGAGACGGTGAACGGCTGACTGCGGCGGAAGTTGCCCACGGGCGTCTGGACGCCGTGATCGCCCGTGAGCCTCATGGCCTGTCCGAGTTTCCCGGGCACGAGCGTGTTCTCGCTGGGCGAGGTCGCAGAGTCCTTGCTGCCGAGTTCGCTGGAGAACTTCCCGTCCGGGTCCCGCCCGTCGAACGAGTAACGGACGACCTCCCCCGGGATCGTGCCGCCGGCGGCATCGACGGCGACGGGCACCGGGGCTTTGCCGGCGAGCCACTCGACCACGGCGATGCGAGCCGCCTGGTCCGCGCGGCTGGCCTCGGCCTCCGCCTCGGACGCCGCCTCGTCGGCCTTCGCCAGCGCCGTCTTCGTGCGATCGTCTGCGAGCCGCATCTTGGGCGTGGGCACCGACTGCGTGAAAAAGGAGTAGAGCCCCGCCTCGTCGATGTCGTCGAAGAAGGCGAACAGCGAATAGAAATCCTGCTGCGTCAGCGGATCGAACTTGTGGTCGTGGCAGCGGCAGCACTCGAACGTGAGACCGAGAAACGCGGTGCCGAACGTGGTCACGCGGTCGTTGACGTAGTTGACGCGATATTCCTCCTCGACCGAGCCCCCTTCGCTCTCCTGCTGATGGAGCCGGCTGAACGCGGTGGCCAGCAGCTGCTCGTCGGTGGCGTTCGGCAACAGATCGCCGGCCACTTGCCAGAGCGTGAACTGATCCCAGGGAAGATTTTCGTTGAACGCCTTGATCACCCAGTCGCGCCACGGCCACATGTCGGGCCGCGGCCGGTCGACCTGGAAGCCGTAGCTGTCGGAATAGCGGGCGAGGTCCATCCAATCGGCCGCCATCCGCTCGCCGTACCGCGGGCTGGCGAGCAGCCGGTCGAGCAGCCGCTCGTAGGCGTCGGGAGACGTGTCGGCGACGAACGCCTCGATCTCGGCGGGCGTCGGCGGCAGGCCCGTGATGTCGAACGACGCACGGCGGATAAGCGTGATGCGGTCGGCTTCCGGCTGGAGGGTGAGGCCGCGGTTCGCCAGCTTCTGCGTCACGAAGGCATCGAGCGGCATGTCGCCAGAGGCCCTCTCCGCGAGATCCGGCTTCACCGGCGGCACGAACGCCCAGTGCGGCTCGTACGTCGCTCCTTCGGCGATCCAGCGTTTCAGCGTTTCGACCTGCTCCGGCGACAGCCGGCCGATCTTGGCCTCGGGGGGCGGCATCACGCTGTCGGGATCGTCTGACGCGACCCGGGCGATCAGCTCGCTCTCGTCGATCTTCTCCGGCACGATCGCGCGGGAGCCGCTGTCGAGTTCCTGCGTGGCGAGTTCGAACGTGTCGAGCCGCAGGCCGGCCTGCCGGTTGGCGTTGTCGGGGCCGTGGCAGGCGAAGCAGTTTTCCGAGAGGATCGGCCGGATGTCCTTGTTGAACGACAGCCGTGTGGGTTTTTCAGCTGCGGTCGCCGCGGCGGAACCCCACGCCAAGGCCCCGACGAACAGGGCCAGCACGACGGTGCGTTTCGAGCAACCCATGAGACACCTTTCTGTCCGGGTTACCCGCGTCGCCGACCCGAGCCGGAAACGGGGCGGGTCGCGGACCAGGCGGTCGATCGGCGGGAGGGAGGCAGCACTGGGCTGGATCACCCCTATTCTAATCGGACGCCGACGATGCTGGAAATAACTGGATGCCTCCTGCACAATCCCGCGTGAAACGCAGGGAGCTTGCATGACGCATCTATTCTTTACGGGAGCCTCGGGCCTGCTCGGCGGCCAGCTTCTGGCCCGGCTTCTCAGGCAGGGCCGCAGGGTGGCCGTGCTCGTGCGCCCCACCGCCAAGGCCTCGGGACGGGAACGAATCGAGGCTCTGCTCGCCAGGGAGGAGGAATCGCTCGGGGCCGCCCTGCCGCGGCCGTTCGTGCTGGACGGCGACCTCACGGCACCGCACTGCGGCCTCTCCGACGCCGACCTGGCCTGGATCCAACGCAGCTGCTCGACCGTGCTTCACAGCGCGGCCTCGCTCGAGTTCGTCGGCCAGGACCGCGAGGCCGAACCCTGGCGGACGAACGTGGACGGCACCCGCCGGCTGCTGGAACTCGCCCGCACGGCGGGGATCGACGAGTTCCATCACGTCTCCACCGCCTACGTGTGCGGACTTTCGCCCGGCCCGATCGCCGAGACGCCATCCACCGGCGCCCACGGCTTTCGCAACGACTACGAGGCCAGCAAGCACGAGGCCGAGGCGCTCGTGCGGGCCGCGTCGTTTCTGCGGGCTCCCACGTTCTATCGGCCGGCCGTGATCGTGGGCGATTCCCGCACCGGCGCCACCGCCACCTACCACGGTCTGATGGCGATGCTCCAGCTGATGGTGGTGATCGTACGCAACCTGCCGGCCGACGAAACCGGCTTTCGCAAGGTCGACCTGCGGCTCGCCATGACCGGCGACGAGAAGCGAAACATGATCCCGGTGGATTGGGTCGCCGAGGCCATCGCCCGCCTGCTCGCCGACCCGCGGGCGCGAGGCCGCACGATCCACCTCGCTCCCTCGCAGCCGATCACGGTTCGGCAGATCATCGACTACACCAGTTCCTACCTGAACTCCGGCGGCCTCGAGTTCTGCGGCCCCGGCGCCATCGATGACCTCAACGACATCGAGAGCGTCGCTTCCAGCGGCAGGAGACTCTACGAAGCCTACGAGCAGACCGACCCGGTCTTCGTGACGGACAATCTCCGCGAGTTGCTTCCAGAACTGCCGTGTCCAGTCATCGACGAAGCGATGCTGCACCGCTTTTTGGCATTCGGTGACGCCGATCGCTGGGGCAAGCGACGTCGGCCCGTCCGGCCCGCGACCGCCGGCTCCGCACGTGATACGATTCCGTCAGACCATGTCCGCCTCGCCCCCGTCCGCCGCAGCCCCCGTGGTCCTCGCCGAGAACCTGGCGAAGACCTTCGACTCGGGCACGGACGACGGAGCCCACGTGCCCGCCGTGCGGGGCGTGAGCTTCAGCGTGGCCGCCGGTGAGATGGTGGCGCTGATCGGCGCCTCGGGTTCGGGCAAGAGCACGATCCTTCACATGCTCGGCGGCATCACGCGGCCGACCGCTGGGAGGGTGCTGCTCGAGGGCGTCGATCTCGCCTTGCTCGACGACGATCACCTCGCCGTCCTCCGCCGGCGCCGGATCGGCTTCGTGTTCCAGCGGTACAACCTGCTGCCCGAACTCTCGCTCGTGGAGAACGTCGCCCTGCCGCTCGTGCTCGACGGGATTTCCACGGCCGAGTGCCGCCAGCGGGCCCTCGAGGCGATCGCGGCGGTCGGCCTCGACTCGCGGGCGACCCACCGCCCTGACGCCCTCTCCGGTGGCGAGCAGCAGCGGGGCGCGATCGCGAGGGCGCTCGTCACCCATCCCGCCGTGGTGCTCGCCGACGAGCCCACGGGCGCGCTCGACTCGGCCAACTCCCGCGGCGTCCTCCGGCTGCTCACCCAGCTGGTCGAGGAGCGGGGCCACACCGTCGTGCTCGTCACCCACGATCCGGCGATCGCCGCCGCGGCCCACCGCGCGATCCGGATCGTCGACGGCCTGATCGCCGAGCCGGCCGCCGGCGGCCCCGCGCGATGAACGAGCTCTCGCTCCTCCTGCGGCAGTGGCAGCGCCACCCCGGCCGAGCCCTGGCCACGGTGGCGAGCATCGCCGTCGCCATCGGCGCCGTGGTCGCCACCTGGATCGCGGCGGATGCGTCGCGGGTCGGCTACCGCGCGTTGGCCGAATCGATCGAAGGCACACCGGCGGTGGACGTCGTGGCCCGCGGTGGCGGCCGGTGGGATCCGGCAATCGCGCCGGCGCTCGTCGGCCTGCCCGGCGTGCGGGCCGCCGTGCCGCTCGTCTTCCGGCCGAGCCTACTGCGGGCGGGCGAGGCGCGGGTGCGGGACGTCGCAGTGGGGCTCGACGCCGTGCGGCTCGTCGATGCGGGCCTGCTAGCGCTCACCGCCGGCCGGGCCTGCGACGGCCCCGACGAGCTGATCGTGTCGCAGCGGCTCGCCGACTCGATCGGCCGCGGCGTGGGAGACGAGGTGCTGTTCTTCGCCAAGCGGGGTGTTCGCCGGCTCACCATCGCCGGGATCGCGGATCCGAAATCGCTCGTGTCGTTCGGCGACGGCGCCGGGATCGCGCTCGACCTCGCCGCGCTCACCGACCTGGCCGGCACCGGAGGCCTCGTCGATCGCATTCGCCTCCTGCTGCACGAGGATGCCCCGCGGGCGGCCGTCGTCGCGGCGGCGAATGCCCGACTCCCCGCCTCGCTCGTGGCCCAGGTCCCGCCCGGCCGGGCGAGCATCGCCGACGAGATGCTCTCCGCGGCGAACCTGGGCCTCGACTTCGTGACGGCGCTCACCGTGGCGATGGCCTGGTTCATCGTCGGCAACTCCATGCTCATGAACGTCACCGAGCGGCGGCGATCGCTCGCGCTCAAGCGGGTCGTGGGCGCCTCGGCGCGGCAGGTGGCCCGGTCGGTGATGCTGGAGGCCGCCCTCCTCGGCCTCGTCGGCACCGCGGCCGGCATCGCCGGCGGACTCGTCGCGGCCGAGCCGATCGCCCGCAACATCGCCACGTTCCTCCGCAGCCCGGAGGTCGCGATCACGGTGAACCCGTGGCTCGTGGCCGCAGCGGTCATCCTCGGCCCGCTCGTGGCGGTCGCCGCCGCCTGGTGGCCGGCCCGTCAGGCCGCGCGGGTCGATCTCCTCGAGGGGCTGGCGAACGCGCCGCCGCCCCCGGGGGGTGTTCCGCAGACGCTGATGATCTCGGCCGCGATCCTCTGGTGTGCCTCGTTCGCAGCGCTCGCCGCCGCCGGCGCCGGCCTGCTGCCGACGCGCACGGCCGTGCCGGCGGGCATCGCGACGCTCCTGGCCTTCATCGCCACGACACCCGTGCTGCTCGGGCCGCTCACGAGGCTGCTCGCCAGGCTGATTCCACGCCGCTTCGCGATCGAGCGGGGCATCGCGCTGGAGCAGGTGCTCCGGCAGCCGGTGCGGACGGCGCTGACGACGGGCGTGCTCGTCGCCGCCATCGGCAACGGCGTCGGCCTGGGCCACGTGATCCGCGACAGCGTCGACGACATCCTCGGCTGGTATGCCCGGGCCCTCGGCGCCGACTACGTCCTGATGCAGGGCGGATCACTCGCGGTGCAGGGAGACGCCTCGCCATCGGCGGGGCAGGGGCTGCTCGACGCGGTGCGAAACACCGACGGCGTCGCGGCCGCCGAGCCGCTCTCGATCGTGATCGGCAACGTGGACGGCCACGCCTGCCTGATCGTGGCCCGCGACATGCCCGCAGGTGGCGAGCTGCCGCTGGCTGCCGTCGGGATGTCGGACGCCGAACTGCGGCGGGTGTTCGCCGAGGGAGGCGTCGGGATCGGCACGGCGCTGGCCCGCCAGGCGTCCCGCGGCCTCGGCGACGAGATCTCGCTGAGCGCCTTCGGCCGCACGCTCAAGGTGCCGGTGCGGGCGGTCGTCCGCGACTACATGGCCGGTGGCTCGTCGGTGTTCATGACTCGGGAGACGGCTCGCCGGCTGTTCGGCATCGCCTCGGTCGACGCGGTGCTCGTGACGGCGCGGCCCGACGCGGCGGTCCGGCTGCGGGATCCGCTGCAGCGGATCGCCCGGGCGCACTCCATGCTGCTGCAATCGCACCGCGAGATGCGGGCGATGATGGATCGGATCACCAACGGCCTCGTCGGCGCGCTCTGGTCGATTCTCGGCCTCGGTTTCGTCGTGGGGAGCCTGGGGGTGGCGAACACGGTGGCGATGAACGTGCTCGAGAAGCGGCGCACGATCGGCCTCTTGCGGGCGGTGGGCATGACCGGCCGCCAGATCTCGCGACTCGTGCTCATCGAGAGCCTGCTGATCGGCGGGGCAGGGGGGCTGATCGGCGTGGTGGCCGGGATCGTGACGGCCCTCTTCATCCAGCTCTCGAGCCAGGCGCTGCTGGGGCATCCGCTGGCGATGTCGATCCGCCCGACGGTGATCCTCGGCAACGTCGCTGCGGCGCTGGCGATCACGGCCGTGGCGGCCTGGCTGCCGGCCCGCCGCGCCGTGGGCCTCGACCTGCTCGAGGCGATCGCCTCGGAGTGACACCCACGTGCGGCCACCTGGCCGCGCGTGCCGTGAGATGCCGAGACCCACGAGGCGGGGATGCGGCTCGATGTCCGCGACGACGCGCTGCGCGACCGACGAGCTCGGTTACCGTGCCGTAGACAACGTCGTGGCCGTGCACGATCTGCATGCCACGATGCTGGCCCTGCTGGGCATCGACCACCACCGCCTGACGACGAAGTTCCAAGGCCTCGACGTGCGGCTGACCGGCGTCGGCGACAAGGTGGTGAAGGGCATCATGGCCTGACGCTCGGAATCTGATGCCTCGTAGGCTTACGGGCCGGGCGGCTTCGTCTTCGAGAATTCGAGCTCCGCTTTCCAGCGATCGACCGTCTTGGCGGCTCCGGCCTGACGGTCCTTGACGGCATCGAGTTCGGCAGCGGCGTCGTCCGCCGCCTTGCGGGCGGCGGCCATCTGCGATTCGGCGGCGGCCAAGGCCGTCGCCGCGGCTCGTGACTTCTCCGCGGCCGCCTGTTCGGCGGCAGCCGCCTCGGCGAGCGTTGCCTCGGCCCGCTGGATGCGGACCGCCAGCGGCTGCGGATTCGTGTCGAGCTCACCGACCTTGGCACCATCGGCCGTCGCGAAGGCGATGACCGCGCCGCTCCAGTCACCCGCGAAGAGCCGGCCGCCGTCGGCCGTGACTGCGATGCGGGTGCCGATGTCGGCCAGCGCCGGCAGCTCCCGCTCGAGCCCGCCATCCCCCTTCCACAGCTTCGCACGACGATCTCGGCCCGTCGTCACGAGCCGGCCATCGAGCAGCCACACGAGTCCTTCGACGCCGCCGCCGTGGGCCTGCCAGGTCTTCACCTGCGTGGCATGCCGCGGATCCCAGAGCCGCACGGAGCCGTCGCCGGAGGCGGTCGCGAGCATCGCGCCGTCGCCTCGCCAGGCCACCGCCGTGATCGGACCGGCATGCCCCTTGAGCACGCCCGCATCCCGCACGCCCCGCGGCTCGGTGAGGAACAGGTTGCCTGCGCGGTCGCCGCTGGCGAGCAGTTTGCCGTCTGGGGAAAACGCCACGGCCGTAACCCAGTCGGTGTGCCGCGTGACCTGCCCCTCGACCTTCCCGTCGGCCGTCGCCACCAGCCGCGCCACCTTCGCAGGGCCGCCGACCGCGACGAGCCGCCGATCGGGCGAGAGATCCGCCGCAAGCACCTCGTCGTACTCCGCGCCCGCTTCCGCCACGCGGGTAGCCGAGGCCACGTCCCACACGACGATGCGTCCGCTCTTCGCAGCCTCGCCTCCGGCAGCGAGCAGCAGCTTGCCGTCCCGGGTGAACCGCACGACCCGCACGACGCCCTCTGGAAAGGGCAGCACACCCAAAAGGTCGAGCGACGCCGCGTGATAGAGCAGCAGCTGCCGCCGCCCGCCGACAGCGACGACCTCACCGTGCGGCGAGGCGGCGAGGGCCGTGATCGTGGTGGGCCGAGCTGCAACGGTCACGACCTCGAGCGACAGCCGCGGCGGCATCACCGGCGGGCCCTCCGGCGCCGCGACAGCGACCGGCGCGACCGCGATGCCCGCCCCCTTCGGCTTCACCGGCTGGCCGCCAGCCTTCTCGATCGCACCCGCGGCAATCCACCGCTTGATGAGATCGAGCGACTCTCCCGGGAGCTTGTCGGACTCCGGCGGCATCTTCGGTTCGGCGGCATGGCTCACGAGCTGCCAGAGATACGAGCTGTCGGCATCACCAGCCGCGATCACCTCTCCGGAACTACCCCCGGCCATCATCTGACCGTAGCTCGTGAGGTCGAGGCCGCCTTTCTTTTTGTCGGCGTTGTGGCAGCCGCAGCACTTCTCCCGAAAGATCGGCAGCACCTGCCCCTCGAACGTCGGCGGCTCCGCAGCCAACGTCATCGACGCCAACGCAGGCACGAGCACCCATGCGGCCCCTCTTCCGCCTCCCAAAACAAACGACGAAGCGAGGGGCTGCCCGTGCCCTGTCGACGGCCTTGCTGGCCAGCGAAGCCATGGATGGCGAAGCGCAGCCAGCATGGAGAGAGCGGAGGCCAGGATGGCCGCAGCGAACGTCCGGCGGCAGGGCATGGGCAGCCCCTCGCAAGCCCCTGTGGCGAGGCCGCGACGAGTGAGACAACAGGCCTTCGTAATGAGTTTTGACCGCATGAGCTCAGTGGTTGAAGATGAACTCGGGGGAGTTGAGCAGCGCCCAGAAGACGTCCTCCAGGGCCTGCCTGCGGTCGGGCGAGTCGAGGACGGTCACGAGGGTCTCGATCCGCTCCCGCTCGGTCGGCATGCGGCAGTCGCACCGCACGAACAGCTCGTCGATGATCTCGGTGGGCGTCCGCCCCTCCTTCAGCCAGCGGTCGATGAGGCCCCCCTGCCGGATCCGGTCGTTGGCCGCGTCGCCGTTGAGCAGGTGAAGGGCCTGCGACAGGCTCGGGTCCATCTTCACGGCACAGCTGCAGACGTCCTCTCGCGTGGCCCGGCCGAACGTGGTGAGGAAGTAGTTCGTCGTCCGGCCGTCGGCCACCTGCACGGCCCGGGCTCCGAGGGGCAGGCCCGGGAACTTGTTCTTCGTGTCGGTCACCTGGGCGATCACGTCGAGGAGCACTTCGGCACGCTGGCGGCGGACGAGCGCGTGGGAGAAGTTCGTCTCGTCGAGCCGGTTCGACTCGTTCGGCTCGCATGACCGCTGATAGGTTCGCGAGGTGACGATATCGCGGACAAGGCCGCGGAAGTCCCAGCCCGAGGCCGCGAACCGACGGCCCAGCTCGTCGAGCAGCGGACCATTGACGGGCGGATTGCTCACGCGGGCGTCGTCGGGCTCGTGCACGATGCCGCGGCCGAGGAAGTGGGCCCACGTGATGTTCGCCACATGGCGGGCGAAGAACGGGTTGTCCGGGGACGTGAGCCAGGCGGCGAGCGCTTCGCGGCGGTCGCGGTCGGCCACCTTCGGGGCCTCGCCGCCCAGAAACTTTGGCGCGGCAGGCTTGCCCGTCACCGGGTGGTTCACCTCGCCGCTGCCGGAGTCGAAGACGATCGTCTCCCGCGGGTCCGCCCCGCGCTTGCGGCCGATCTGGGCGAAGAAGGCAGCGAAGCCGTAGTAGTCGTCCATCGTCCAGCGGTCGAAGGGGTGGTTGTGGCACTGGGCGCACTGGATGCGGGTGCCGAGAAAGGCCTGAGCCACGTTCTCGGCGAGCTTGAGCGTGTTTCGCTCGAGCTGGAAATAGTTGGTGGGGGGGCTGGCGAACGTGCCGCCGCTGGCCGTGAGCAGATCGCGCACCATCCGATCCACCGGCTCGTTGGCCGCGATCCGTCGATCGAGCCACTGGTGGTAGAGAATCGCCCCCTTGGGGCTCACGTCGTTGCCCTGCGAACGGATCTGAAGGATCTCGGCCCACTTCATCACCCAGATCTCGACGAACTCCTTCCGGGCGATGAGTTCGTCGACGAGCCTCGCCCGCTTGTCGGGGGCCGAGTCGGTGAGGAATCTCGCCCGATCCGCGGGCGTGGGCAGCAGGCCCACGAGATCGAGGCTGACCCGTCGCAGGAACGCTTCGTCGTCGCAGACGGGCGCCGGAGTCATCCGCAGAGACGCGAGCTTGGCGGCAACGAGGTCGTCGATGACCTTGGCCCCCTCCGTCGCGCCCGGCAGTGCCGGCTCTGACTGAAAGGTGAACGACAGTCCCTTCGGAATCGTGACCAGCGGCACGCCGACTGTCAGCGTGTCGTAGCGGGCCATGACGAACGCCTCGCCCCGGTTCCCGCTGGTCACCATGCCGTCTGCCGAAACCTTTGCCGAGCGGTCGTTGTTGGAGGCAAACCAGGCAAGGTCGGTGACGTCGCGGTCGGTGCCGTCGGCGAAGCGGGCCACGGCGACGAGCTGCTGGGCCGCCCCTTCGCCCTCGAAGAGTGCCGCGGGGGGATAGAGGTCGAGGGCGATGAGCTTGGGAACGGAGTTCGACGGATCGGGGCCTGGATCATCCGGCGCGCCGGCCTCGATCCAGCGGACGAGCGTGGCCGCCAGTTCGCTATCAGGCTCGCAGCGTTTCCCGCCGGTGTGCTGCACCTGGCCCGTGGCCTTGAGAAACAGGAGGCTCTCGCGCGGGCTCGCGAGGTCGATCCGGCGGCCGGGCATTTCGCGGGTCAGCCGGTGATGGTCGCCGGCAGGATCGAACCCGAAGAGTGAAAGCCGGAAGCCATCCTTGCCGCGGGCCGCCCCGTGGCAGCTGCCCATGTTGCAGCCCGCCCGGGCGAAGACGGGCATCACGTCCCGCCGAAACGAGAGCGGTGCCGGCGAACTGGCCGACACGACCTTGAGTGGGATCTCCTGCACGAGGCCGCCGACGGCCGCGCGGATCGTGCCCTCACCGTCGGCCAGCGGCCGGAGCAGGATGCCCTGGCCCGCGGTCTTGTCGATGGCAGCCAGCTTCGGGTTCGACAGCGCCAGTTCGGCAGCGGCCGTGACGTCGACGGTGCGGCCGTCGGCATGGCGGGCCTGCACGACGACCCGCTGCCGGTCATTCGACGAGTCGAGTTGGGCGCGGGGCGGATAGATGGTGATGGCGAAGTACGGTGTGTCGGCGGTCACGGTGCCGGATAGGCCGCTCGCGACGACAATGGCCATGAGCCACGCAACCTGACGGATCATGGCGACGAGCCCTCCGCAGGCGTAGGGAGCGGCGTGTCGATCCGCAGCTGCGTCGGCGGCATCGCGTGCACGATCCACGCGTCACCGCGGGGCACCCGCAGTTCGCAGAACACGTTGGGGTGTGAACCCGGCGGCGCATCGGCCGCCGCCTTCACCGGGAATGCGAGTTCCGTGGCGCCGGGCTGCAGTTCGAGTTCGGGGGCCTCCGTCTTCGCGGGGAGCCCGAGCAATCTCGCCTTGGCGGCTCCGACGAAGTCGCCCGGCTTCGTCACCTTCCAGACGATCGTCGTCTCGCACCCCTGCTCGACCGAAGCCTTGTCGGCGGCCAGCTGCACGACGGGCTCCGCCACCTCGATCGGCACGAGCAGGGTCGACACGAGCGGTGTGGCATCATCCCGGTCCTTACCCTTCGGCCTGGCCGCGGCCGTGACGACGACCTGCCACGTGCCGAGCGGCGCGTCGGCATTGGCATTGAGGGGATAGACCGCCTCGGACTCCTCGCCGGCAATCTCCACGCTGGCCGGCGCACTGACGCCGGGCGGCTTGAACGGAAACCCCAGCCGCACCTTTCCGTCGAAGCCGTCGAAACGCTCGAGCCGCACCCGCAGCCCCAGCGAGCCGCGCCGGACGAGCGGCACGGCCGGCGAATCGACCGAGATCCTGATGGGTGCCGGCTCGACGATCGCGATGGGAAGGCGATCGCTCACAGACGTCCGATAGGTGGCGTTGTTCGGCGGGCCGAAGACGAGCTCCGTGGTCTGCCGCAGGTTGCCGATCAGGTATCCGTCGTCGGCGGCCTTCACTGCGATGCTCGACAGCGCCGTGGCCGTCGGCGCGTCGGCGGCCGCCTCGAATACGACCGGAGCCGCGGGAGCGTTGGAGGGCAGGGGGGCCGCGGTCGCGGTCAGCCCGGAGGGCAAATCCTGGCAGGCGATCGTCGCGGCTCGGTCACAGTCCGCTCGCATCGCATTGAAGACGACCGCGGAGCGGTTGCCCCGCGGCACGACGGCCACGAGCCGCTCCTGAGAATTCGACCGGCCGGGGGGCACCGACACCATGACGGCAGGCGCCGCCGGCTCGATCTCGATCCAATAGACGAAGTCGGAATTGCCGCGCCGCAGATGATCGGCGACTCGCACGAGAAATGATCCATCCTCGGGCGCAGTCACCTTCGCGGCGCTGTCGGGCCCATCGGTGTCGTCGTTGCCGGTGATTCGTTCGCGCTTCTCGTTGTCGCGGTGGATGTTCACGACGAGATCGATCGGCGATCCGAGCCGACGGCCCCAGCCGCGGACGTGCCAGCTCGTGCCCTTCGCCGCCACGATCCGATACCAATCCACGTCCTCCGGCTTGTCGAGCCGCCCAAGGCAGCCACCCGGAGCCGTCGCCTGCGTGGCCTTCGCGGGCTCGTCGTTCGGCTCGGCCTCCGCGGCAGCAGGCGCCGTCGTCACCCGCACCGGCACACCGACCGGCGACGTGCGGCCTTCGCGCTGCGGGTGAATCTCCGCAATGCCATCCAGCGGCACCGTATCCGGAAGCCGCGCCTTCTGCCGAAACGGACCGCCGGGATCGCCAAGCCACTCGACGTCGAGTTCCGCCCCCGGCGGGCCAGCTGGCGGCCATGCCAAATGCGGCGTGGGAAAGTCGCCGACGTGCACGAGATACACACAGCCGTCGTTGCCGCCGTAGGCACTCTCGCGGAGGCGAATCACGTAGTCTCCCTCCTCGGCGACCGTGGCGGCGAGCATCGCGTCCTGGCCGAGGAGCGGATGGTCGTCGCAGGCGGCCACGACGAAGCCGCGGGAATCGACGAGTTCGAGATGCGGGTCGAACATCTCCTGATCGAGCCGCAGGGCATCGACGGCAACTGCGATCCGACCGCCCGCGGGCAGATGCACTCGGAAACAATCGACGTCCTCGGCCTTGACGACGCCGACGATCGTGCGGCCGAGGGGCACGATCTGGGCCGTCGTGGCCGCGTCGTTCGGTTCGGCCTCTTGCACCTGCTCGAAGCCACCGACACGGAACGTCCGCAGGTCGGAGAGCCCGTCGCGGGTGCGAATCCGGAATCGATGACCGCCCGGCGGACAGTCGGCGGGCACACGGAGCGTCGCCTTCACGGTCTTCTCATCCACACCCGTTACGGAGGTGACCGCGATCGTTCCATCTTCGAAAAAAAGCTCCTGCGGGTCGCCGAGGTCGCCGCCGACGAGCCGAATCTCGACCTCCGCGCCAGCCGGTGCCCCAGGCGGCTCGATTCGCCCGATCGTGGGCGCGGCGGCAGCCGCGATCGCCGTCAGCGCGGCGACGAGAGCGACGAGGATGTCGGGCAGGGCTCGCATGGCGTCGTCGCGGCCGCGCGGGCCGCCACATCAGGCAAGCAGTTCCTTCCGCACGGTGCCGCCGTCGACGATCTCGATCGGACGGTTTCCGGGGGCCATCAGCTCCTTCTCGGCCACGATTCCCAGGCAGTGATAGACGGTGGCGGCCAGATCCTCGACGGACACAGGCGAATCCTGCGGTTCCGCGGCGATCGCGTCGGACGCGCCATGCACATGCCCCGCCTTCACGCCACCGCCGGCAAGCACCACGCTGAACACCTTCGGCCAATGATCGCGGCCCGCATCGGCGTTGATGCGGGGCGTGCGACCGAACTCGCTCGACACCATCACGAGCGTCGAGTCGAGCAGCCCGCGGCGGTCGAGGTCGGTGACGAGCGCGGCGAAGGCCTGATCGAACTGCGGCAGCGTGTTGTTGATCCCGTCACGAATCTTCTGGTGCATGTCCCACCCGCCGTACGACAGCGTCACGAACCGCACGCCCGATTCGACGAGCCGCCGCGCGAGCAGCATTCGCTGGCCGGCCTGGTTGCGGCCGTATTCATCCTTGATCGCATCGGCTTCCGCCCGCATGTCGAATGCGGCCCGGGCCTCCGTGGAACTCACGAGGGCATAGGCCCGCTCGTAGAACGAATCGAGGGCGGCGATGGAGCCGGTGTCCTCGAGCCGCTGGAAGTGACGGCCCACGGATTCGCGGAGCCGCTGCCGTGTGGCGAAGCGGGCGGGATCGACACCCCCGGGCAACGCCAGGTCGCGGACGGCGAAGTTGCCATCTGCGGGATCCGACCCGATCGCGAAGGGACCGTAGCCGCTGCCGAGATAGCCGCCACCGGCATCCGGTGCCGGAAGGTTCGGGATGCAGACGTACGGCGGTAGATCGGCCCGCGGTCCAAGCTCGTGCGAAACGACGCTCCCGAAGCTCGGGTAGGTGACCGCCGGGCTGGGCCGGTAGCCCGTGAACATGTTGTGGGTGCCCCGCTCGTGGGCAGCCTCGCCGTGCGTCATCGAGCGAATGACCGCGATCTTGTCGGCGATCGCCGCGGTCTTGGCCAGCTTCTCGTTGAACTGCACGCCGACGAGCTTCGTGTCGATCGCCGCGAATTCGCCGCGGTAGTCGGCCGGCGCCAGCGGCTTGGGGTCGAACGTCTCCTGCTGTGCCCAGCCGCCCGGCAGCCAGACGTGAATCACGCTCTTGGCCGTGCCGTCGAAGTGGGCGAACGCTTTCGCGTCGGCCCGCGCGGCCTGGGCCCGAAAGAAACCGCCAAGGGAGAGGCCGAGGCCGGTGAGTGCCCCGACGTGAAGAAACTCCCGCCGGTTTCTCGGCCCGCCACAGACCAACGTGCCCGGCCGTTCAGACATGGCGAGTACCTCCGGCAGCGCCCGCGTGTAAGGAGCCGAATCCCGCGACGACGGATCATACCAGTGGTCGGCGGCTCGATGCGAATTGGCGGTCAGCCCACCCCGCGGAAGTTGGGTTTGAGCCGATGGCGGCCCGAGTCGTGCCGCTGCAGAATGCCGACGAGATCGCCGGCTTCGTCGCAGGCGGCGATCGCCAGGGCAGCGGAGGCATCGCAGGCGATGAGGCCGCCACGGATGGCGATGTCGAGCTGGTCGCCCGCCAGCACGAGCCGCGGCAGATGCGCGACGGCGGTCGCGGCGGACAGCAGGCCACCGCGGGCCGACTCGGGCGTGACGGCGTCGAGCGGCAACGCTTCGGACTGGGT
>CAZXIG010000021.1:0-21751 GCA_964640405.1 uncultured Candidatus Kuenenia sp.
GATCCCTGTCGGGGGTATTGGGATAAAGTGACACCTCTTCTATAAATCACGGTCTTGGGAGTGACGACGAGGCAGCGCACCCCGGCGATCGTCTCGTTCTCCAGTGTCGCGCCGAGGGCCTTCGTCATTCGCTGCGCATTCCCGTTGCGATCGGCGTCGAGAGTCTGCTGCACCTTCCGCCGCAGTCGCTCGGTGTGAGCCGGGAATACGCGGCCTCCTCTCTCGCCGTTCCGATCCGCCGAGCGCGGATTCTCTTCGGCGTGTGGCGGCGGGGAACTTGCGTTCCCCGCCGCCCTGCCTGCGGCCAGCGCATGGCGTGCCGCGCCGATGCGCACACGACGAGCCTCGCAGCCGCCGATGCGGCCAGAAGTGAATGGATTTGCCGGAAAAAACAAACCTGGGCATTCCGCGCGCTGGTCGGCACGCGAGGTGCTGTGCCTTCTCCTGCGAGGAGGCATGGCGACGATGTCGAACTCCCGGAGTCTTATCAACACAGCCCCGACCGGGTGGCGTGTGGTGGGAAAGCCCATCGCCTGGTTTTTGGGGGCGGTGTCGATCGCTTCTCACTGCTTTGCTGCGGCTCCCAGTGTCGCCGTGTACGGCGTGGAGCCCGGCCGGGCCGCCGCCATCGCCAATCATGCCGAGGTCGTCCGGCGCGAGGCCTTCACGTGCCTGCTTCGCGACAGCCAACCGCGGCCGTGGGCTCCGCGGTGCTCGATTCATGTGCACCGTTCGAAACACTCGTTCGCACGTGCCGTCGGCGCTCAGCCCGACCACGCCCGGGGGGCGACATCGATCGAGTTCTCCGGCGACGACGTGAGCCTGCGCCGCATCGACGTGATGGGCGACGGGACAGACGTGATTCCTGATGCGCTCGCCCACGAACTCGTGCACGTGGTCCTTGCCGACCGGTTCCGGGAGTATGCTCCGCCCCGGTGGGCCGACGAGGGGGTGGCGATGCTCTTCGACACGGCTGCCAAGCAGTCCGGTCACGAGGCCGACTTTAGGCGGGCCCATGATGCCGGCAGCGCGTTCAGTCTCGACGACATCCTCGCACTCGAACACTATCCCGGTTCACCGGCCAGGCAGCGGGTTTTCTACGGTCAGTCGGCGGCGCTCGTCCGCTGGTTGATCGCCCGCGAGGGTGCTGCGGTGTTCGTCGACTTCGTCGACGACGCCGTCCGCGCCGATGTCGCGACAGCACTCAAGCGCCACTACGGCCTCGAGTCATTGGCGTCACTCGACGCCGCGTGGAAGGAGGTGCCACAGATCAAAACCCTTGCGTTTGTCCAAGTTCAATGACACAGCCGATTGCCTTCCTGCCGGAAGGCTGGTGACACGTCGAGGGCCCGGTGCGGTTCGCCGCACCGGGCTTCTCGAGGGTGGGTCGCCCGGTCACCGACCCGAGTGGTATTGGCCCTTGGCCTTGGAGTCTCCGTGCCGCCAGGTCGCATGACCGGAATGGCGCCGTGAATACTGGCTGCTGCCGCGCAGTTCCGTCGATGGACTCACCGAGTAGCTCCGGTAGGAGCGGGTTACCTGGGGCCGGACCTGTTGCACCTGCGGCGCAACCCGCGGCTGTGGCTGAACCACCACCTGCTGGGCCATCGACGTGGCTGCGAAACCAGTCACCAGCACCACGGCCAAGGCGGTTGCGCTCGTGTTCCTGCGTCTCATGATTTCTCTCATCTTCGGGTGACGTATCAAAATCTTTTTCCTACCGATCCTACGCAGGTGGCCAGGGACCGTGTGGATTTAGAGACAGGTGCTGGCTCACGCGCGACGGACACTCGGGCGAACCAGATCACGCTCCGTGTAGAAGACCGGTGTGACGTCGACGAGCGCGAATGCGGCGACCGAGCTCGTGGCGGGCAGGTGGACGACGGTGGCTACGAGTCGATGTTCATCGACCGGAGTCGCAGCGCATTGGCCACGACGGACACGGAACTCAAGCTCATGGCGGCCGCGGCGATCATCGGGTTGAGCAGGAGATGGCTCGACAACGGATAGAGCACGCCGGCCGCGATCGGCACACCCAGCGCGTTGTAGACCAGGGCGAAGAAGAGATTCTGCCGGATGTTGCGCATCGTGTGGCGGCTCAAGTCGATCGCCTTCACGATCCCCCGGAGGTCGCCTTTCACGAGCGTGACTCCGGCCGATTCGATTGCCGCGTCGGAGCCCGTCCCCATGGCGATGCCGACGTCGGCCGCGGCCAGCGCCGGAGCGTCGTTGATGCCGTCGCCGGCCATCGCCACCGTCCGTCCCTCCGCCTGCAACGCCCTGACGATCGCGTGCTTGCCCTCCGGCTTCACGCCGGCGCGAAACTCGTCGATCCCGAGGCCGGCGGCAACGGTGCGGGCGGTTTCTTCGCTGTCGCCGGTGAGCATGATCAGCCGCAGCCCGAGGTCGTGAAGACCGCGCACCGCCTCCGGCGTCGAAGCCTTGATCGGATCCGATACCGCGATCAATCCGGCGAGTCGCCGGTCGATGGCGACGTGCATCACCGTGCGTCCCTGACGCTCGAGCCCCTGTGCCACGTCAGCGAGGGCTGCCAGATCGGCCACCTGCTCCTCGGCGAGCCAGCCCCGCTTGCCGACGAGCAACTCCCGCCCCTCCACGGTTCCCCGGGCACCGCCGCCCGTCACGGAAGCGAAGTCGGTCACCGCCGGCACCACGAGTTTGCGCGAGGCGGCGGCCGCCATGATCGCCCGGGCCAGCGGGTGTTCGCTGTTCTGCTCGACGCTCGCGGCCAACCGCAGAAGATTCGCTTCGCCAAGGGGCGCGAGCGGGATGCACTCGGTGAGCGAGGGCCTGCCGGCCGTCAACGTCCCCGTCTTGTCGACGACGACGGTATCGACCTTTTCCAGCCTCTCGAGCACCTCGGCGTTCTTGACCAGCACGCCCTCCCGCGCCCCGCGGCCGATGCCGACCATGATCGACATCGGCGTCGCCAGCCCGAGGGCGCACGGGCAGGCGATGATCAACACGGCGATGGCGTTGACGAACGCCCAGGCCAGCGACGGCTGCTCTGGTGCCGCGATGGCCCAGACCACGAACGTGACGACCGAGATCGCCAGGACGGCAGGCACGAAATAGCCCGCCACGGCGTCGGCGACCTTTTGGATCGGCGCCCGGCTCCGCTGGGCATCGGCAACCATGCCGATGATCCGCGCGAGGACGGTGTCGTTGCCGACCTTGTCGGCCACCATCAGGAACGAGCCGGTCTGGTTGAGCGTGCCGCCGATGACCACATCACCGGCCCCCTTTTCCACAGGCATCGGCTCGCCGGTGATCATCGACTCCGCGACCGCGCTGCCGCCTTCCGTCAGCCGGCCGTCCACGGGAACCTTCTCGCCGGGCCGCACCCGCAGGACATCCCCCTGACGCACCTCGGCGAGCGGCACCTCACGCTCCTCTCCTTGCCGCACCACCCGGGCCACGGGCGGGGCGAGCGAGAGGAGTTCGCGGATGGCGGCCCCCGTGCGGTGCCTGGCCCGCAGCTCGAGCAGCTGCCCGAGCAGCACCAGCGTGATGATCACGGCCGCCGCCTCGAAGTACACCGGCACGGCACCGTCATGCCGGAACTGGTGCGGGATGACCGCCGGAAAAAGGACGGCGACGACGCTGTAGGCATACGCGGCGCCCGTGCCGATGGCGATCAGCGTGAACATGTTCAGGTGGCCCGTCAGGAACGACCGGAATCCCCGGTCGAAGAACGGCCAGCCAGCCCAGAGCACGACCGGCGTGGCGAGGAGGAGCTGCAGCCACGAGTGCGACCGCGGCCCGAACCAGCGATCGACCGGCACGCCCAGCATCGGCAGCATCGACAGGAGGAACACCGGCAGCGTGAGCACGGCGGCGATCCACAATCTCCGAGCCATGCCGCGGAGTTCGGCATCCCCCTTGCCGTCGTCGAGCTGCAGGGTCTTCGGCTCGAGGTCCATGCCGCACTTCGGGCAGGCTCCGGGCCCGACCTGCTCGATCTCCGGATGCATCGGGCAGGTGTAGATGGCATCCGGTGGTCCAGCCGCGGGAACGGCGGTTGGGCGGTGCGATCCGCAACAGGCAGCCGGTGCGGCCGGCGGCTCGTCGCCCATGAACTTCCGGCGGCAGCCCTCCGAGCAAAAGTAGGAGGTGATGCCGTCGCGCACGGCGCTGCGGGCGGTCCGCTCGTCCACCGTCATCCCGCAGACGGGATCCGTAGCCATGGATGCAACCTTTGTCGGAGAGACCAGCTAGCCGAGGACGGGCGGTCGGTGGTGAGAGACAATGACGCGTCTGCGAGAAAGACGGCGTCACCGCGGCTTGGCTTCGAGAAACGTGAAGGGCTCCGCCGGACGGAAGGATGCCGAGGCGTCGCCGCTGTACGTCTCGCCCCCCTTGAGCGCGAGCCGTTTTACCGCCGCGCCCGCCGTGAGGTCGAGCTGCTCCAGCGGCACCCAAAAAACCGTCGGGCTCGTCGCGGAGTCGAAGTAGAGCGTGCGATCCTTCTGGTCGTGCACCGTCCGCCAGATGGTGCTGGCCACATTGGGCTTGCCGGGCGTGGTGATGCCCAGCGGCGCCGAGGCGTTGCGGATCACGCTAAAGACCGATGCGATGGCCTTGGTGCCGGAGAGATGCTTCGGGATGGCATTGATATAGAAGCTCGCCCTCACGAAGCGGTCGCTCGCCCGGATCGTGCCCGGCAGCATCACGTCGCCGCCGATCTCCTTCCAGTATTCGGTGAGCGCCAGTTGCGCGTCGAACGGCGGCGAGTTGGTCATTACGGCATACTGGCGGCCGTGGTGGATCTTCAGCCGGCCGCCGACGTATTCGAAGATCGCCGAATCGCCCGACGGATCAGAGATCGCGAGGTGGCCCACGCCCGGCTCGCCGTTGGGCAGGATCGGGGCCACGATCGTAAAGGGCTCCTTCTCAAGCGCGGCCACCGCCTCCGCGACCGTGGCATAGTGATCGAGCACATACTGCGCCCAGCCGCCGATCGACATGTCGGGCCGCCCCGCCACGCTCTTTCCGTAGTCGCTCTCGGCGAGGTAGAGCACGTTGGCGACGAGGCCCTTCTCGTTCATGCCGTCGACGGTCGCCGCGCCGTAAAAGCTCACGCCCACGGAGCCGAAACGGCTCGTCCACGTGAGGCTCGTCGGGCCGGCGTTGCCGCTGCGATTCATGCCGCGCGGAAAGACCCAGATCTCCGACCCGGGATCCTCGACCCAATCCATCGACCGCGCCACGATCGCGGTGCCGTCGCTGAACACGCGCAGGCAACGGGTGCAGGCGGAGGCGGTCCCGGCCGTGAGGATGGTGACGAACGCGATTACGGTGAGCAGAAAACGCTCGAAACGGTCCATAGAAAAACCTCCCGGGGAAAAATCTGGAAGATCGCGAAGCGCGCTACGCGCTCGTCGCGTCGCGGGTACTGCCGAAGAGATCGATGTCCCAGGCCACGAGATCGCGAAACACGGCTTCGATCCGCGGCCGCGGCAGCAGGCGGGCCAGATCCTCGCCCGTGACCACGCCCTGAATGCTGCCCGGCTCGGCCCACACGTGGCACAGCGTGTGCCAGCCAAGGATCGCGGCGCCCACCGCCGTGGGATACGAGATGTAGGTGGCCCCTGCGTAGGGCGTGCCGAGCAGCTCGCGGTAGCGCAGGAAACTCAGACCCACGGTCTCGATGATCGTCTGCCGCTCGTTCCGCACCCACTCGCTCACGCGGATCTCCGCCGCGGCGCAGAAGTGGGTCCGACGGATCACGCCCGAGCGGAGATAGTCCTCGATCCGCCGGGGCTTCTTCATCCCGGGCATCGCCGCCCGCACCACGGCCTCGATCGTCAGTTCCGGATTCGCTCCCAGCGCCTCCTTCGAGAGCAGGTTCAGCTGGTGGAGCGCCTTGACGAGTTCCACCTCGGAGCCGCCGGTGTAGATGCCGATGTTCTCCACCTGGGGATAGGAGCGGTGCAGCGACAGCAGCTCCTCCTGGTAGAGCGGATACTGCCGCCACATCCGCGGCTCGTGCGGAAACTGGTAGTCGCGGGCCGCCGTGAACGGCTCGTGCACGATCATCCGCCCGTCCCGCAGCTGCAGCGGGCTCTGCGACAGCTCGTCGAGCGCCACCGCCGGCGCCCACGAGAAGATGATGGCGTCGGCGTCGATGTCTTCGAGCAGGTAGAGGTCGATCGACTCGATCTCGAGCTCCTTGCGGTGCTCGGAACGGAGCCGGCAGATCTGTTCGCCGATGAGGAAGTTGGTGATGCCCGGGGAAATGCCCATGTTGACGAGCGCAGCCACGCCCCGTTCCCGGAGGGCCGCGTCGTGGGCGTACTGATTGAACGTGAGGGAGCTCGCCGTCTCCGGGTTGTACATGTCGGAGGCGAGGTCGAGCGTATGGGCGCCGAGGCGGATGCCCAGCTCGATGATCGGGCAGTTGAACTGCGGGATCGCGGCGTTGACCAAGAGCGCGGCCCCGGCGAGCTTGTCGGCCCCCGGGCCTTCGAGGGCCAGGAGCGGCTCGAAGCTCGGCACCCCGATGATCTCGATCCGCTTCATCAGCCGCTCGGCGTGGTAGAGCGCGTCGCGGGCGCCGGCGGGATCGATCGAGAACACCTTGAAGCGGACCGGAATGCCGTCGCGCTCGGCCAGTTCGGCCAGACAGATGAGCATGCTCGAGCCTACGGCCCCGAGGCCGAAGAACACGATCGTGAGCGGTGGATTCGCCTGTTTGGCTGCGGTTGGAGACATGCGAACCATGATACCCGCTTCACCTCGAGAGGGCGGGCCGGAATGATTCAACGGCTATACTCGCTCTCTTATGAGCACGATGAAGCATGCGAACGCCGGTCTGCTGCGGCCGTTTCAACTTGGTGATCTCTCGCTGCCCAACCGGGTCGTGATGGCACCGCTGACCCGGGGTCGCGCGGGAACAGAGCGCATCCCCAACGCCCTGATGGCGGAGTATTACGTGCAGCGGGCCTCCGCCGGGCTGATCATCGCCGAGGCCACGACGATCTCCGAGCAGGCCAATGGCTGGCTCGAATCGCCCGGTGTCTACACCGACGCGATGCAAGAGGGCTGGAAGAAGGTGACGTCGGCCGTGCATGCCGCCGGCGGCCGGATCTTTCTCCAGCTCTGGCACATGGGCCGGGCGTCGCACAGCGACTTCCATGGCGGCAGCCTGCCTGTGTCGGCTTCGGCTGTAAAAATCGACGGCGACGGCATCCACACGCCGTTCGGGAAGAAGCCCTACGAAACGCCGCGGGCCCTCGAGACCTGGGAGATCGCCGCCGTCGTGGCCGACTACCGGCGGGCCGCCGCGCGGGCGAGAGCCGCGGGGTTCGACGGCGTGGAGATTCACGCGGCCAATGGCTACCTCATCGATCAGTTTCTGCAGTCGAAGACCAACCTCCGCACCGACGACTACGGCGGCAGCATCGAGAAGCGGGCGCGGTTTCTGCGGGAGGTGGTCGAGGCCGTCTCGGCCGAATGGCCTGCGGGCCGCGTGGGCGTGAGGATCTCGCCCAATGGCGTGTTCAACGACATGGGCTCGCCCAACTTCCGCGAGCAGTTCATGCACGTTGCCACGATGCTCGACCGGTTCCGCCTCGCCTACCTCCACGTCGTGGACGGGCTCGCGTTCGGGTTTCACAAGCTCGGTGAACCGATGACGCTCGCCGAATTCAGGCAGGCCTTTCACGGCCCGCTCATGGGCAACTGCGGCTACACGCTCGAATCCGCCGAGCAGGCGATCGCCGCGGGCATGGCCGATCTCGTGGCCTTCGGCCGGCCGTTCATCAGCAATCCCGACCTCGTCGAACGTTTCCGTCACGGCTGGCCGCTCGCTGCGCCGGCCGAGATGGCCGACTGGTATTCGCCGAGCGGTGCGAAGGGCTATACCGACTTCCCGGCGCACCCATCGTGAGTTTTGCAGGCGACGAGTTCGACCGGCTGGAGCGGCTCATCTACCGGCCCGTCTCCTCGCGGCCCGACTGGCTCAAGGCCTGGCGGAACGAGGCCAACTACCTGATCTTTCTCGCCCGCCGCGCGGCCGACAACGACGACGAGGATGAGCTCGAAGAACTCGAGGCCCAGGCCCGCGACCTGGCCGATACCGTCGAAGCCCGCCTCAAGCACGAAGGCCTGTGGTGACGCCGTATTCGGGCCGGTCAGGCGTCGTCGATCACGAGGGGCACGCCGGTCAGCCGTAGATGACGGTCCGTCGACCAGCAGGCCCGCGACCGCCGCGACTTCATCACATGCAGCCCGACTGCATCGGCAAGCGTCAGGTTTTGATCGGGGAACCGCCGCAGGAGCGCAGAGGCCGCCGCGATCTCGGGAGCCCCGACGGGGATCACCACGAGTGGCTCGCAGGCCTCGATCATCGAGAGGAAGCCGAGCGCTCGCCCGTGGTCAAAGCGCCGCAGGAACCAGCCGTGACCCTCGGCGACCACGAGGGACGTCGTGCAGAGCCGGGGCGGATCGGCGAACAGCCTCGCGAACAGGGAGTGGTGACTGTCGGAGGCGTCCATGAACGCGATCAGGGCCGACGTGTCGACGTAGGCCTCACGGCTTGTGGCCATAGACGACCTCGTCGATCCGCTGGCTGGATTGCGGATCGCCCGACTGCACGGCTCCCGCGAAACGCATCCACGGCGGCTGGTCGCCTGCGGGCAGCAAACCGCGAAGCGAGCGACGCAGGAGTTCCGCGAGCGAAATCCCCAGACGCGCGGCCTCCCGCTTGGCGGCGGCGTATTCCTCGTCCCGGAGGCTGATCTGTGTTCGGATCATGATAACAGATTACTCACGTGTGTTATCACATGCAAGTCGGCCGGGAGTTCGACGACCCTGATCCGGCAGGAGCAGCCGCCAGCAGTCGGCGTAGAGCTCGACCTGTGGCCGGTAGTGGTCTTCGAGCAGCTGCTCGCTGGCCTGCGTGACGGCGTCGGTCTTCCAGTCGACCACGGTCCACCCGCCCCCTGCCTCGGCGAACACCAAGTCGATGACGCCGCGGACGACCGTCGGCAGGGGCTCACCGTCACCGGCGAGCTTCCGCACCCGCTCGGGCAGATCCTCGCCCCGCACCTGCACCGCGAAGGGCACCTCGACGAACCGCGCCGGGCTTGCCTGGGCCCGCTGCCAGATCTCGCTCGCGAGCACTCCCTGCACCGTCTCGACCGCACGGTCGAGATGCACGAGCGACACCTCCTCGCCGGAGAGCGCGGTGGCGGCCGCCGCCGGGAGATCGAGATCGGCATCGTGGGCCGCCAGTTCGAGCAGCCGATGGATCGCCCGGCCCCACGGCTCGCCGAGGCCGTCGCCGGTGAAGCGGATGCCCTCGGCCGGCTCCGTGAGCAGCTCGCGGGGCGAGATCCGCGCAAACGTGGGCTGCACGCAGGCGGCGATCCGTGTGCGGATCGCGTCGCCGAGCGCAGCGGGAGGCGGGGAAGCCGGCGCGGGCTGCGGCGCCGCTGCGACGGCCGTGAGCGTGGGCAGGTCGGGCACCGCCGCGAGCGCATCGGCGAACCGCTCCCAGGCCCCCTCGGCGGTGAACGTGTCGGGCTCCCCCTTCTTCCCCTCCTCGTGCTTCTCGTAGAGCGACACCACCAGGCAGCCGCCAGGCCGCGTGGCCGCCACGTAGTCGAGCCGGATCTGCTCGGCCTGCTCGAAGGCCCGTTCGCGGCGACAGAATTCCTCCCAGCCGGGCGGCGCCGCCACGATCCGCTTCGACCAGCCCACGGCATGCGTCACGGCGAGCCGGCCGGTGGTGCGGGCATGCGTGCGATCGACGTGGAGGAACGGCCCGTCGGTCACGTCGTCGCCGACCTTCCGCTTCTGGAAATCGACGAGGAACACGACCGGAGCCTCGAGCCCCTTCGCCTTGTGGAGATTCATCACCCGCACGCAGTCGGTGGAGGGCGGGTCGATCGTGAGCGGATCGAACTCGGCCCGCGTCGCCCCGTCGATCATGTCGTCGAGCAGGTCGAGGCAGTCGTGGATCGACACCACCTCCGCCCGGTCGGTCCGCAGCCGCTCCAAATACTTGAGCAGGAGTCCGGCCACCGCCCGGCCCCGCGGACCCGCCTCGCCGTCGGCCGCGACCGCGATCAAGAACAGCCCCGCATCGTCGATGATCCGCTCCACCGTCGCGGCCACCGGCAGCTGTCGCAGCCAGGCCCGCCAGCGGCCGAAGGCGTCGCGGGCGGCCGCACACCGGGCCGCGACCGCGGCCTCGAGGCCGGTCGGCACGTCGATCCCGCCTGTGAACCGCCCCCCGGCCGTCTTGTAGGCAAAGAGGTCGGCGTCGCTGAATCCGAACACGACGCCCCGCAGGAGCGCGAGCATCGCCACCGGATCGTCGGGGTCGGCCAGGGCCGCCAGGCAGGTGCGGAGATCGCGGAGCGGCTCGGCCTGGTCTTCGCCAAGCGTGCCCGTCACGTCCACCGGCAGGCCGACGGCATGCAGGGCCGCCGCATAGATGCCGAGGTGCTTTCGCTCCCGGGCCACGAGCAGAAAGTCGCCCGGACGGCAGGCGGTGGTGTGGCCGCGAGCCGCCTCGTCGAGCGTGCGGGGCACTGCCAGCCCGGCGTCGATCGCCCGCTTGATGAATGTGGCGATCTCGCGGGCCTCCTGCTCGGCCCAGGCGTCGCCCGCCTGGCCGCTCCGCACGAGCCGCAGCGTGCGGAGCCCCGAGAGCCAGCCCCGTTCATCGCCGCCGGCGGGGGCCTCGCGGCGGCCCGAGGTGCTCGGCGTGAAAGACGGCGATTCGACCGTGGGCTGCTGCGGGAACTGGGCCGCGAACACGTCGTTGACCCAGCCCACGAGATCGCCGCGACTGCGGAAGTTGGTCGTCAGCGCGAGCACGTCACCGTGGGCCGCGATGATGTCGCGCACGGCCGTGTAGGTGACGATGTCGGCCCGCCGGAACCGATAGAGCGACTGCTTCGGGTCGCCCACGACGAACAGCGAGCCCGGCGCCGGCACGCACTGCCGCCAGTCGCGCTCGTCGGGATCGGTGGCCGTGAGCAGGAGGAGCATCTCCGCCTGCACCGGGTCGGTGTCCTGGAACTCGTCGACGAGCAGGTGCGTGTAGCGACTCCGGAAGCTCCGCCGCACGTCGGGATGGCCCACGAGCAGCCGCGCCGCCTTGCAGAGCAGATCCTGAAATGAGAGCCCGCCCCGCTCGGCCCGCAGCCGGTCGTAGACGGCGAGTGCCTGCTGAAGCGCCGCGATCGCGACGGGGTACCGATGGGCCCGCCACTGCCAGAGCGCCGGCCGGGCGAGCGTGTCGCGGATCTGCTCCCACTGGTCCAGCCAGCCGAGGGCCGCCTCCTTCTGGGCCGCCTTCCGCTCCTTGTCGGTGTCGCCGACCCCGGGCCAGCTCTTTTGCGTGACCTTGGGCTTACGGTCGAGCTCCTGCAGCATGTCCATCACGGCCACGATCGACGAGGTGTCGCATCGGCGGACCATCCGGGCGAACTGTTCGAGCGAATTCATCAGCTCGTCGGTGCCCCGCTCCGCGGGATCGGGAAACGCCTCGGCCTCGATCCGCTCTGCAAACGCCTCGACGGCCGCGACGACCGCGGTGAGATCGGGGGGCGGCGTGGCCGGCGCAGGCCAATCTTCGACGTCGCCGTAGGTGGCGAACCGCTCGCTGAACAGCCCCGACAGGTCGCCGAGCCGCAGGCCCACGGCGTCGAGATCGGCGAGCAGCTGGGGATGGTCGGTGGGGGCCGCGGTGACGAACTCCCGCCAGGCCTGCCGCCGCAGGAGCCGGTCGGCCGAATCGTCGAGCTCCCGGAAGCCGGGATCGACGCCCGCCTCGAGCGGCCGCTCCCGCAGCAGCCGGCCCGCGAACGAATGGATCGTGCCGATCACCATTGAATCGACTCGCTCGAGCGCCGCCGCCAGCCGCGCCTGCTCGGCGGGATCGGTGGCCTCGACTGCCGCCCGCTGCAGCTTTTCGCGAAACCTCCGGCGGAGTTCACCGGCCGCCTTCTTCGTGAACGTGACGGCGACGATCCCCTCGGACCGGGCGGCGCCAGTGCGCACCAGCGCCAGCATCCGATCGACCATGCACGTGGTCTTGCCCGTGCCGGCCGCGGCCTCGACGAGCAGCGTGGTGGAAAGATCGGTGCGGATCCGCTGCCGGACCGGCTCGTCGGGAGGCGGCACGGCCGCTGCCGGATGCGGCGTGAGCGCGAGAGGTGCCTCGTGAGGCCGGCGGATCGTGGGCACGGCCCGCGGCCGCCGCTCCCCCCGAAGGTCGCCGAAGAGATCGCGGAGCGGCTGCGAGCCGCCGACCATCCGCGCCGCCTCGCGGGTGACCCGCGCCGCATCGCCGCAGGCTGCCGCGAAATCGCAGAACGCGCAGTCGGCGGGATCATCCGTCGGGAGGAAGATGCCCTGCCGCGCGACCTCCGCGAGCCGTCGCACGAGCCCCGTGCACTCGGCCAGCTGCTCGGCCGTCCATTCAAGCCGGCGGCCCTTGCCCGCCCGCGTGGGGAAGAAATAGCCGAAGCGTTCCACCTCGCCGCCGCGAAGGGGGCACTCCGGATCGGCCAGTCGCGTGCGGAGCATCACCACATAGAGGCCGTGCTGCAGCTTGCGGCCGCCGTTGAACGGGTCGGCGGCGGCCATCGCCGGAAAGCCGTAGCCACTGCCGCTCTTGTAGTCCCAGAGGGCGTAGGCATGGCCGTCACCCGCGTCGCGGACGTCGATCCGGTCGATCCGCCCCCGGAGCTTGATCGTTTCGCCCGGCGCGAGCGGCACGGCCACCGGCTCCCGGCAGTCGAAGGGAGTGCCCGCACCTGCCGGCTCGACGCCGATCGCGGCCTCGAGCGCCAGCGGCCGTCGCCGCGTTTCGCGGCAGGAGCGCTCCTCGTCGTGGAGGAACGTGAGCATCGCCGTCCGCAGCTCCTCGCGACGGGCGGCGAAGGCCAGCTCCGTGAGCGGCGGCTGACGGCGGCGGCTCGCCTCCAGCTCCTCGTCGAGGATCGCGAGCAGCTCGTCGAGGTGCCTGTCGACCTCGGGCAGCTCCGCGCGGTCGATCAGCCCGCGCATGAACCGCTCGAGCACGGTATGCAGCAGGCTGCCGGCATCGAGCGGCGTCAGCCAGCGGTCGGCGTCGTCGTCGAATCGTTCGAGCGGCTCGATGCCGAGGCCATACCTGAAGAAAAACTTTCGCGGGCAGGTGGCGAGCGTCTCGAGGCTGTTGGGGGAGGCGGCGCGGCCGTGGCTCGCGCGGGGGTCGAGCAGCGGGCCGGCCTCGGGCACGAGACCGTCGTGGGGCGTGAACTCGTCGGATGCCCGCGCAGCCGCCGCCGCCTGGCCGTGGGCGAGGTGATCGCGGTGGGCGGCGAGCGCCGCCTGCACCTCGTCGGCCCGCGCGGTCGAGCCGAGCACCGCCAGCCACCACTGTGATTCGTCGAGGGCGAGGCCCGGGTCGGCAGGCACGAGCGTTTCGGGCGGGCCGAGCGAGCGGAGCAGATCGTCGCCGGTGGCGAGCGGATTGCCGGTGGCCTGCCCGTGGAGGGCCACGAGCGCCGGCGACGGAAACACTTCCGCGTCGTCGGCCATGTCGCGGCAGGAGAACCCGAGCCACACGCGGCCGCGCACCCGCCCGAGCAGCCGCCGGAAGAGATCGAGATTGCGGGCGGCGGCGTCATGCGCGACGGTGAGCCGGGCCTCGGGGCTCGATTCGTTGATCAGGCCGCGGTCGCCGTCGGTGAGCACCGGATCGGTGGCCCCGCCCCCCGGAAAGCGGTTTTCATCGAGGCCGAGCACGAACGTGTAGGGCCGGCCGGAGTGGCCGCCCCCTGCGAGGCCGCTCACGTGGAGGCAGCCCGGCCGCGGCCCGGCTCCGAGCACGACCAGCTCGGCGGGCAGTTGCTCGAGCCAGTCGAGCATCTCGCGAGCCGGCATGGAGGCGTGGCCCTGCCATTTCTGCATCGCGTCGATCTCGTCGAGGATCATCCGGCGGGCGTTGCCGTCGAACTCGCTGTCGGCGGGGCAGACTGTTTCGACGAACGTGCGGGCGCCCGCGAGCATCTGCTCGGCCGTGGCGTCGGGGCTACCCTCGCAGGCGGTGAGGTGATTGGCGAGGGCCGCAAGCGCGGAGAGCCGCTGCGTGATCCGCGTCTTGCGGACGGCGAGCTCGTCGGCGGTGAGCTCGTCGCCGGCCGGCAGATCGCCGTCGTCGTGCCGCCGGACGAAGGTCTCCGGGGGCTGCTCCTCCGCGCGGGCCGCGGCGGCCGTGAGCATCGACACCGTGCGGCCGAGGCCGCGGCCGATCTTCACGCGGCGCAATTCGCGGACGAGGGCCGATAAACGCGGCGCATCGGCCACGATCGTCGCCAGCTCGAGCACGCCATCGCGAAGCAGCCGTTCGAGGCCGGCCTGCGGGTGGCCGTCGCGCCGCCAGGCGAGCCAGCCGGCGAGGGCCCGGCCCGGCTTCGAATCGGCGAGCGGCAGGCCTTCGGCGAACGTGACTGGCACGTGGCCTTCGCTGCCGGCGGCGGTCGCCGCGGTCGCGGGACGGTGGAGCGCCGCGACGAGCTCGCGAACGAGTGGCGGATAGGTGGCGGCGTCGGTGTGGACGACCTCGATCTCGTCGAGCCGCAGGCCCTGCGCCAGGCAGGTGCGGAGCACATGGCGGACCTCGTTGGCCTCGCCGGCGGCGCGGAAGATCTGGAAGCGGCCCGCATCGATCGCCGCGGGCGGCGCCGGCAGCGGCGGATCGGTGGCGAGCGCGTGGACCGTGACGCCCGCGGCGGCCATGAGGGCGTCGAGCAATTGCTGCTCGAGCCGCGGCAGGTCGAGATCGTCGGGTACGAGCAACCGGGAGAACTTCGCGGGCAGCTTCCCGGCCTGCACCTGCTCGATCGCGAGTACCAGCTCCCCGGCCTGGTCGATGAGGTTCATATCGCCGAGCGCCGCCACGTAGCGGTCGAGCAGGACGCAGAGGTCGTGAGCCTTGTCGGAATGCCGCAGTCCGCGGGCGACGTCGCGGGAGGAGAGCCCGGCGTTGCGGAGCGCCTCGAGGCTCTGGAGCAGCCGCTCGGCGAGCCGCCGGGTGGAGCCGGCGGCAGCCGTGAACGACCGCAGCTCGTGGCGGCTTTCGGCGAGCACCCGCTCCACGGCCACGAGCTTCGCCCGCGGTGGAGCCAGCATGAGCCCCTCGGCAGCGAGCCGGTCGGCGACGATGTCGAAGGCGAGGGCGGAGAGCGTGGTGACGTGGACGTTGGTTACCAAGTGTCCTGTACGCACGAGCGTTTCGAGCCACTCGTTTCCCACGCGCCGGGAGGGGGCGATGACCCAGGTGGCGGGGGTGGTCGTTTCCGCCTCGATCGCACCGAGTGCCGCGACGATCGCCTGCAAGAGCGCGTTGCCCTGCGGCGGCTCTCGGCCCGGCAAGCCGCCGGTTGCGGCCGTGAGCCGGCTCTGCTCGGGCACCGGCACCTCGAGCGCATGCCACTTCGGGGCGGCGGCGGAGCGTGACGCAGCGCGAGCGGCTGTCTTCCGTGACGACGTCATAGGCCGATCATTGTGTTCAGGCGTTCAGTCTTGTCCAGCCCCATACTATAGCAGCGTGAATCGCCCCACGGTCCACGCGAAAACGGGGGCGGCCTGGTTCGTTGCGGGGCCATCGTGGCCCCGCACATTTTCCGGCCGTAGGAGGTTTTCGCATGGCTGCCCCCGCCCCCCGTGTACTCACGCTCTATCCGTATCTGCTCGACGGCACCTGCTGGGTGTTCGACGACGAACGCACCGGCCTGAAGGAAGAGGCCTTCGTTCTCGGCATGACCGAGATGATCTCCCGCGTGGTGGAGGCCAAGGGCATCCCACATGCGGCCCGCGGCTTCGCGATGTCGTTCTCCGATCGGCCCTTCGCCGGCCACGACGTGGAACTCGAGTGGCTGCGGCCCGATCCCGCCGGCGGCAACTGGTATGCGGGCACCGTCGTGGGCGAGCCGATGGAGGGCTGGCTCTGTCCGGCGCTCTTGCTGTATTTCCAGGATCCGCCGCCGAGGATCTTCGTGAGGTGCGACCCGTTGCCGGCCGGCATCGATCCGATCTGGATGCCGCCGGAGGGCGTCGTCGCCCGCCAGTTCGTGGAAGCCCCGCGCCGCAAGGCATGAGTCATCTTGCAGCTGGAGAGCACCATGGGCGAATCCACCGAGAAGGCACCCCTGCGCGACCACACCGGCACGATCCGGCACCTCGATGTCGTCCGGGCACGGCGGCTCGTGCAATTCTTCGCGCGGCCGGCCGTGCTCGACGACGGCCGTCTCACGTGGGACGAGCGCGACTCGCTCGCGGCCGCGACGCACGGCTGGATGACGGTCGACCATCCCGCGGCCGCGGGCGGCTCGGCCGTGGTGGGCCATTACAACACCCACCTCTATCTGCACGGGCTCGTGCGGCTGCCGCTCTCGGTGGCCCGCGAGCTCGTGCAGCACCGCGGGCACCTCTACCTCGACCGACTCACGAGCATCACCGATGCCGTCGCTGCCGAACTGGGGCGGCATCATGCGGGTGGACTTTCTCTCAACAACCTCCGGCGGCTCTCGCCCGCCGCCGCTCGGTCGCTCGGAGGTCACGGCGGCGAGCTCTCGCTCGGTCGAATCACGCGGCTCGACTCCGATGTCGCCCTCGGGCTGGCAATGCATGCCAACGAGCTGTTTCTCGACGGTCTCCAGCGGCTCTCGCCTCCGGCCGCCGCGGCGCTCGCGCAGCACCGTGGCGATCTGTTTCTCGGCAAGCTCGAGCGGCTGCCGGGTCGCATGGCCATGCATCTGGCACGGCACCGCGGCAAACTGCACCTGCACGGCTTGAAGCGGCTGTCGGATGCGGCGGCCGAGGCGTTTGGCACACGCTCGGGGTATCTCTGCCTCAAGAGCCTGGAGCGCCTTTCGCCGCGTCAGGCCGGGAGCCTCGCGGGGCACACGGGGCCGCTCCATCTCTATGCCGTTGACGTGAGCGACGCGGTGGCGGAGAGCCTCGGCCGGCATGCGGGATCGCTGATGATCCGCGTGGCCGACGACCTGCCGCTGCACCGCCTGCACGCGCTCGTGCAGCATCAGGGGCCGCTGGCCCTCACGGGACTGCGCAGTCTCGACGAGCGGCGGGCGGGTGTGCTCGCCGCGCAGCCGGGATTGCGTGGCCGCCGCGGCGACCGCGACATCATGGGGCTCTCGGGACTCTTTCTCGACAGCGTGACCGATCTCTCGCCGGCCAGTGCCGCGATCCTGGCGACGCACCGGGCGGGAGGGCTTTCCCTCAACGGGCTCACGGAACTCGCTGAGGACGTGGCACGGCAGCTCGTGAAGCACCCACTCATCTCGCTCGACGGGCTGACGCGAGTAAGCGACCGCGTGGCGGCGATCCTCGCGACCCACTCGGGGGCCACCCTCTCGCTCCGGAGCCTGAGGGACGTGAGTGGCGGGGCGCTCGCGAAGCTCCAGGCCAATCCGGGGATCGAACTGCCGCGACGGCTGCAGGACCGCGCGTGTCAGCCGCGTGGATAGGTCTCACTGTCGCGGCGATTCATGCGACGCACACGTGATTCGCGCGTCTTCCCCCAAAAAGCCCCGGGCGGAAGCCCGGGGATCCCCCGGCTCGCGCCCGGGCGCTTGGATGGGAAAGCATGCGCAGAGAAGCCCCCATGCGCAAGCAGGGGGATCGATACGGCCCGCATCCCGTGCGGCCCGGCGTGATGTTGAGGCGGCCCGCATTATCCCCCGGCTCGCGCCTGGGGGCTTGGGTGGGAAAGCATGCGCCCCCGTGCGCGGCGTTCACTCGTGATCCGGATCACTCGGGCGTCGCCCGCCGCCAGACCGTCGCGCCTTCCTTGATCGTCTCCTCGACGCGGATGTCCTGGATCGTGGCGGGGTCGACCGTGAGCGGGTTGCCCGAGAGGATCGCGAGGTCGGCGAGCTTGCCGACTTCGATCGAGCCCTTCGTGGCCTCCTCGCCGTATTGCCGCGCGCCGTCGATCGTGACCGCCTCCAGAGCTTCCAGCGGCGTCACCCGCTCGTTGGCGCCGAGCACCTGGCCCGACCGCGTCACGCGATTCACCGCCGTGTGGATCGTGAAGATCTGGCTCAAGGGGGAGACGTTGAAATCGGTGTGATTCGAGGGCCGCAGGCCGAGAGCCCGGGCCGACTTCATCGGGCTGATGAACGCGGCCTGCTCGAGGCCGCGGTTGGCGATGTGGGTGTCGCCGAAATAGAAGCAGTGGAGCGTGAAGAACGACGGCGTGATCTTCCACGCGGCGTATTTCTTGAGTTGGTCGGGGCGGATGAACTGTGAGTGGATGCCGACCGTGCCCCGCGGCTTCGCGGGATCCTCGCCCGCCGCGAACCGATGCGCCTCGAGCAGGGCGTCGATCGCGGCATCGCCGTTGCAGTGGACGAAGAGCTGGGCGCCGCCGTCGTAGACCTTCTTCACCATCTCGTTGAGCAGCGGCTGCGGAAACGTCGGCTCGCCCCGCCACTCTTTCTGGCCCGCCGGTCCGCCGGTGAGGTAGGGCGTGGTGAAGAAGGCCGTCTTGCCCTGCGGCGACCCGTCCATGAGCAGCTTCACGCCGCCGATCCGCAGCCGGTTGGTGTAGGCCTTCTCGCTCCGCGGCGGCTGGCCGGCGAAGATGGCGTCGAGATCGGTGATGAAGGGCAGCGCGATCACGTCGAGCTTGAGCAGCCCGCGGGCGGCGGCGATCCGCAGCAGGTCGAGGTCGTGCTTCATCGTGGCGCCCTCCTGCGCCGTCGTGATGCCCTCGCGGAGATAGAGATCCTGGCCGGTCTTCAAGAGCTCGATCTGCTCGTCGTCGCTCGGCCCCGGCACCTTCGCGAACACCGGCAGGAACGCCGTCTCGAAGAGCAGGCCGTTCGGCTCGGACGAGCCTGGCTCGCGGCCGATCACGCCGCCCGACGGCGTGGGCGTGGCGGCGGTGATGTCGTAGGCGGCGAGGGCCTTGCTGTTGAGCATCGCGCCGTGGCCCGACACATGTACGAGGATCACGGGGTTGTCGGGAAACGCCGCGTCGAGCTCCTGCTTCGTCGGAGCCCGCTTCTCGGCGAGCAGATCAGGGTCGTAGCCGAACCCGACGACGAACTTTCCCGGCCCGAGCTGCAATCGCTGCCGGAGCTTCTTGAGCTGCCCGATGACGTCGGCAACGGTCGTGCATGGGCCCGCCGGAGGCGAGGCGCAGAGCGCCTGCACCTGCACCGTGCCGCAGGTGAAGAAATGGCTGTGGCCATCGACGAAGCCGGGCACGAGCGTGCGGCCCGCGAGGTCGGTCACCTGCGTGTTCGGCCCCTTGTGCTGCAGCACGTCGGCCTCCGCGCCCACGGCCACGATCTTCCCGCCGCGGATCGCCACCGCCTCGGCCGTGGGCTGCGCCGGATCCACCGTGACGATGCTGCCGCCGCGGATGATCCGCTCGGCGGGTTCGGCGGCGGTGGCGGAGGCGAAGCGGAGAACGGCGACCGCTGCGACGACGGCCAGACAGGTGCGGGCAGGCATGCGAGGTTCCTCGGGATGGGTGGCAGGCGGCGTGGAGAGTCTTCCGCCCGATCAGGGGCTGCGTGGCCCCGCACGCACGACGGTGGTGGTGCCGACGAGCAGGAAGCCGACGCAGATGCCGACGACCGCATCGGCGGCCGTCGTGAGCGGCATGGTCCAGGGTGACGCGGCGTGGCCGGCTCCGCCGAGCCAGGCCGCGAGGTCGTGAAGCAGGTGGTGAATGGCCGGGATGCCGTGGGCGATGATGCCGCCGCCCACGAGAAACATCGCCGCCGTCCCGGCGACGGAAAGGCCGCGCATCAACCAGGGAGCCGCGGCGAGGATGCCACGCCCGAGGGCTGCGACCACCGGCTCCGGCCGGAGGGCGAGCAGGCTGCCGGCATCGTCGAGCTTCACGATCGCGGCGACGAGGCCGTAGACGCCGACCGTCATGCCGGCCGAGATCGCGAGCAGCACGGCCAACTGGGTGAGCAGCGGCTTGCCCGCCACGACGCCGAGCGTGATCACGATGATCTCGGCCGAGAGGATGAAATCAGTGCGGATCGCCCCGGAGATCTTCCGCGACTCCGTAGCCGCTGGATCATGCTCGGGATCGGCCGGCGAATCGGCCGTGGCGGCATGCCCGCTCGCTTCGTCGCTGCCGTGTCCGTCGCCGGCGCCGTGCAGCAGGCGGTGGAGGATCTTCTCGGCCCCTTCGTAGCAGAGGTAGGCGCCGCCGGCGATCATGAGCGGCGTGACGGCCCAGGGGGCGATCCAGCTGAGCGCGAGGGCCGCCGGCACGAGGATCACCTTGTTGATCGCCGAGCCGCGGGCCACCCGCCAGACGACGGCGAGCTCGCGGGCAGGCAGCACGCCCGTGACCTGTTTGGCGTTGAGGGCCAGATCGTCGCCGAGCACGCCCGCGGTCTTCTTGACGGCGAGCTTCGTCATCGCCGCGACGTCGTCGAGGACGGTCGCGATATCGTCGAGCAGGAGCAGCAGGCTTGCGGGCATAAAAAGGTGTTATACGGCTTTCAAGACCCATGGAGCCAGCCACCAGGGCGAACCATCCCCAAAAAAACTCATTGACATATCGGAATGTTCCGATATGATTGGTGTGGCCCTCGGACCCCCCACGCCCCTCCCGGCGGCCGAACGACACCGTCATGGTCGACACCAAACGCAAACCCGCCCGTCTGCCGAAGCTCACGAGCCTCGAGAGCCTGGGGCAGGCGGCCGAATGCCTGAAGACCCTCGCCCATCCCCACCGGCTCCGCATCGTGCAGATGCTGCTCGGCGGCCGCTACACGGTGGGCGAATTGGCCGAGGCTTGCGAGATTCCGAGCCACATGGCTTCCGAGCACCTGCGGCTGATGCAGCGGTGCGGCTTCCTCGACGTGGAGAAGGAGGGGCGGTGCGTCTACTACACGATCGCCGAGCCCCACCTGGCCAGCATCATGGCCTGCATCGAGGCCCGCTTCGGCGGCCCGAAATCACCGCGAATCACCGCCTCGGCGTGAGGATTTTGACCTGGCCTCGGACAAGGCCTCGCCCCTAACATATCGAGTAATCACGACACGACGATACGACGAGTCGACAGTTCGAGTAGCCGACCACACGACGGTTCCCACACCCACTCCGGAGGATGTTTTTATGGTTGCCACGATTTCCCCCACCACGCTCTCCGATCTCCGCCGCAAGGGCGAGAAGGTCACGCTCATCGACGTTCGCACGCCCGCTGAGTTCGGGGAGGTGCACGTCGATTTCGCTCACAACATCCCGCTCGACAGGCTCGACGCGCAGGCCGTGAAGGCGGTCGCCGGCGATGGGCCGGTCTACTTCGTCTGCAAGTCGGGCACCCGCAGCCAGAAGGCCTGCGAGAAGCTGGTCGCCGCGGGCATCAACGACGTGGTCAGCGTCGAAGGGGGCACGGCCGCCTGCGAGGCCGCCGGTGTGCCGGTGGTCCGCGGCCGCAAGGTGATGTCGCTCGAGCGGCAGGTGCGGATCGCCGCCGGCTCGCTCGTCGCCATCGGCGCGGCGCTGGCTGCCTTCGGTCCCGATCTCATGTGGCAGCGGATCGGCATGGGGCTGGCCGGCTTCGTGGGCTGCGGCCTCGTGTTCGCCGGGATCACCGACACCTGCGGCATGGCGATGCTGATCGCCCGGATGCCGTGGAATCAGGCCTGCCGTACGGCCACGACCTGCTCCCGCGCCATCCTGCTCGGGCTCGTGCTCGGAGCGGCGTCCGGCACTGCGGTCG
>CAZXIG010000022.1:0-21475 GCA_964640405.1 uncultured Candidatus Kuenenia sp.
GCGAAGCCCGAGGAGCCACTCTTCCCCGACCCCGACGCCCCGGCGGCCACGACCCCCGACCCGTTGGCGGACGCTGCCCCGGCGCCGGCCGTCGCGCCTGCCGAGCCGGTGACGCTGCCGCCGCTCGATACCGCGGCCCTCGAAGCTGCCGTGGCCGATGTCGCGACGGCCCTCGAGGCCGCAGCTGCCGCCGAGGATCACACCCAACTCGCGGGCAAAAAGCTGCTGGTCGATTGGTACAAGTCGCTGGCCCGCACGGCCGACGAACTCGTGAAGCTGCAGAATGAGGCAGCCGATTCGGGGCGGCCTCTGGATGGCGTTCCCGACCAGGTGGCTTCGGTCTATGACGGCTTGGCGAAGGAGAAGCAGGTCGCAGCCGCGCTGCCGCTACTCGCCCGCGGCTGGCTCGACTACGCCCGCCGCGACAGCGAAGGCGTCTTCGTCCCGGTGACGTTTGGCTCGGTGAAGAAGGTCGGGCCCTACTGGCGGTCGAAAGTCACCCTTGAGGACGGCGCACACTCCCGCGAACTGGCGATCATCTCCCGGGATGAGCCGGCCGCCGTGGCCGGCGAGAAGCTGCTCGTGACCGGCGTCGTGTTCGACGGCGACGTGATCTGGGCCGCCGAAGTGCGGGCGATGCCCGCCGAGCCGGCGTCGGTGAACTTCTAGGCGCGTGACGTCCGCAGCTGCAATTGCCGCGGCCGTGCAGGGCCGTCGCGTGACGGCGGCCGAGGTGTTGGCTGCGTGCCTCGCCCGGCACGAGGCCATGCACGGCCGGCTCAATGCGCTCGTGCAGCTGCGGGCCGAGGCCTCGGCGGATGCGGCGGCGGTCGATGCCCGTCCGGCCGGTTCGCTCGCGGGTGTGCCGGTGAGCGTGAAGGAATGCTTTCCGGTCGCCGGTCTGCGGACGACGCTCGGTATCGCGACGCGGCGGAACTCCATCGACGGCTCGACCGCACCGCTCGTCGCTCGCCTGCAAGCCGCCGGAGCCGTGATCGTGGGCAAGGCGAACGTGCCGCAGGCGATGTATCTGCACGAGACCGACAACCCGGTGTGGGGCCGTACGAATCACCCGTTCGTCGCGGAGCGGGGGCCCGGTGGATCGAGCGGCGGCGACGCGGCGCTGGTTGGCGCCGGTGTCGTGCCGCTGGCCGTCGGCAACGACCTCGCCGGCAGCCTGCGCCAGCCGGCCCACGCCTGCGGCATCGCGACCCTTATGCCCTGCAGCGAGGCACTCGGCGACGGAGGCGCGTTCGACACGATGCCGCATCTGCAGGTAGTGCGGCCACGAGCCGGCTTTCTCGCGCAGTCGGTGGATGACCTGACGCTGGCCCTCGCGGCCGTGTCGGCAGGCGACGGGCGGCAGGATCGCGTCGCTGCCGAGGCCGGCGGACTTCGCATCGGCTGGTGGGACGATGCCGGCTCGGTTCCGGCATCGCCGGCCGTGGTGCGGGGCGTCGCCGAGGCGGTCGAACGGCTGCGGGCGGCCGGCGCGACGATCGTGCGACTCGATCCGGCGGTGTCGTCAGCGGCGGCCTGGCTCCACCTCGCGATCCTCGCCGCCGATGGCGGCCGGCACGTCCGCTCGCTGTTCGACGGATCGCGGCCGATGCCCGGCGTCGCCCGCCTGCTGGGGCTGGCCGCGGTGCCGCGAAGCATGCGGCCGATCCTGGCGACGGTCGCGCGGCTCGCCGGCCGCCGTCTCGAGGCGGAGGCGCTGCTGATGACGGGTCCCCGCGATGCAGCCGGCCTCGCTGCGCTCGTCTCCACCCGCGCCGAGATCGCGAAGCGGTATGCAGCCGAAGCGGCGGGCTGCGATGCCGTCGTCTGCCCAGTGTCGGCCCTCCCGGCGCTCCGGCACGGCACGGCCGCGAGGCTGATCCTCGCCGCCGCCCCGTGCCTGCTCGCCAATCTCCTCGACCTCGCCGCCGGCACGGTGCCCGTGACGATCGTGCGGCCCGAAGAGCAAACCGGCCGTCCCCGCTCCCGCGATCCCGTGATTCAGGCCGCCGCCTTCACCGACCTCGAGAGTCGCGGCCTCCCCGTCGGCGTGCAGGTGATCGCCGGTCCCGGCCGTGACGAGGCGACCGTCCTGGACGTGATGCGGCTCATCGAAAGCGGGCCGTGAGCGCCCGCGGCATCTCGCCGATCGGGAGGGTTTCGCAGGCTGCGCCGGCGTCGATGGCCGCCTTCGGCATGCTCCACACGACGCTCGTCGCCTGATCCTGGACCACGGTGTGCCAACCGCGGCTCCGCAGTTTCAGGAGCCCCCGGGCTCCGTCCCGGCCCATGCCCGTCAGCAGCAGGGCCACGCCGGTCTGCGGCCAGTGCTCGGCCACGCTCTCGAAGAACACGTCCACGCTGGGGCGGAAGAACACGTCGCGTGGCTCCGTCTGATACTCGAGCGTTCGGGCTTTCGAGAGCACGAGGTGATCGTTGGTGCCGGCGAGCAGCACGTCGCCCGCCTCGGGCCGCTGGCCGTGCTCCGCCACCCGGACGGCGCGGCCCGTGCGATCGCCGAGCCAGCGGGCCAGCCCCTGCGCGAACGCGACGTCGACGTGCTGCACCACGAGCGTGGCCACGTTCCAATCGCGGGGCAGCGGGAGGAGCAGGTCGGAGATCGCCTTGGGTCCGCCGGTCGACGCCCCGACGACGAGCAGCCGCGGCGGGGCCGCCGCGGTCGCCGGCCGAGCCGTCTTCCGCGGCTCCGAGGTGGCTCCCACGAGCTTCGCGATCGTGCCGATCTTCTCCACGAGCGCCCCCGCGCCGCTCACCTCGCCCGCGGAGCCGAGGATCGGCGTGTCGACGGCGTCGAGCGCGCCGTGCCCCATCGCCTCGTAGACGAGCGAGATGTTGCCGCTCACGGTGGCCGTCACCACGAGGATCGCGCACGGGGCCGCCGCCATGATCTGCCGTGTCGCCTCGACACCATCGACGTGCGGCATGACGAGGTCCATCAAGATCAGATCGGGGCGGTCACGCTTCGCCAGCGCGATCGCCTCCACGCCGTCGGCGGCGGTCCAGGCCACCTCGTGGTCGGGAAGGCTCGTGACCACGCGGCGCAGTGCCTCGGCGGCAGCCCGCATGTCGTTGACGATCGCGATTCGCATGTTCGGTTTCTTTACGACACGTGAGGGGCTGCCCCGAACCGCCCCGCCAACGATCGTCGGCTTCCGGTCATCGCGTGGGTTCTCCGATCAGGTCGATGATCGTATCGATGAACGTGGCGTCGTGGAAACTGCTCTTCGTCAGATACCGGTTGGCGCCGGCGTCGAGGCCGCGGAGGCGGTCCTCCTCGCGGTCCTTGTAGGAGACGATCACGACCGGGATGTCCTTGCGTGCCGGGTCGGCCTTGAGCAGCGAGACGAGGCCGATTCCGTCCATCCGCGGCATGTCGACGTCGGTGACGACGAGGTCGTAATTGCCCGAGCGGATGGCGTTCCAGCCGTCCATGCCGTCCACCGCTACGTCGACCGCGTAGCCGCGGGCGTGGAGCAGCTGCCGCTCGAGTTCGCGAACCGTGATCGAGTCGTCGACGACCAGGATCCGCTTCCGCTGCCGGGCCAGCTCGGCGAGCTTTTCGAATTCGACGCGGGAGAGCCGGCGGCCGGCGAGCACGTTGTCGATCGACCGCACGAGATCCTCGACGTCGACGATCAGCACGGGACTGCCGTTCTCGAGGAGCGAGGCGCTGTTGATGTCGGGCACCTTGCCGAGCCGCGGGTCGAGCGGACGCACCTCGAGATCCCGCTCGCCCAGAAAGGCGTCGACGATGAGCCCGAACTGCTGGCCGCGATCGCTGATCACGACGACCGGCATCGGGTTGGCCGGGTCGCCAGCGGCCGCATCGAGGATCTGAGCGGCCATCACCAGGCCGATCGAGGCGCCGTCGCGGTCGAAGTACTGCCGCCCCTCGACGGTGCGAATGTCGGCATGGCTGCAGAAGAGAATCTGGTCGATCCGCGTGAGTGGAAAGGCGTAGGGCTCGCCGCCGACCTCGACGAGCAGGGCGCGGATCACCGACATCGTGATCGGCAGCTGGAGCGTGAACACGGTCTGCCGGCCAGGCTGCGTCGCCACCCGCACGCTGCCACCGACGGCCTTCACCATGCTCTGCACCACGTCGAGCCCCACGCCCCGGCCGGAAATCTCCGTGACGCGGTCCTTCGTGGAGAAGCCCGGCAGGAACAGGAACTCGAGCAGTTCCAGTTCGGACAGCCGGTCGGCGACGGCCTGCTCGACGAGTCCGCGACCGACGGCCTTGGCACGCAGGTGCTCGACGTCGATGCCCCGGCCGTCGTCGGTGAGCGTGATGTGGAGCATGCCGGCCCGGTGGCGGGCCTCCAGGCGAACGGTTCCGCTGGCCTGCTTGCCGGCGGCCGTCCGCTCCTCGGGCGTTTCGAGGCCATGGTCGATGGCGTTGCGCACGAGATGCGAGAGAGGCGCCTCGAGCTTGTCGAGAATGTCGCGATCGACGCCGGTCTGCTCGCCACGGACCTCCCAGCGCACCTGCTTGCCGAGCGATCGTGACAAGTCCCGCACGAGCCGCGGGAAGCCGCGGATGCCGTCGGCGAGCGGCCGCATCCGGCTCACGATCACCTCGTGGTGCAGCCGGTTGGAGAGATCCTCGTTGCGGCGGGCGAACCCTTCGAAGTCTTCGAGATGCTCGTTGAGCCGTGCCAGGCAGCCGTCGGCCCGGTCCCGCACGTTCGCGAGCATGGCGGCCGCCGCCGCCGGCAGCGGCACGTCGGACGCCTTGAGCCGCTCCTCGCAGGCCGCGAGCCGGTCGCAGAGATCGACCTCGGCGGCGCGAAGCTGCAGCAGGGCCTCGACGAAAGGCCGAAGCTGCCGGGTTTCCACGAGCGACTCGCCGGCAAGGCCCACGAGCCGCGTGAGACTGTCGGCCGACACGCGGACGACCCGGTCGACCGCTTCGCCGGTGGAGGGCGATGCAGCGGCCGCGGCGGGTTCCACGGGAGTCGCGGGCTGGGGTGTCGACACGGTGGCAGCGGCCGGGGCGCCGATTGTGGCCGCACCGGCTGGCTCCGCCGGCGCAGCGACAGGTGGGGCGGCCACCCGCGGAGCAGCCGCGACGCCAGGGGGCTCGGCTGCGGGGGCCGAGAGCATCGCGGTCAGCCGCGCGACGAGATCGTCGGCTCGCGCTGCCCAGGGCGACTCGGCCGCGAGCGCGTCGTCGGCCCGGGCGATGGTGGAGAGAAAGTCCACGCCGGCCAGCAGCAGATCGGCATGCTCCGGGCGGACGCGAAACTGCCCCTTCCCGGCGGCCACGAAGACGTCTTCGAGTGCGTGGGCCACGCGGACGGCCGGGTCGAGCCCCACGATCCGCGCCGCCCCCTTCAGCGAATGGGCCGCCCGCATCAGCGACTCGACGGTGCTCGGCGAGCGTTCCAGTTCCTCGATGGCGAGCACGCCGGCCGACAGCACGGCCGTCTGGCTTTCCGCCTCGAGGCGGAACAGCTCCAGCATCGAAAAACCGCTCAGGTCTTCAGCCATGAGGCACCTTTTCGGACAAGCCGCTCATCCGCCCACCATGCCTTTCAGGGCGGCGAACACCCGAGCCGCATCGAGCAGGCCGACGGCCCGCTCCTGGCACTCGAAGAGGGCCGTCGAGCAGCGGGCTTGGGACTGGCTGACGGTCGATGGCACCGGCCGCAGCCCGCTACGGGGTATTCGCTGCACACCGATCACCTCGTCGACGCCGAGCACCCACCGCTCGAGGCCTGCGTCGCCCCCGCGCTCGACGACGAGCAGCCGCGCCGCGGGCTCCACGACGGCCGTCGTGACCGTGGGGCCTCCCGGCAGGCCGAGGATCGCGTGGAGCGACATGCACAGCTGCAACTGGCCGCGGATATTGACGATGCCGGCCAGGCCTCCGCCGTCGCGATGAGGCACCCGGTGGAGCGGCCGGGGGGGCGTCACCTCCACGAGCACGTCGGTCGGGAGGGCGAACCATTCGCTGCCGAGGCGGAAGACGAGCACGCTCGTGCTCTCCGCCTCGGCTTCCGCGACCGGCTCCTCCAGAATCTCCCGCCATGCGTCGAGATAGCCGGCGGGCGCCTCGCGTTCGAAAAACATGCGAGCGGCATCCGCGAGCACGGGGCAGTTGCGGCAGTGGATGTAGGTCGCGAGTTCCGGGCAGCTTTTGTCGCCGCTGATGCCGATCGTCCGCCAGCAATCGGGCTGAGGCGGCGCGACCGGGGCGGGGCGGGCACGGTGTGCGTCGCTCATGTCACCTCCTTGCGGGCCAGCACGCGGGCTGCCGACTGTCGATAGGTCTCCGCCATCGTGTGGTCGCCACGCTGGGTGGCCAGCAGCGCGAGGGCGAGCAGCGCCTCGTCGTGCGAGGCGTCGAGGTAGAGCGTCTTGTGGAAGCAGCCTTCGGCGCGGTCGAGGTCACCGGCGGCCTGATGCAGCATGCCCATCAGGAAGAAAAGCCGTGGTGACGGCGGGAGAGCGGCCCGCGCCTCCTCGCAGACGACGATCGCGTCGTGATAGCGGCCGGCATTCGCCAGTTGGCCGGCCCTCGCCAGCACGTCGTCGAGCGTCGTCGACACGGTGGCCGAATCGGCCGCTGCAGGGGCATTCGTCGGCCGCGGCGGCGCGCCGGTGGCAGCGCCGGCGGTCGGCGGGGTGCCCGCCGCCGGAGCGCGGCGACGGCCTGCGGACGCGAGGGGCCGTGGAATGGCGGCACGTGGCTGCGACCGTGAGGCAGCCTGGCTGGCGACGCCCCGGCGCAGGGCGAATACCGAGGCTCCCCCCGCCGGAATCCAATTGCCCCGCAAGATCGGCGGCTCGGCGGCTCCGAGAACGAGCAGGCCGTCCGGCTTCAGGAGCGAATCGATCACCGCTTCGACGCGGGCCCGGGCATCCGGTCCGAGATAGATGAGGAGATTGCGGCAAAAAATGACGTCGTAGGCCTCGCGGTCCGCGTGAAAGGCCGGATCGAGCAGGTTGCCGCGAGCGAACGCCACCTGCGTGCGGATCGTGTCATGGAGCACGCTTCCGCCCGGACCGCTCGCGAACCAGCGGTCGCGGAACGACAGGTCCGCGTTCCGAAAGGCGTTCGCCGAGTAGCGGCCGGCGGCGGCGCGGGCGAGTGCGACGCGGCTCACGTCGATGGCGTCGATCGTGAACTGGCCGGGCGAAAGGCCTGCATCGAGCAGCCCCATCGCGATCGAGTAGGGCTCCTCCCCGCCGGCACAGGGCGCCGACAGGATCCGCACCGGAAGCCGCCCGGGCAGGGCCGCGAGCGTGGTCGCGAACCGGCTCACGAATTCGAACACCTGCGGGTCGCGGAAGAACCAGCTCTCGGCGACGACCACCTCCTCGACGAGCGCGTCGCGTTCCTGATCATCGGCACCGATCCTCGCCGCGTAGGCGGCCGGCGTCTCGATGCCGAGCGCCGCCATCCGGCTGCGGGCGGCCCGCTGCACGGCCGGACGACCGATCGTCGAGACATCGAGGCCGATCCACCGCTCGAGCGCCCGCTCGACGACGGCATCGGCATCGACGGTGGGCGGCGTCCGAGTCATGAGCCGGCCTCCGCGACGGACGGAAAGAGCCCCGTGGCCAGGTCGGGGGGCAGGAGCCGATCGACCTCGATCAGCTGCACCGTCCGTCCGCCCAGCCGGAACATGCGGCCGAGGAACGGGGCCGCCGACAGGTCGAGCGGCGGCAGCGATGTCTCCGCGTCTTCGGTCGAACGGATCGAGACCACGTGTTCCGCGACCAGCCCGAGCCTTCGCGGCGATGCGGCCCCGGGGCAGAGGAAATCCACCACGATCACCCGCGTGCTGAGCCGCTCCGCCGGCGGCTGATCGGCCAGCCGCACGCCGAGGTCGACGAGCGGCACGAGGCCGCCTCGATACGTGAAGATTCCCCGCACGTAGGCCGGCATCCGCGGGAGCGGCCGCGCGGGCACGAGGGGCAGCACCTCGACCACTCGCCGCGACTCGATCGCGTAGTCCTGGCTCGCGACGGTGAAGGTGAGGAGTTGCATGACAGGAATCAGCGCTGCCCGGGGCCGCGCTCGGCGGTCGAAAGCGAAAGGATCGTGAACGTAACGAGGCGGAGCCGGCCGGGGGTCGCGCGCAGCCGCCGGTGAATTTTGACTGCCAGAGTTGGCGTGCCATCCCAATGGAGCCTGCGTCGTCAAAATCCGCCGGCGGCGAGCACGTGCCCCCGGCCGGCGGTTTACGCGAGTAGACCCTGCGGGCCCCCTCAGCCTACACGGTGAACCGCGACACCTCCTCCTTGAGATCCCCCACGGCTTCGCGGAGGTGGACGGTCGCCTTGTTGAAGTCGTCGAGCGAGGAGGCGGTGCGGGAGGCGCCCTCCGCCAGGCGGATCATCGCCTCGCGGATCTGCTCGGCCCCCTGCGACTGGGCCCGCATGCCCTCGGTCACCTGGCCGAAGCGGCCGGAAATGCCCTGCACGGCCCCGATGATGTCGCCGAGCTTGGTGGAGACGTCGCCGATCTCGTGGACGCCGGCACGGACCTGCTCGGCGAACTTGTCCATCTCCATCACGCCCGACGAAACGCTGTTCTGCATCTCCTTGACCATCCGCTCGATGTCGAGCGAGGCCACGGCCGTCTGGTCGGCCAGCCGGCGGATCTCGCGGGCCACGACCAGGAAGCCGAGGCCGTACTCGCCCGCTTTCTCCGCCTCGATGGCGGCGTTGATCGAGAGCAGGTTCGTCTGGTCGGCCACCTTCGTGATCGTCGTGACCGCGAGATTGATGTTGGCGGCCCGCTCGCTGATCACGGCCAACTTCGAGCCGAACGACGACGTGCTGGCGGCGAGCTGCCGCATCGTGCCGTCCATCGCGGTCAGGCTGCCGCGGCCCTCGGCGGCCATGTCGCCCGTGTGCCCGGCCATCTCATTCACTTCGGTCATGGTGCGAAGCAGCTCCTGGCTGGTGACCGAAATTTGCTTGACGGCGGCCACGGCCTGGCTGGTGGAAGCGCCGTAGTCGGTGATCACCCGCTGCTGTTCGGTGGACGTGGCCTGGATCGCGGTCGCCGTCGAGATGAGGGCCACGCTCGATCGCTGGATCCGGCCGATCAGGCCGCGGAGGTCGCTCGTCATCTTCTGGATCGCGGTGAGCAGGGCGCCCGTCTCGTCGTCGGAGCTGGCGGTGACTTCGGCCCGCAGGTCGCCGCCGGCCACCTGCTTCGCGATGTCGACGGCCGTGCGGATCGGGTTGGAGATGGTGCGGGCCACGAGCAGGGCGGCGAGCGTCACGCCCACGATCGTGGCCAGCGACAACGCCAGGAGCGCGGCCCGCTGAAACCGCACGAGGGCGAACGCCTCGTCGGCATCCTGCTTCACGAGCAGGCCCCAGCGGAAGCTCGGCAGATAGTTCCAGGCCGCGGCCGCCTGTTCGCCGCGGTAGTCGGTGACGATGCCGTAGCCCCGCTCACCATTGGCCGCCCGTTGGGCGCCGACCGCGGCGACGCTGCCGAGCGGAATCTGCATCTTGAAGGCCGCGTCGGGGGCATGTCGCAGCGGCACGGTCACGAGGATCGAGTTGCCCGCAAGCTGGGCCGCGACGATCTCGCCGGTGTCGCCCAAGCCGGAGAGATCCGAGAGCACCTGCCAGATTCGCTGCGGACCGATCCCCAGGGCGAGCACACCGCTCACCCGGCCTTTGTCGAGGATCGGGCAGGTGACGAACGCGAGCGGCTCGGCGGCTTGGCCGTAGGTCTGGAAGCCGCCGAGGTCGGCCTGGAGCAGGGTGCGGGCCCGGTCGAATCCGGCTGCAAGCTCCGACGAGGCCAGCGCCCCCGAGAGCAGCGGCACGCCCGTCGGGACCGAGTCATCGAGCGCGAAGACGACCCGGCCCGCCTCGTCGATGAGGAGCAGCTGGCTGTAGCCGAAGGCCTTCGCCACGTAGGTGAAGTAGTCGAGGTACTCGCGGCCGGCCTCCACCAGACTGGTGCGCTCCACGGCAGGAGCGTCGGCGGGGATCGCGGCGAGTGTCTGCAGGGCGCTGACGAAGGTGGGACTGCGGGCCAGGGCGGTGCCATCGCGGACGCGTTCGGCTGCATAGGCCTCGAGTTCCCCGGCTTTGCCGGCGGCGATCTGCACGAGGTTCGCCCGCACCGCGTCCTCGAGGGCGGTCGCCGCGATCCGCGCGGTGATCGCGGTGAGGATCGCGCACGGGATCAGCGCGATCACCAGGAACCAGAAGACGAGCCGTCCCGCGATGGAGCGGCGCAGAGGCTGATCGGCGACGTCGGTCGTCAGGGCCCGGCTGGTCATCGTCCGCTCCTGGCGTCGGCCGGATCGGGGGATGCCGGAGGGGCTGTCCAGCGGCCGCCCCAGCGCTGGTGCAGATCGGCGACGAACCCCTCCCAATCCGAACGCGACCGTGAAATCGGGAACGGCACGGGCCGCACGGCCGCACGGCTCGACCAGACGACGTCGAACTGGCCGTCGGCCCGGATGCGGCCGATGAACACCGGCCGCCACGTGTGCTGCGTCTCGGGATCGACGGCGATGATGCCTTCGGGCGCGGCAAGACTCTGGTGCCGCAGGGTGGCCCGCACCTGCCGCACGTCGGCGGTGCTCGCCTCCCGCACGGCCTGCGCCCACAGCTTCACGCTGTCGTAGGCGGCCACCATCACGTCGGAAGTCGTGCGGTTGGCGCCGTAGGCCGCCTTGAAGGCCGTGACGAACGCGCGGTTTTCGGGTCGGTCGATGCTCTGGAAATAGTTCCAGGCGGCATAGTCGCCGACCATGTCCACGCCCGCGGCCGTGGCGAGTTCGTTCTCTCCGATCGCGAAGGTGACGACGGGCGTCTGTTCAGGTCGGATGCCGGACGCGCGCAGGCCCCGGGCGAATGCCAGAGCCGAGTCGCCGACCACGCTGCTGAGGATCACGTCGGGCTTGGCGGCGGCGATCCGCTTCACGATCGCGTCCATGTCCGTGCCGCCGAACGGAATATATTCCTCCCCCACCACCTCGGCCCCGATCGCCCGGAGGTGGTCGGTGACGATCGCGTTCACGCACCGCGGCCAGATGTAGTCGGAGCCGACGAGGAAGAACCGCCTCGCCCCCAGCACGTCGTGGCACCATTGCACGGCCGGCGTGATCTGCTGGTTCGGTGCGGCACCGGTGTAGACGATGTTGGGCGACTGCTCCATGCCCTCGTAGGCCATGGGGTAGACGAGCAGGTGGTCGGCCGACTCGACGACGGGCAGCACTCCCTTGCGGCAGGCGCTCGTCCAGCAGCCGAAGATCACGGACACCCGCTCCTCCCGGATCAGCCGCTCGGCCTCGCGGGCGAACGTCGGCGAATCGGAGGCGCCATCGGCGATCACCCAGCGCACGGGCCGGCCCAGAAGGCCGCCGGCGCGGTTGATCTCCTCGAGCGCCAGCACCTCGGCATCGATCATCGCGTTTTCACTCACGGCCATCGGCCCCGACCGCGAATGAAGGATGCCCACGACGATCGGCCGGCGGTCGACGAGCAGGCGGTCGAGGAGCAGCCAGGTCAGCGCCACGAGACCGCAGCCGATGGCTACGAGCAGCCATGGCCGTCGACGCGGCGGGCGGATGGCGATCCGGTGGGCAGCGGAGGGGGGCGGCGGATGGTCGACAAGCGTTGCGGGCATGACACTGCAATCTTTGCCCAACTTTGCCCGACAAGCGAGCTTTGCGCCCGCGGAAAATTCGCTGCGATCGACAAGCCGGGAACCATCGTCACAGGACGCCCCTCCAATCTGAGGGGGGCGGCTTCGTGCTGGCGACGAAACTCGGCTTGCGGTACCCTATCTCGGGTTGCTCAACGTACGTGGGGTGGCAATCGCCGGCATCGGTCAAGCGAGCGAACGAGCACATGCCTTCGACGACGGAAAAACAGTCGCCTGCCGCCGCCATCCAGCGGATCGTCGGCGTTTCGGCGTGGGCAGAACAGGTGCGCCGGTCGATCGAGCTCGTGGCGGTCCATCAATCGAACGTGCTCATCATCGGGCCGAGCGGCACCGGCAAGGAGCTGATCGCGCGGGCCATCCATGCCTGCAGCCGTCGCACGACGAGGCCGTTCATCCCGGTCGACTGTGCGGTGACGACCGGCACCCTGTTCGCGAGCCACATGTTCGGGCATTTGAAGGGCTCGTTCACCGGCGCCACGTCAGCCACGCTCGGCTGCTTCCGTGCCGCCGACTCCGGCACGATCTTCCTCGACGAGATCGGGGAGATGGAGCTGGAGCTCCAGGCGAAGCTCTTGCGAGTATTGCAGCAGCGGGTGGTGGTGCCCGTGGGAAGCCACCAGGAGATTCCGGTTGACGTTCGGGTGCTGGCCGCCACGAATCGCGACCTGGCGCAGGAGGTTCAGGCCGGACGTTTCCGCGAGGACCTCTTCTACCGCCTCAACGTGGTGACGATTCGCACGCTGCCGCTGCGCGAGCGGCGGGAAGACATCCCGGTGCTCGCCGACCGCTATCTGGCCGAACTGGCGGCCCGGCATGGCATGCCACTCTGCACGCTGGCCCCCGCGGCGATCGAGGTGTTGCAGGGCTACGCCTGGCCTGGCAACGTCCGCGAACTCGAGAACGTGCTCGAGCGGGCGGTCATGTTTTCGTCCGGGGACGAAATCGACCCCGACGCGCTGACGGGACTGATGGGCGCTGGCATTCCCGCCGCGATCGAGCCCCGCGGCCCGACCGCCATGACCCTCGCGGCGAGCCAGGGAATCGTGTCACCCACGCCCTTGTCCGGCGTCTATCGGGTCGAGCCCAAGCTTCAGCCGTCCGTTCCCGTGGCCACGCCGACGTCCGCGACCGCAGCACCGGCCGACGCCCAGGAGAGCTGGCCGACGCTGGCCGACGTCGAACGGATTCATCTCGAGCGCACGCTCGCCGCCGCGATGCGCAACAAGTCGCTCACCGCGAAGATGCTCGGGATCGACCGGTCCGTGCTGCGGCGCAAGCTGCAGCGGTACGGGCTGGACGAAGGCGCCGCGCCGGCGGACGAACGGGATTAGCCGGCCTTCGAGCGAAGGTCGGAGGTCTCCTCTTCCGGCACCCGAAGCCTGAGGGTGGGGCTGCTGGGAGGAGCCCGACGCTCCTGGGCAAAGCCGCGGCTGCCGCCGCCGAGGAAGTCGCGGAGGTGCACGACCGGCCCGGCCGTGAACTCCTGCCGGAGGGCTTCGAGCACGTCGCGCCACGGCAGACCCCTGCGGTAGATGACGCGGTACGCGGCTTTCAGGTCGGCGATGTCGTCGGCGGTATGGCCGCTGCGCCGCAGGCCGACCACGTTCAGGCCGACGACGCAGCCCGTCTGGCCGTCGAGCAGCATGTACGGGGGCACGTCCTGGACGACGCGGGCATGACCCCCGACCATCGCCAGCCGGCCGATGCGGCAGAACTGATGCACCGCCACGGCCCCCGAAACGAACGCACGGTCCTCGACCGTCACGTGGCCGCCCAACAGCGCGTTGTTCGCACAGATGCAGTTGTTGCCGACGGTGACGTCGTGGGCGAAGTGGGCCCCAGCCATGATGTAGTTATGGCTCCCTACGACGGTCGCAGTCCCAGGCTTCAAAGCCCGATGGATGGTGACGTATTCGCGGAACACGTTGTGGTCGCCGATCACGACGCGACCCACCTGTTCCGGCCGCGCCGCGTGCTGCGGCGCCCCCCCGATCACCGAATGCTCGGCAAACTCGTTGTGGCAGCCCGCGGTGACTCCCGATTTCACGACGGCGCCGCTCGCGACGCTGCAAAAATCGCCGAGTTCGACATCCGCCTCGACGGTGGCGAATGCTCCCACTTTCACACCCGCACCGAGCCGGGCTTGGGGGCTGACAACGGCAAGGGGATGAATGCTCACTGCGTGCCTTTCGCCGTCGCGGTTTCGTGTCGGACCCGGGGTTTATCGGCTGCCCGGGCCCTCGGATTCAATGCCAATTGGCCCCCTCCGCGACCGCCTTGCCCGACTTTCCCATTTCGCCAGCCAGGGTGGGCGGCGGGCCGGTGGACGAGGCCGCGTCGCCGCCGTCGCCACGGCCTTTCGGGAGCCTATACTCGTTGGCTCCGGGATTCCGGGGCCCGTTCGGGCCTTCGCCCGATTGGCACACGCTCAGGAGACGCTGCGTCGATGGCAGAGACAACGAGCCGGGAGGATCGCTATGCGGCCGCGGAGCGGCTGAAGGACGGAGGCGATCTCGCCGGAGCCGTCACGGCCTTGGAGGCCCTGGTGGCCGATGCTCCCGATTTTGCCCTCGCCCATTCGGCGCTTGCGGCCTGGTGCACCAGGCTCGAGCGGCACGACGACGCCGTCCGTCACGCCCGACGCGTCTGCGAACTCGAGCCGAATGACCCCTTCAGCTACACGGCCCTGAGCGTCGCCTGCATGCGTGGTGGCCGGATTGCCGAGGCTGAGGACGCCCTGGCCCGCTCGCGAATGCTGCAAGGGGGCGGGCGGTAAGAGCCTCATCCGTCTCCAGCCTGCCCGGCCGAAGTGACCTGCTCGGTGGCGGGGCCGAGGGCTGCCTCCAGTTCGGCGAGGCGGCTGCGGTCGGCGGCGGAGAGGCGGTCCTCGGCAAGCCCTTGTTTGCGGCTCGACGCCAGCGACTTTCGCGCGGCCGCCGTGTCGCCGGTGCGGAACTGGGCATAGGCGAGGTGCAGAAACTTCACGTCGCTCGGCTGGAGCACCGCCTGCTCGAGATCGGCCACGGCCTGCTCGTCCTCGCCGACGGCGAGGTGCACGATGGCTCGCGTATCGAGCAGATCGGGGTGCGGTCCGAGCGTGCTGATCGCGGCATCGATCAGCTTGCGGGCCTCGGTGGCGGTGGCGGGGGCCGCCAGATGGAAGGCGAGATTATTGGAGACGATCGCGGTCTGCATCGTCGAGAGATCCGACCGCTCCAGCAGTCCGCGGTAGATCGCCTCCACATCCTGCGGCCGGTTTTGCAGGCCTCGCAGCTCGGCTTCGAGCAACGGGATCGCGATCGATCCGGGATCGATCCGCCGTGCCTTGGCGAACCAGCCGTCGAGCCTCGCGGCCTCCGTCGTGGCGGTGTTCTTGGAGCGGGCCGTGGAGACGGCGGCCGACAGCAGCCGTTCGAGGGGCAGGTCGTCCCACCGAGTCTCGAGCAGGTCGAGCGCCTCGGTCGCCCGGCCGTGGCGGCCGAGGAACTCGGCTCGCGCAATGACGCCGTCGGAGGAGAGTGTCGCCAGCTTGGTCAGCACCTGGTCGGCGGCCTTGGGAAAGTCGATGTCCTCCATGAGCCGGGCGATGGCGGCGAGCTGCCCTGCTTGTTCTGCCGACACGTTGTCCTTGGGCATCAGCTTGCGGGCGGCCTCAGCGGCCGCCGTTCGGTCGTTGGCCGCCGCCGCGATCCGGGCCTCGAGCGCCAGCGTGACCGGGGCCGTGGGGGCCGCCTTGGCCAGCCGCTTCAGCCATGAGCGGGCATTCTCCAACTCATCGTGGTCGATCAGCTTCTCGACGAGCATGCCGACCACGGCCGGCGGGGCGCTCGGAGCCGAGAGGATCGACATGAGCTCGTCGCGAGCCTCGATCCAGCGGCCCGTCTTTTCGAGGAGGCCGGCCAGCGTCAGACGTTGCCCGGTCGAGAGGGGCTGCTTCTCCTTGAGTTGCTCGATCACCTCGATGGCGCGTGACCAACTCACGGGCTCGGGGCGGTTGACGAGCAGTGAAATCTCCATCTGTGCGTCGTCGCTCTCGAGGCTGCCGTCGGCGAGCGCGTTCTGGCGGATCAAGGCGATCGCTTCCTCCAGATCGCGATAGGTTCCGCGCTCCGCCACGAGTTCGGCCATTTTTCGCCGCGCCCAGGTCTTCGCGGTCCGCGCGTTGGGCAGGTCATCCGACCGTGCGAGCAGCTGCTCGAGCGCCTGCCGCGCATCCTTGAGTCGGCCATGACGCAACAGGAATTCCGCGTTGGCGCGATGCACGGTGATATCGTCCTCCGCGAGCTTGGCCGCGTCGCGATACTCACGCCCTGCGTCCTCGAGTCGCCCCAGCATTTCGTAACCCTGCGCGAGCACGAGCTGTCGCTGCGGCTCGGGCAGGGCCTTGGCGGCGTTGTCCAGCGTGTTCTCGGCGGCCCTGCGTCGGCCATCGCCCAGCTGGTGTGCGAAGAGAGCCAACCAGACTTCCGTTTTCTCGGGAGCCAACTCCACCGCACGGGCCAGCACGTCACCCGCCCGCTCCGACTTCCCCGAGCGATCGAGCAGCTGGCCCAGCCAGAGCAGCTCGCCGGGATTCGTGGAGTCGGCCTTCACGCTTCGCTCCGCCAAGACGACGGCCTCTTCGAGTTTGCCCGCCTGGAGCTCGAGTTCCGCCGAGAGCCGCTCGAAGCCGGCCGCGCCCACGCCGCCCAGCGAGTCCAGTGCGGCTCGGGCCTCTTCGGTGCGGTTGGTTGCATACAGCAGCCCGACGAGTTGCCTGACGATCTCGGGATTCGCGGGATCGAGCCGCAGGGCCTGCTGCAGCCGCTCGATGGCAGCTTCCAGATCCCCCTTCAGCCCCTCCACCTCCGCGAAAGACCGCTGGATGAGGTGCCAGCCCGGCCGCTCGTTTTCCGCTTCGATGAGCAGGTTGCGGGCCTCGTCGAGCAGTCGGCGATCGTCATCCGAAAGATTGATCCGCCCTTCTTGCTGTTCGTTTTTCTGCTGCCCGGCTCGCACTTCCAGGATCTTCACGCCTGCTTCCGCGACCAGCGACCGCGCGTTGGTGGGGCCCGCGACGGCGCGAATGTCGGCGGCCGCCGCGCGAGACTTCTCCACGTCGCCGGCGCTCAGCGCCAGTTCGAGGATCGCCGTGCGTGATCGCAGGTCGTCGGGCTGGAGCGCGGCGGCCTTGCGCAACAACGCCTCGGCCTCGTCGCGGGCGCCCCGCGCGAGCTGCAGCGACGCCAATGACGCCAGCACCTTCGCGGCCTCGTCACCGCCGATCGCCTCGGCCCGCGACGCGATCGCGGCAAGCGACTTCGAGCCCTCTTCGCCCGGATCGGCGGCGGCGATCTGGGCCTCGATGATCATCATCCCGCTCCCCTGCCGCTGCGGCTCGGGAATGCGATCGAGCACCTTGCGGGCCGCGTCCACTCCCTGATCCCGGAGCGTGAGCGTGGCGAGCGCCGACCAGATTTGCGGCTCCGCCGTGGGCGAACGCGTCGCCTTCTCGAGGAGAGCGATCGCGGCCGCATTTTCACCTTTCCGTGAAAGAATGTCGGCCCGCAGCAGGGCGATCTGTGTCGGCGACATGACCGGCGATTCGTCGAGCGTGTTCACGAGGGAGTCGAGGGCCGACCAGTCGCGGTCGGTGGCGGGGAGCTTGAGCTGTTCAGCGAGGCGGAGCTGCACCAGCGGGTACCAGACCTGGGGAATGGCCGGCAGGCGATCGGCCGGAATCGATGCGGCGACCGACTCGAACTCGCGAAGGGCTTCTTCCGTCTGTCCGGCAGCCGCCAACGCGGAGGCAGCGCCTGCCCGAGCCGCCAGGGAGGTCGGATCATCGACGAGGATGCGGCGGTTGATGTCGAGCTGCTCGTCGAACTCCTGTAGCTGCTCGTAGCACTGGCCGAGGCAGAGGTCGATCTGGCGGGTGAGATCCGTAAGGCCGGCGGCCAGCGGCCGGATCTGCTCGAATTTCTGGAGCGCCTGTGGCCAGCGCTGGCGGGCGATCAAGAGCCGGCCTTCCAGGAGTCCCACGGCCGGACTCGTGGAGCCGTAGAGTTCCTTGATCCGGGCCACGATCTGGTCGGTTTCGTCGATGTTATTCTGCTGCAGGAGCACATCGGCGAGCATGAGGAGCAACGACGCCTTGTTCGGCAGTTCAGCCGTTCCCTTCCGCAGGGCCTTCTCCGCCGCGGCCAAGTCATTGCGCTGCAGGGCAACCGAAGCCATCCCGCGATACACCCGCTCGTCGGCCGGAAACAGCTCTCCGGCCCGTTGTGCCAACTGCTCAGCATTGGCGAGATCCCGTCGCGCCAGGGCGAGTTCGAAGCTGCCGAACACGACGTTGATGTCGTCGGGGGCGATGGCGGCCGCTTTGTCGATGTCCTTGGCGGCGGCGTCGAAGTCGGACGCCTGACGATGCCATCGGGACATCGCGAGCCATGCCTGGGCGTCGTCGCTGCGGCGTGTCACCATTTCGGTGAGCACGGCATCGGCGGATGGCGGATCGGAAAACCGCTGCTGCAGGATGGACGCGAGCAGGATATAGGCGTCGGTCGAGCCCGCCGTTTTTTTGGCCGGATCAAACGCCCGCTGAGACATGTCGTACCCGATCAGCTCGCCGGCCAGCTTCGCGGCTGTATCGAAGTCGCCGGCGCCAGCGAACGACTGCGCCAGCAACAACTGGATCATGTCGGCATCGATAACCGGTGCGTCGGCGTCTTCGCCCTCGCCCTTCTGGATCGTGCCGGCCGCGAGCCGCTCCTTGAGCACGTCGAGGTGCTCGCGGGCGTCGACCGCACGACCAATCCGGAGCTGGAACTCGGCGAGTTTGCGCCGCAACGCGTCCTTCTCGGGATTTCGCCGCACCGCCTCTTCGAGCGTGTTGTAGGCCCGCGACAGGTCGCCCTGAGTCGCGTCGGCAGCGAGCGCCCGCTCGAGTACCAGTTCGGCATATTCGGCATGCACCTCGGCGTCCCCGGGCCGCATGCCGAGATAACGGGCGAAAAGCCCGAGTGCTTCCGCGGCCTTGCCTTCCTCCAGTCTCTGCCTCGCCTGCTTGGCAAGGGTGCCCGCATTGCGATCGACCTGATACCGGTTGAGAGCGACCGTGCCTCCGGCGAGGAGGGCGAGCCCGAGAATGAACAACAGCAGGAACCGAATATTGACGCGTTTCACTGACCAAAACCCTCGAAAACCGCGGGACAAAACCCGATGCAGGACCGCGAAAGCCGCCCGGAGCAAACCGCCGGAGAGACTCCCCCGATTCTAGACGAACCGGGCAACCTCCGCCCGTCTTCGCCAAGCTGCCGAATTCCCGCGTTCCCCGGGGTTTTGCCCCCGGGAACGGTTCCCCGCGGCAGAAAGCGGGCGGGAGCTTAAACCGGTGAAAGTTCAGCCTGTGGATTTCACGATAGGTGAAGCGGTGCCGGTTGTGCCGCCTGGGCGAGCCCTGCGGTCAACCGGAACGAGTGAAACCATGCCACCCATGATGCCCTTCACGCATCCGCATCGCGAACGTCACCGCAGCCGCCCGGCGCTCGTCGCCTATGGGGCGTGGCTGCTCGTCTGTTCGACCGCGTTCGCGGCCGACTTGTCCAGCTCCGCAATGCGGGCAGCGGCGCCGGTTCGCGGCCCGAAGCCACGGGTGATGTTCGATCCGGCGGTGACCCCGGCCGGTGGAGCCGGCTGCTGCGGTGCCGATGGCAAGGCCCGCGGCCACGTGCAGCCTGCGGGCTTTCATCACGCGGCCGCTTGCAGGGACGGCATGTGCGTGCCGTCGTGTCCGGTGCGACCCGGGCAGTTCGGCTACTACGGCACCCAGTGGCGGCGGTGGTCGGACCAGGGTGTGATCCAGACATCGGCCACGGAGGCAGCGACGCCAGTGGCACCGCCGAGGTCGGCCGTGCCGGGTGTTCAGGAGGAATCTCCGGCACGACGCGGTGCCTCACCGGCAGACGATGCCAGTCTGCCTGATGACGCGCAGCCCGCCGAACCCGCCGAGATCGAGGCGAACCCCGAGGCTGACGACGAAGGGGCCGCAACGAAACCGCAGCCCCCGCTCGGGGCCGGGGCAGCCGACACCCAGTTCGCGGGCCCCTGGAGCCGCCTCATCGCCGCCGCCCATCTGCCCGAGGGTTACGAGCCACCCGCAGCCCCGGTCGCGGACGATCAGTGAGCCGCTGATTCGGCGCGGGGGCGGTAGATCTCGGTTGCCAGGCCGAAGAAATTCTCGGCCGAGAAGGCGACCGTTTCGCCGAGCGTGGGATGGGGGTGGATCGCCTCCATGAGGTCGCGAGCCGTGCAGCCCATCTCGATGGCCAGCACTCCCTCGGCGATGAGCTCGCCGGCCCCGGGGCCCACGATGCCCACGCCAAGCACCTGCTCCGACTCCGGATCGACGAGGATCTTCGTGAGCCCGTCGGTGCGACCGAGCGCGTGGGCGCGTCCGCTGGCGGCCCACGGATAACGGCTGATCTCGACACTGCGACCGGAGGCCGTCGCTTCCTGCTCCGTGAGCCCCGCCCAGGCGATCTCGGGATCTGTGAACACGACGGCCGGAATCGCCCGCGGCGCGAACAGCGCGGCCTCGCCGTGCAGCGTCTCCACGGCCACCTTGCCCTGGTGGCTGGCGCGGTGGGCGAGCATCGGCTCGCCGCACACGTCGCCGATCGCGAGGATGTGCGGGTCGGCGGTCCGCTGCTGGCCATCGACCTCGACGAAGCCCCTGGGGCTCACCTTCACGCCCGTGTTCTCCAGGCCGATGCCGTCGGAATTCGGCCGGCGGCCCACGGCCACCAGCACCCGCGAGAACTCGCGGGACGACGGGCCGTCGGGCCCCTCGAACCGCACCTTCACGGCCGAGCCCGTGTCCTCGAGGCCGACGACCTTGGTGCGGAGCATGATCGACTCGAACAGCTTCTCCAGCCGCTGCTGCAGCGGCTTCACGAGATCGCGGTCGGCTCCGGGCAGGAGCGTGTCGGTGAGTTCCACGACCGACACCTTCGAGCCGAGTTCGGCGTAGACGGTGCCCATTTCGAGGCCGATGTAGCCGCCGCCGACGACCAGCAGCGACTCGGGCACGTCGGCCAATTCGAGGGCGCCGGTCGAATCCATCACCCGCGGGCTGCCGATGTCGAATGCCGGAATGCGGGCGGGCCGCGATCCCGAGGCGAGAATGCAATGGTCGAACGTCAGCGTCTGGCTCGCGCCCCCCGGCTCCGCCGCGGCGATTTCGAGCGTCTTGGAATTGGTGAACCGCGCCGTCCCGTTGATGACCGTCACGTTGCGCCGGCGGGCGAGCGTGGCCAGGCCGCCGGTGAGCGTGGAGATCACCTTGTCTTTCCGGGCCCGCAGGGCGGCGATGTCGATCTTTGGCTTCGGCAGGTGAATGCCCCACTCCTCCATTTCGCGGCACTCGGCGAGCACGCGGCCCACGTGCAGCAGCGCCTTCGAGGGGATGCAGCCGCGGAGCAGGCAGGTGCCCCCGAGGCGGGCGTCGCGATCGACGATGGCGACCTGCATGCCGAGGTCGGCGGCGAGGAACGCGGCCGCATAGCCGCCCGGACCGCCACCCAGCACCACCAGGGGAACGTGCATCGCGTCTGTCTCCAAGGGAAATCTGCCGTAGATGGTGCGGTTGTTGTAGTTGCGGTCGGTAGAACCTTCAAGGAATCGCGGTCTTTCGGTGGGCGCCGCCGGTCGGGGGCACGTGCTCGCCGCCGGCGGATTTTGACGTCGCATGCTCAACTGACGTGGTGCGCCAACTCTGGCAGTCAAAATTCACCGGCGGCTGCGCGCGACCCCCGA